>JAZKGV010000157.1:0-1711 GCA_040385725.1 Bacteroidota bacterium | reverse complement strand
TTACAACAGCGGTTTCAAAAAAGTTTATCTTGCTGAACAGGTAATATTCTTAACTGAAAATAACTACAATGACAAGAACAGTAAAAATTGTTGTCTTAATAACACTGCTTTTGAATATTCATCTGGTAGCATTATCTCAAAAGCAACACCCGGTTCTTAATCATATTGCGTTGTATGTGAAAGACCTCAAAGTGAGTACCGGTTTCTACAGCAATATTGTGCAACTTGATACCATACCTGAACCTTTCCATGATGGACGACATACATGGTTTAGTATTGGCAACAAGAGCCATTTGCATTTGATACAGGGCGCTGCGGCCATTACAGCACACGATAAAAACAGCCATGTTTGTTTTTCTGTAGCATCTGTAAATGATTTTATTACCATACTGAAACAAAACAAAGTGGAGTACGAAAACTGGGCTGGCGAAAAAAATGCGGTAACAAAAAGAGTGGATGCTGTGCAGCAGATCTATTTTAAAGACCCGGATGGTTACTGGATAGAGATAAATGATGTCACCAAATAATTGATAATGGAAAATGCCTGCCTGCCGGTAGGCAGGGAAAATTAAAAATGCTGCTTTCACTTCAGCATACAGAACGCTGCAAATGAGTTTTCAATTATCATTTTTCAACTTTCAATTATTGCCTTATGGAATTTACATAAGTTTACATCTTAGCTGCACAGATATAGAATGCTGAACCCTGATAAGTATAAACATATTGACGATAACCTACTGCTGCAAAACTTTTATGCAGACAAAGACAACCAATGGTTGGGCATACTGCTGCAACGATATACGCTCCTACTGCTTGGTGTATGCATGAAATATTTAAAAAATGAGGAAGAAGCAAAAGATGGTGTACAGCAGGTGTTTTTAAAAGCCATTACCGAACTGCACAAATACAAGGTGGACTATTTTAAGAGCTGGATCTATATGGTGGCTAAAAACCATTGCCTGATGAAACTAAGGCATAAAGACAGGTTCCCGGTTGAAATAAATGAGCATCACTTATCTTCTCCGGAAGAAACGGAAAATAAAAATCACCACCTTCAAAAAGAGCAGGCACTTACTGATATGGAATGGGCCATGCAGCAGCTTAATAAAGAACAGCAGCAATGCTTAACTTTGTTTTACCTGCAAAAGAAAAGTTACCAGGAAATTACTGATGAAACCAGTTATTCTTTATTGCAGGTGAAAAGCTATATACAAAACGGAAAACGGAACTTAAAAATAATGCTGGAGCGCCGGCAACAACATGAGCAATGAGCTGAAAGACATATTAAGCAACAGTAACAAGGACATAGATAACCAGCAGTTGATGGATTATCTGAGCAATCAATTGAACCAAACTCAACAGCATGAGGTGGAAAAAACGATGGCGGATGATGCTTTTGTAAATGATGCGGTGGAAGGCCTGCAGCAAATGCCCGGCAATAAAGATATCAATACTTACGTGGAGCAGTTGAATGATGAACTGCACCGACAAATTGCAAAGAATAAAAAACGAAAAGAAAAACGCAGGCTTAAGGATTCGCCTTATACTTACATCACTATTATTATTTTGTTACTACTGATGGTAATTAGTTTTGTGGTGGTAAAAAAATATCTTGATAATAAAAAGAAAGCAGAACAAAACAAAGTGGTTGTTGGAATGGTTATACATCAAAACAAAACTCATTCATAACCTATGCTCACTTGCGTATTTC
>JAZKGV010000156.1:0-2950 GCA_040385725.1 Bacteroidota bacterium | reverse complement strand
TAAGAAAGTAGCACCTAACGCACCATCAATAATTCTATGATCATAGCTTAATGAAATATACATCATGTGGCGGATAGCAATACTGTCGCCCTGAGGTGTTTCGATCACCATTGGTCTTTTCTTAATAGCACCAACAGCCATTATCGCAACCTGTGGTTGATTGATAATGGGTGTACCCATGATACTTCCAAAAGAACCAACATTGGTCAAAGTAAAAGTACCACCTGTTGTATCATCTGGTTTTAGTTTGCCTGTTCTTGCAGCATTCGCAAGGCCGTTTACTTTTTTTGTAAGCCCGGTAAGATTTAACTGATCGGCATTTTTAATAACCGGTACAATCAAATTACCAGAGGGCAGGGCAGTGGCCATACCAATATTCAGGTCTTTCTTTACGATCAGTTTATCGCCATCAATTGAACTGCTGAGCCATGGATATTTCTTGATACATTTTACAATGGCTTCAATGAACAATGGTGTATAAGTAATTTTCTCTCCTTCTCTTTTTTCAAATTCCTTCTTCACTCTTTCTCTCCACATCACCATGCTGGTAACATCACATTCAGCAAAGCTGGTTACATGCGGACTGGTGTGTACACTGTCCACCATATGCTTGGCGATCATCTTACGCATCCTGTCCATTTCAATGATCTCTACATTTCCGGTGTAGGTTTGCAGGGCAGTTTGAGCAGGTTCAGGCTGGCTTGGTGCAGCTACTGTTACCGATTGTGTTACTACAGGTTCTGTTTGTTGTACTGAAGGTTGTTGAGTATGTTGTCCATTGCTGCCGGCCCTTCTTCCATTAGCTACATAAGCCAATATATCTTTTTTGCTCACCCTTCCATCCTGTCCTGTGCCGGGAATTTTTTCCAGTTCCGCCATGGTAATACCTTCCTGTTGTGCAATATTCAATACTAAGGGAGAATAAAAACGAATAGCAGATGCAGGCCCTGCACTTGCCGCAGTGGTTGGCTGGTAAGGAATGGTTTCCACAACGCTGGCCTCCTCATACACAGGTGCAGGAGCAGCAGGTTGTGCAGGCGCCGCTGTAACAGCAGCGTCAGCGCCCACTCTTATTTTAGCTATCACGGCGCCGATCGGCACCACGTCATTTTCTTTGTATAAGATTTCTTCTATCACACCGGCGGCAGTGGAAGGTACTTCGCTGTCAACCTTATCGGTGGCAATGTCCAATACGGTCTCGTCTTCCTTAATGGTATCACCGGGTTTTTTGTGCCACTTTAAAACGGTGGCTTCCATAATACTTTCGCCCAGCTTGGGCATTACCAGGTCAACTAATGGCATATCAAAATAAGTTTGAATTATAAAAAAGAGAAACCTTTCAGCAGGTACTTCTCATTTGGCGCAATCGGTGCCAAAGGTAGGTATTTGGATGTAATGGAAAAAGGCTCAAAAAGGTGTGTGGGTTATTTTTATGGGCCGGACTTTAGTGCTGTATTTTGCTTCGGTGGCGTCGCACTCTTGTGCAGCAAATCTTTATTGGGCTTTTATTATGCGGTACACTTTAGGTTTGATTACCAACATTTAAGTGTACCAGACTTGCGTATATTTGAGAGTTGTGTGCAATTCAGTCATCTGACAATGTCTTAAATATTATTTTTAATGTCTTTCTTTAATAAAAAATTAAATATCGCAATATCGTTAGTTTTTTTAGGGGTATGCAATTCTGCCAATTCACAATGCACTCCAATAACAGATCAACACGCAATTCTTAGGCAGCCTGGGTTATACCAATTAATCGGTAATATTGATAGTGCTTTTGATACACCTAACGGCATTCAAGGACAATCCTCCGCCTTGGTTCGTGTCCCCACGAATCATCTCCACAAACATCAAATTAATAGTTTTGTAAAAACGAGGAGGTTCGAGGAGACACAAACCTTGGCTGAGGTTGAAAAATGGTGCGTATATTAGCGTAAATACACATGTTGGTGGCAAGTGTAACAGACGACAGTAATAACAAAATAAAAAATGCAGGATTTATTATTTGACTTTATATCAAAATACATTTCGCTGACAGAAGATGAAAAGAAAGCAATCGTTTCTTTGGACATATTTCGCTCAGTAAAAAAAGGAACAACTTTACTCAAAGAAGGAGAAAAGTCTAATGATGGCTACTTTGTTCTTAAAGGTTGTATCCGGACATATTACATAATAGACGGAGAAGAAAAAACAACCGCTTTCTATACAGAAATGGAAGGCCTGACACCTCATTGCGTTATAAACAAAGCCCCTTCTGAATATTACATTTCTTGTGTGGAAGACACCATTCTGACAGTTACAACCCCAGAAATGGAAGCTGAAAGTTTTATTAAATTCCCAAAATTTGAATCGCTTTGCAGAGTTTTATCAGAAGAACTTTTAGCAAAGCATCAAATCAATTTTGACGAGTTTAAGACTTCTTCCCCTGAACAACGATACTTAAATTTATTACAGAAAAGACCAGACCTTATCCAACGTGTGCCACAGCATCAATTAGCAAGCTATTTAGGTATCAAACCCCAATCTTTAAGCAGGTTAAGAGCAAGGATCATAGAGAAAAATAAAGTGTAAGGTTCATTTTTTAACTTAAGTGAACGAAAACAGGCATCTTGCGAATCTACTTTTGCAGTATCGTTTAATAAATACTATTACAGATATGCAAAAGAAAATTTTATCCTTCACTTTGGTCTTAATGATGACAAGCACGCTACACCTTAAAGCACAGTATGCCAAACAAGACAGTACTTATAAAAAGTTTTTTGCAGGCAGTACCTTATTTATGCTGGCTAATTTAATACCTGATAATAATCCGCCTGGTATGGTTTATCTGAACGTAGGTTATCGCATTACAGGAAGGGATGTAATTTCACTTGAACTAAAAACCTGGAAATATGGCTGGCCAATTGGCATTCCTTTTGGAAAATCATATGAAGCAGAAGGAGAAGGGTTT
>JAZKGV010000155.1:0-3329 GCA_040385725.1 Bacteroidota bacterium | reverse complement strand
CACTAGGGTTTCCAAACTCATTCTCAGCACAGGCGACCAATTTAAAAAGAGACTGGACAGGCGCTGAGGTTTCATCTCCTTCTCCTGATGCTTTGTACCTTCAAACCACACCGGGTACTTATGCCACATTGAATATACCGGGTATAAATGCTTACGATAACCGAATTATTCACCGTGCTGAAATAGTGATTGAAGGAATACCAGGCTCAAGCATGGTGGATGCTGCCATGTTGCCACCAGCATACCTGTATCTCGACCTTGTTGATACGCCTGCATCTGCCAACAGGTATAAGCCCATTTACTTTGATCTTAATCCTGAAGCTTTCTATAATCCTGACGACAGTATATACTTTTATCCAAGTGCCGGCGTAACTTTCAACTATTATGGTGGTTACCTGCGTAAGAAAACTGTGGGCGCTGTAGCAAACTACTATTACACTTTTAATGTGTCGAGGTACCTGCAGCATATTGTTACCAATCATATGCCCAACTATACTTTCCGCCTGTCTGCTCCTAACAAGCTCAGGTATCATAAGTATGCTATTTCGTACAATAACCTGCTTGCTGATGGCCGGATAAAAATCGGGAATGGCACTCATCCCAACTATAAAATGTATATGAGGGTGGTGTATTCCAAACTATAATTTTAAATATTATTAATAAAAAGCCTTTGGCCCCGGCCAAAGGCTTTGTTTTTTAATACTGCACACATATCTTTGCACCTCAAAAAAAAATATCAATGCCTTATTTATTTACATCAGAGTCCGTAAGTGAAGGACACCCAGACAAAGTAGCTGACCAGATCAGCGACGCCTTAATTGACAACTTTTTAGCCTTTGACGCCAACAGTAAAGTTGCCTGCGAAACGCTGGTAACAACAGGACAGGTGGTATTGGCTGGTGAAGTAAAAAGTAAAGCTTACTTAGATGTGCAGGAAATAGCACGTGGTGTTATCCGTAAGATCGGCTATACAAAAAGTGAATACATGTTTGAAGCTAATTCATGCGGTATCCTTTCTGCTATTCATGAACAGAGCGGTGATATTAACCAGGGCGTTGACAGGGCTAAGAAAGAAGAACAGGGTGCTGGTGACCAGGGAATGATGTTTGGATACGCTACCAACGAAACAGAGCACTACATGCCATTGGCATTAGATCTTGCTCATAACCTTTCGCTTGAGCTGGCTGTTATCCGCAGGGAGAAAAATTCAAAAATGCCTTACCTGAGGCCTGATGCTAAAAGCCAGGTTACATTGGAATATGATGATAACAACAAACCGGTTCGTATCGATGCTATCGTGATCTCTACACAGCATGATGACTTTGATGCAGAAGCAAAAATGTTGGCAAAAATTAAAAGTGATGTTATCAATATACTGATACCAAGGATCAAATCTAAATACAAGCAATACGCTAAGCTTTTTAACGACAATATCAAATACCATATTAATCCCACAGGTAAGTTTGTTATTGGTGGCCCACACGGTGATACTGGCTTAACAGGCCGTAAGATCATTGTAGATACTTATGGTGGTAAAGGTGCTCACGGTGGTGGTGCTTTCAGCGGTAAAGATCCAAGCAAGGTTGACCGTAGCGCTGCTTATGCTACAAGGCATATTGCTAAAAATTTAGTGGCAGCAGGGCTTTGCAGTGAAGTATTGGTACAGGTTTCTTATGCTATTGGTGTTGCAAAGCCAACCAGCATTAATGTAAACACTTACGGTACAGCTAATGTAGAGCTTACAGATGGCCAGATCAGCAAAATAGTAGAAAGCATTTTTGATATGCGTCCTTATTTTATTGAGCAGCGTTTAAAATTGCGTACACCTATGTACAGCGAAACTGCAGCTTATGGCCATATGGGCCGCAAGAATGAAGTGGTTGAGAAAACATTCAGCAGCCCTGATGGCAAAACAAAGAAAATGAAAGTGGAATTGTTTACCTGGGAGAAACTGGACTATGTTTCTAAAGTGAAAAAAGCATTTGGTTTAAAATAAGTCAATTCTTATTGAATGATACTAAAAGCGGTTTCAAATTTTGAAACCGCTTTTTATTTTAGATAAGTATCGCTTTTAGTTTTGTTCTTTCATTCGTGATAATTTGTGTAATTCGTGGCTACAACTAAAATAATCCACACATTTGCAGTATGAAAAATTTCAGGACCAGGCCACAGCAGCAAAGGCCAAAGAAGAATACGCTGATTATCGGCAGGAGTGCAGTGATCGCAGCAATGGAGAGTGGCAAGCAATTGGAGCGTATTTACCTGCAGGCAACGGTGCATGGCGAAGTGATCGATATCATAAGAGCGCTGGCAGAAAAAAATCTTGTTCCTATTAATAAAGTACCGGTTGAAAAACTGAACAGCCTTAATGTAAGCAACCACGAAGGCTGTATTGCAGTTATCAGTAAGATCCAATACCAAAACTTACAGGATGTAATTTCATTTGTGGTGGAGAAAGGAGACGTGCCATTGTTTATAATATTGGATGGTATTACGGATATAAGAAATATAGGTGGTATTGCAAGAAGCGCTTTTTGTTTTGGTGTGCATGGCATCATTATTCCTGATAAAGGAGTAGGGGCATTGAATGAAGATGCAATATTGACCTCTGCAGGGGCATTAGAACAAATTGCTGTGTGCCGTGTGGGTAGTTTAATGAAAGCTGTGGATGAACTGCACCTGAATGGCATAAAAGTATATGCCAGTGAAATGACGGCCACTAAAAAAATATTTGATGTTGATTTTAAAGAACCCTGTGCGGTGGTATTGGGTGGAGAAGAACACGGTGTTTATCCTGCATTGTTGAAAATATGCGATGAACAATTTAACATACCAATGACCGGTGATTTTGAGTCTCTGAATGTATCAGTGGCAAATGGTGTTATTTTGTATGAGGCTATGAAGCAAAGAATATAAATATTGGAATAATTAAATCATGCTATTATGAAAATACTATTTGCTTTTTTAGTAATGGTATTTCTTTTTACAGGATGTGAGTCAGGATATCGTGCCTATATTCATAATAATTCATCCTCACCACTTTATATTAAAACTTATCCATCAATAGAATCTCATTATGATTATTTGCGTTCTTCATATTATGATTCAATTTTAATTTATAAACAAAAAAATGAAGATTCTTTTAGCGTTTATAAGATAAATCCATATCAAAAATTCTTAGTGTGGTCCCAAATGGCAGATAGGCCCGTTTTAAAGGAATTGCCATTTAGCTATATATCCTTAGTAAGTGATATAGATACAATTATTTTGGACAGTAAAGAGAAAATAATTAACGAGATAAAACAGTTGAATGAAGATAAGAAGCGGCG
>JAZKGV010000154.1:0-2139 GCA_040385725.1 Bacteroidota bacterium | reverse complement strand
TAAACAATTGCCGGGTCAAAAAAAGTATTAAGGGCAACTGTCTTTATATTATCAATACCAATTAAAAACTTATCGAGTGTTTGTGAGTGTGTAGGCCCATATCCCCTGCGGCCACCCATTGGCGTACGTATCACCACCGGGCAAGTAGCCTTTTTATTAAACATGTGGTGAAACTTGCTGGCATGATTAACGATCTGGTCAAATGCCAGCGTAACAAAATCACCAAACATTATTTCAGCAAAAGGCTTAAAACCATTTAGTGCAAGTCCATTTGAAATACCAACAATAGCCGATTCAGAAATTGGTGTTGAAAAAACTTTATCCGGGGCTAAAAATGATAATTCCTTTGCTACTTTAAATGCACCACCATACGGCGACAGAATATCTTCCCCTAAAAATATCATTCGTTCCTCTGCAATAATTTTTTCTTTAAAAAAATTATTGAGCAGTTCAACCTGTCTTTTATTGATTGGTTTTACCGGCAACCAGCTATCACTGTTGCTCTGTTCTTTTGCTTCGTAATATTCTTCAATGTTTAATTCTCTTTCCTGGAGAATATGTTCTACCATTTCATTCACTTCCTTGCTGATACTATCCATGTAGTTGGAATAATATTCTTCCTGCTCTTTGCCAAAGATGCTTAGATAGTCTTTGTCCCTGTATGATTGAATTTCTTCCGCCGGCCTGTCATCATCTCCTTTTGAGTGTGGATTGAGCCGAAAAGTTTCCACTAAAAAGAAGCAAGGCTTTGTTTCATTCCTAACATACTCAATAGCGGCTTTGGCATCATCCATTAATTGTTCTGGTGATGAAGTATGGCCTTTAAATGTTTTTATTCCAAACGCTTCGGCCCTTGCCCTTATGTCGCCTGCAAGATTTACATTTTGCGGTGTGCTTTGTGCATAGAAATTATTTTCACAAACGATCAGCAAGGGTATTTCCCATTTGCTGATGATGTTCATAGTTTCATACAATGTGCCTTCGCCTAAAGTGCCATCACCGATATAAACCAATAGCGCCGTTCTTTCTTAATTTATTTCCTAAAGCATAACCGGCACTTACGGGCACTATGCCACCCTGTATGCCATTGCTGTAAAAATTATTATTGCACAAATGCTGGCTGCTGCCAATACCACCGCAGGTGCCACTTGCTTTGCCAAGCAATTCTGCTATCAACCCTTTTACATCACCGGTAAAAGCAATGTAATGGCCATGACAACGGTGGTTGCTGAATACAAAATCTTTTTTCTTTAACTGGCCTGCAAATGCCAATGCACTAAATTCCTGCCCCACACAAGTATGCACTGTACCATTCAGTTTTCCTTCGGAGAATAACAACAAAAACTTTTCCTCCACCGTACGAATGGTAAGCGCTTGTTTTATGAGGCGGTGATGAAGCCCTGGCAATATCCTGTTAGTAGTTTTGTTCAAGAAAGAGTATTTATATTTGTCCGGACAGTACCGGCAATATTAGTTTATTTTTCATTTTTATGTAATCCTCATTTTTAAACCACAATTTACACAAGCCTGATAAACCCCGATATAATGCCGCAACAAGCCCTTGAAAAAAAATTTAATTATTTACCGAGTTTAGACGGCATAAGGGGCATTGCCGTAATTTTTGTAATGATGCTTCATGGCAGCTATAATTTTTTTAAAGGCGGCTGGATTGGCGTTGATCTCTTCTTTGTATTAAGCGGCTACCTCATTACTTCACTGCTTCAAATAGAATATGAAAATACAGGCAATATCTCACTGGTTAATTTTTATAAACGCAGGGCATTAAGATTGTTTCCACCTTTAATAATCTGTGTGTTACTGGCTAATTTATTATGGCAAGTTTCCGCTCCCTATTTTTACGATACCGGCAATCAAAAGCTTGCCAGCGCCGGTGCCCTGTTTTATTTTATTAATATTCTGCCTAAGGAAATAACAGGTAATCTTGGCCACCTGTGGTCGCTTTGTGTAGAAGAGCATTTTTACCTTGTATGGCCTGTGGCAGCCATTTTTTTGTTCAGGCTACAGCACCGGCAACGTATTATTTTTACAATAGCAATAATTGCAGCTATTACAATATTCAGGATAACAGCCGTTAATTTAAATATATCTTTTTTTAATGGCGCAATACTGATAGACCCT
>JAZKGV010000153.1:0-3494 GCA_040385725.1 Bacteroidota bacterium | reverse complement strand
AAATAATTGAATTCTCTTAAGCATTTGGTAAGGGTTGATAAATTAGTATTGTAAACATAAAACTTTTTGTTTTCCATAATTGAAAACAGTAAGTTAAATGTTCCAGCTTTAATGGCTTTCTCATCCACGGCGCTTACCCAAAAAATCCTCCCGTTCATTTTCTCCGGTAATATTTTATCTTTACCCACATACTATATATGCAACAGAAAAAACGCATCGCCTTATTCGGTTCCACCGGCTCCATCGGCACACAGGCCCTGGAGGTTATCCGTGCCAATAAAGATTTGTTTGAAGCGGAAATACTTACCGCACAAACCAATGCTGATCTATTGATAAAACAGGCGCTGGAATTCAAGCCCAATGCAGTTGTTATTGGTGATGAAACTTTATACAGTAAAGTAAAAGAAGCTTTATCATCCACCGATGTAAAAGTATTTGCAGGGGAAAAGGCCTTGGAAGATGTGGCGGATTTTGATACTTATGATATGATGCTGGCTGGCATTGTTGGCTTTGCCGGTTTAAAGCCAACGCTTAAGGCCGTGGAAAAAGGAAAAGCCATTGGGCTGGCTAATAAAGAAACCCTGGTGGTGGCAGGAGATATTGTGATGCAGAAGGCGTATGAAAAAAGGGCGCCGGTTATTCCAGTGGACAGCGAACATTCTGCCATTTTTCAATGCCTGGTAGGAGAAGGGAGAAACAAGATCGAAAAGATAATACTAACGGCCAGCGGTGGCCCGTTTTTGGGAAAGAAGCCGAACTTTTTAGTAAACGTAAAACGTGATCATGCTCTGCAACATCCCAACTGGGCAATGGGCGCTAAAATAACCATTGACTCTGCCACGCTCATGAACAAGGGCCTGGAGATGATCGAAGCTAAATGGTTGTTCAATCTTGAACCAGAGCAGGTGCAGGTGGTGGTGCATCCTCAAAGTGTTATTCACAGCATGGTGCAGTTTGAAGATGGAAGTATAAAAGCACAAATGGGTGTGCCGGATATGAAGTTGCCTATTCAATATGCAATGGCTTTTCCTAACCGCATTAAAAATGATTTTCCAAGATTTGATTTTCGTAAATATCCTAACCTCGGCTTTGAAGAACCGGATGTTAAAACATTCAGAAATTTATCTCTTGCTACCGAGGCGCTTTTTAAAGGCGGCAACATGCCATGTATTTTAAATGCTGCCAACGAAATTGCCGTGTGGGCCTTTCTCCGCAACCGTATTGGCTTTTTAGACATCACAGCCGTGGTGGAAAAAACCATGCACCACACTAGTTTTATAGAGAAACCCACATTGGAACAATATTTTGAAACCGATGGTGAAGCCCGTACTTTTGCCGCTTCGCTGATGAAGCTGTAAAATGCTCTCTGCTGTTTTTTTTCATCAACAAAAAATAAATTAAAATCCTCTAGGGGGCAATGTATAACATGACACTTTTAGCAATTAACTGGGGCAATGTGTGGATGCAGGTTTTTTATCTCATACTCTCACTTTCAATCCTTGTCGTTCTTCATGAATTTGGCCATTATATCACTGCAAAATGGTTTGGCTGCCGGGTAGAAAAATTCTATTTGTTTTTCAATCCCTGGTTTTCGCTTGTTAAAAAGAAAGTTGGCGAAACCGAATATGGTATCGGTTGGCTTCCATTGGGAGGTTATGTAAAAATAGCCGGTATGATCGATGAGAGCATGGATAAGGAGGCAATGAACCAGCCACCGAAAGACTATGAATTCAGAAGTAAACCGGCATGGCAAAGGCTTATCATAATGCTGGGTGGTATTATCGTGAATGTGCTGTTGGCATTTATCATTTATGCAATGGTGTTGTTTGTGTGGGGAGAAAAGAAAATACCTGTTGCTTCAGTAACCAATGGTATTTGGGTGCAGGATAGTTTGTTGTTTAAAGCAGGGTTTAAGCATGGTGATAAGATCACTGCAATTGATAGTAAACCGATCATTTACTTTGAAGATATAGTGCCCAAATTACTGTTGGCAGAAAATGTTACCATTGAAAGAAATGGCGTTTCAGCTAACATAAAAATGGATGAGGATTTTATCGGGCAATTAGTAGAAAGCAAAAAGAGAAGCAGCCTTTTGATGCAGCGCCTTCCTGCGGTGGTTGGAGAGTATGATGCGAAAGACAGTTCAAATGGCAAAAAAGCAGGTCTCCAGTTTCTTGATAAGATAACATCTGTTGATTCTTTCCCGATAAATTTTTATGATGATATTTCAGGATACCTGGCAACAAAAAAGAAACAGCAGGTAGTATTACACCTGGAACGTAAAGGACAGCCAGTCGCTTTATCTGCTTCTGTAAATGAAGATGGTAAAATAGGCATTCCTATTTTATCTATAGAACAATATGACAGCCTTGGTGTGTTTAAAGTAGAAGCAAAAAAGTATGGTTTCTTCGCCGCAATTCCTGCAGGTATTTCTGCTGCAATGGATAAACTTTCTTTTTACATTGACCAGTTCAAATTGATATTGAATCCTAAAACAGGCGCTGCCAAAGGGTTGAGTGGGTTTAAAGGTATCGGTTCACTTTTCCCCACGCAATGGGGTGAATGGGAAGCATTCTGGAGACTTACAGGTTTTCTTTCTATCATATTGGCATTTATGAATTTGCTGCCCATTCCTGCTTTAGATGGCGGGCATGTAATTTTTACATTGTATGAAATGATCACAAAGAGAAAGCCAAGCGATAAATTTTTGGAGTATGCCCAGATCGTAGGCATGGTATTATTGCTCGGCCTTATGTTGTATGCTAACCTTAACGACTGGTTTGGGTACGGAAGAGGAAAATAACCTGGATAAATAAAACTTGCCATTCAAATAAACTTTAAAGCCAGTTGCTGTTTACAGTGCTGGCTTTCTTATTTTTATTGATCAATTAATTGTATGCAGCGTTTTTTATTGTTTCTTCTCATTATTGCCAATACCGCCGCAGCGCAGGTAAAATTGCCGGTGCCCCGTAATGTTCAAAAATTATATGACTATGGTTTTCGAAGCGCCGGGGGACAGCCCGGTAAAAATTATTGGCAAAACAAAGCTGGTTATGCTATAGCAGTTACTTACGATCCTGTATCAAGATCAGTTACCGGTACAGAAGAAATAAGCTATGTAAATAACAGTCCTGATGTATTGAAAACAATTGTTTTTAAAGTATATCCTAACCTGTATAAAAAAGGAGTGGAGAGGGATATGGAAGTAGAGGCAGCAGATTTAACAGACGGTGTTACAATTGATAAACTGGAAGTAGATGGTAAAATAAAAGACGGCAGGAGTATTAGTATTGAGGGTACGAATATGTATATAAGAGGTGTAAACATTGCTTCAAAACAGGCGGTAAAAATAACTGTGCAATTCAGCTATATACTCAATAAAGGTTCTCACATACGCACTGGAGAAGTTGAACAAGGCGCTGCTTTTATTGCTTATTTCTTTCCACGTATTGCAGTATATGATGAACTGGATGGATGGAATATCAATCCGTATT
>JAZKGV010000152.1:0-18818 GCA_040385725.1 Bacteroidota bacterium | reverse complement strand
AGTCTGTTTTGGATAGTGGCATTGATATAGTTAGTTTTTTAGCCGACACAAATATCTTTCCCAGTAAAGGCGAAGCTAAAAAGATGGTACAGGGCGGCGGTGTAAGCATCAATAAAATAAAAATAGATACTATTGAACATTCAGTACAAACTGCTGGCTTGTTAAATGGCAAATATTTATTGGTACAAAAGGGGAAGAAGAATTATTACCTGGTCGTAAGTGAATAAAATTTTTATGCAAACAAATTAAAAGACACCAGCACAATAGTTATTGCAAGGCTTACCAGTCCAACCAAAAAAATAATATCAGCAACCCGTTCTAATTTTTCAGAACCGGTTTCGCTTTTTGAGCGGATAGAAAGAAAAGAAAGAATACAGCTTATCATCAGCATCATTGCAGCAAGGCCTGTTATCTCATCAATAAAAGTTGCCGCAGCAAACTTTGAAATTTTAATAGAGGTTAATACCACCAGGCAAAACCCAAGCAGGTTAGATGAACTGTTTAAAATATGTGGTGATTTTTCTCCTGCCATAATGTTTGTTTGATAAACAAATGTAGGGAGCTGTATTCTAAAAATTTTGTTACCCTTTGTTATGCAAAAAAACTAACAACCATTAGTATAAAATCCTATTTTTGCACCCACACCAAAAAAAGCATGCTATGGATTTTCAATTGAGCGAAGAACACCTGATGATACAAAAAGCTGCAAGGGATTTTGCTGTTAATGAATGCCTGCCCGGCGTAATTGAAAGGGATGAGCTACAAAGGTTTCCTAAAGAACAGATCGAAAAATTAGCAGACCTTGGCTTTATGGGTATGATGGTAAAACCTGAGTATGGTGGCAGCGGCATGGATACGATCAGTTATGTGCTTGCAATGGAAGAAATAAGTAAAGTAGATGCCAGCGTAAGTGTATGTGTGAGTGTGAACAACAGCCTTGTTTGCTATGGCCTTCAGGAATATGCCAGTGAAGAACAGAAACAAAAATATTTAACGCCGCTTGCCCAGGGCAAGCAGAATGGTGAATTATACATCGGCGCTTTTTTATTAAGTGAGCCGGAAGCTGGCAGCGATGCCACTTCACAAAGAACAACAGCTGAGGAAAAGGATGATCATTATTTATTAAATGGAACAAAGAACTGGATCACCAATGGTAACAGTGCTTCTGTTTATTTAGTGATCGCACAAACGGATGTAAGCAAAGGAAGCCATGGCATCAACGCATTTATTGTAGAGAAGAACTGGCCGGGTGTAGTAGTAGGTGCAAAAGAAAATAAACTCGGCATCCGTGGCAGTGATACGCATACCATTTTATTCAACGATGTAAAAGTGCCAAAAGAAAATCGGATTGGTGCAGATGGTTTCGGTTTTAAGTTTGCAATGAAAACATTAGCCGGCGGAAGAATTGGTATTGCATCGCAGGCATTAGGTATTGCAAGTGGTGCTTATGAAAGATCGCTTGCATATAGTAAAGAAAGAAAAGCATTTGGCAAAGAAATTATGCATCACCAGGCCATACAATTTAAGCTGGCTGACATGGCAACAAAGATCGAATGTGCAAGATTACTTTGTTTAAAAGCAGCATATGAAAAAGACCAACACCTTGACTATACATTAAGCAGCAGCATGGCAAAGGTATTCGCCAGCGAAACTGCTATGTGGACGGCTACCGAAGCAGTACAGATACACGGTGGTTATGGTTTTGTAAAAGAATACCATGTTGAAAGAATGATGAGAGATGCTAAGATCACACAGATTTATGAAGGGACAAGTGAGGTGCAGAGGATTGTGATAAGCAGGAGTATACTGAAATAATGTGCTGATTTGTTGATAAAGCGAATGTGCTAATGAGTGCAAATGAATTAAAAAGCATTTGCACTTTTTTTATGGAATAAAAAAACTCTGCGTTCTCTGCGCCTCAGCGTGCCATTATCCCACGCAGAGAAGCGGAGGACACAGAGGCGTTTCAAACTTTACTCATTTGCTTATCTTAGCGCCCAGTTAGAAAATATGGCAATCAATAAAGAAAAATATCAAGAGATAATAACTGAATTAAATGGCAAAGCGACACTTGTTGCAGTAAGCAAGACCAAACCTGCAGAAGACATCCTTGAATTATACAACCTCGGCCAAAGAGATTTTGGAGAGAACTATGTACAGGAATTAGTAGATAAAGAAGTTGTACTGCCAAAAGATATACGTTGGCATTTTATCGGTCATCTCCAGAGCAATAAAGTAAAATATATTGCTCCATTTGTTCATCTTATTCATGGAGTGGATAGCGAAAGCTTATTGAAAGAAATAAACAAACAGGCAATAAAGAACAACAGGATCATTGATTGCCTGCTTCAACTTCATATTGCTACAGAAGAAACAAAGTTTGGTTTTGATGAACACGAATTAAATGAATTACACGGTTTACACGAATTAAAAAACGTAAACATCAAAGGTCTTATGGGCATGGCCAGTTTTAGTAATGATATGAATCTGGTTAGAAGTGAATTCAAAAAACTAAAAGACCTGCATGAAAAAGTAAACACTCAATTTTCTCCCGATAGCTATCGGGACAATTCTCAATTCTCAATTGTAAGCATGGGCATGAGCAGCGATTACAAAACCGCCATAGAAGAAGGCAGCAACATGGTACGCATAGGCAGTTTATTATTTGGCGAAAGAAATTATAATAAATGAGCAGCGAAATCATCATTCTTTGCATTGCTGCATTTGCCGCCGGTTTTATTGATGCTATTGTTGGCGGCGGTGGTTTGGTACAAACACCAGCTGTATTGGTCACACTTCCCAACTATCCTGTTGCCACTTTGCTGGGCACGACAAAGATCCCATCCTTCACGGGCACTGCTATTGCATCCTATCAATATGCAAAAAGAATAAAGCTGCAATGGAAACTCGTATTGATCATGTGCGTCATTGCATTGATTGCTGCCATCACAGGTTCATACACTGTTACTATTATCAGCAACAGGTTTATGAAACCAATAATATTTTGCGTACTGATCGCTGTAGCAATTTATACTTACAGCAAAAAGAATTTCGGTACTGCTGTTGCAAAAGACCTTCATCCAAAAAATGAATTGCTGTATGGCGCTTTGTTCGCCCTTGCCATTGGTTTTTATGATGGCTTTATCGGTCCGGGTGCAGGAAGCTTTCTAGTCCTATTTTTTATTGGTGCGTTAGGGTTTGATTTTTTAAAAGCAAGTGCCCATGCCAAGTTTGTAAATCTTGCCACCAACGTTGGTTCCATTATTTACTTTGGTGGAAGTGGCCATATATTATATCACTACGCCATACCAATGGCAGTTTTTAATTTCACAGGTTCCCTGCTTGGTGCACGGCTCGCTATTGCAAGAGGCAATACGTTTATCAGGATATTCTTTTTGTTAGTAGTGGCTGGTACTATTATCCGCTTTGGCTATGATATCTTTTTTAAAAAATAACAGATGAAAGAACAGCATTTATCAGTAAGGGAAATAAAGCAAAGTGATATTGAACTCATCGCTAACTACTGGATAACGGCAGAAGATGACTATCTTATCGCCATGGGTATCGACCTTACTAAAATGCCTTTAAAAGAAGAATGGGTTCCCATGCTTACTGAACAATTACAAATACCATACGATCAAAAAAAATCTTATTGTACCATTTGGGAATTGAATGGAAAACCTGTCGGACATTGTAATGTGAACAAAATAACTTTTGGAGAAAAAGCTTATATGCACCTGCATATATGGTATGCCGCCGAAAGAAGAGCAGGTTTTGGCGTATCATTTATTAAAATGTCGCTGCCATGGTTTTTTAAAAATCTGCAATTAAAAAAGATATACTGTGAACCTTATGCCCTGAACCCGGCACCAAATAAGACACTGGCCCATGCCGGCTTTAGTTTTATAAAAGAATACAACGGCATCCCAGGTTCATTCAGTTTTGAACAGCCGGTAAACCAATGGGAAATTGCCGCCGGAGATTTGAAATAACATAACAAACATTTGTTAAAGCTTTAACAGCCATTATGTATTTTGGCATAGTATTACATCTTTTCATTTTTATCAAATATCTTTACGATGTACTACAGCACTACTATGCAATCAAATTTTGAAACAGAAAAAAATCAGAAGGCATCGATATATACGGCCATTATTTGTGGTGCCCTGCTGTTGATCTCCTGGGTGATAACATGGCCGGAAACACTACCACCACCACCTATTGTGGAAGACCTGATCGAGGTAAACCTTGGCAATTATGACGAAGGCTTTGGCGAAGTACAGCCATTGATAAAAGGAGATATGGCACCTGCACAGCAACCAGCACAACAAAATAATGTTGCTACCGCCCAGGCTGATGATGAACCGGCAAAAGATATTACTACAGATGATAAGGCTGATGATGATGCCGCAGCCGTAACAAAAATTGAAAAGAATGACAGCAAGAAAAATGAAGCGCCAAAAGAGAATGTGATAAAGCCTGTTAAAACAAAAACTCCGGCACCTGTAACCACTCCTGCCCTACCCAAACCACAAAAACCTAAAGCAACTTATGGTGGCGTAAAAGGAACTGGTAATGGAGCAACTGAAGATAATGGCTATACCAGCCAGGGAAATAAACCCGGCGGCAAAGGCGATGCAGGCAGTCCTGATGGCAAGCCGGATAGTTATGGCAACACGCCGGGTGGTAAAGTAGCAGGTGGTGCATTAAGGGTATCAAAAGGTGACAGGAGAATAATCAATAACTATATATTTATGGGCGACCTGCCAAAAGCTACCATAAATGCTATCATAAAAGTGAACCCCGAAGGAAGAGGGACATTTATAACTTTTGATAAAGGTTCCACCAGTACAGATCCAAGATATGCCAGTGCAATAAGGTCATACCTGCCCAATATCCAGTTTGATAAAAAAACCTATGAGTCAACTGTAACAGTGCCATTTAATTTTAAAGTGCAATAAATAAATAATTCATTACAATAATCATCCCGGCATTTTTAAAAGTGCCGGGATTTATATTTGCAGTATGGACTACCAGCAAACGATTGACTATTTATATTCTCAATTGCCAATGTTTAGCCGCATTGGCAGTGCTGCTTACAAAACAGATCTGCACAACACGATTGAATTATGCAATGCAGTAGATAACCCACAGGAAAAATTTAAGAGCATACATATTGCCGGTACTAATGGCAAAGGGAGCACCAGTCACATGCTGGCCGCTATTTTACAACAGGCCGGCTATAAAACAGGGCTTTATACTTCCCCACATTTAAAAGACTTTAGAGAAAGGATAAAAATAAATGGTGAAATGGTGAGTGAAGCGTTTGTTGTTGACTTTGTTGCCAGGACAAAAGAATTGACAGAAAAAATTGAGCCTTCGTTTTTTGAACTGACTGTAGCCATGGCGTTTGAATATTTTGCTATAGAGAAAGTGGATATTGCAGTAATAGAAACCGGGCTTGGTGGAAGGTTAGACAGCACCAACATCATCACTCCTATCCTTTCTATCATTACCAATATTGGCTACGACCATATGAATATATTGGGAAATACTTTGGAAAAAATTGCTTTTGAAAAAGCTGGTATCATCAAACCTGATGTACCAGTTGTGATTGGTGAATATATTGCTGAAACAAAACCTGTGTTCATCGATAAAGCAAAAGAAACAAACGCTACTATTTATTTTCCGCAGGATGGATATACAATTTCAAATATCACTTCATCTACTTACCAACTGAAATGCGACGTAACAAGCGTTGCAAATAATGCTTCAGAGAACTTTACGCTTGACCTGAATGGGTTATACCAAATAAAAAACCTGCGTACGGTTTTATGTGCAGAAGGCATTTTACTGCAACAAGGCTTTAATATCAGTGAAGAAGCAGAAAAGTATGCCCTGGCAAATGTGAAGAAACTAACAGGGCTGCATGGCCGCTGGGATGTAATTGCAGAAAAACCAATGATCGTACTGGATGTGGCACATAATGAAGATGGCGTAAAACATTTGCTTTGGCAGTTATCAGTTATCAGTGGCCAGTTTGAGAAACTTCATATCGTTACGGGAATGGTGAAGGACAAAGAAATTGATAAAGTGCTGGCGCTTTTGCCAACTGATGCCACTTATTATTTTACCAATGCAAATATACCAAGGGCATTGCCAGCGGCAGAACTGCAACAAAAAGCTGGAGCCTTTCAGTTGAATGGAAATGTATTTAATGATGTAAATGATGCTATTGATAATGCAAAACAAAATGCTTCATCAAAAGATCTGATATTGGTATGTGGCAGTGTTTTTTTAGTGGGTGAAGTCAAATATTAGCGCTGTTATTTTTCATTCCCTGCATTGCGAAATATAATTTTTATAACTACCGTATCAATTTCCATTTTGCTTTTAAAATGGTTCTCTTCTCTAACCCTATGAGTTGCTGTGGGATGGGTGGAGGTGGAACTCCTGGTGCTGGTGAAACGCTACTTGGTGCTTTTTCCAATTTTTCAATTAAAAGCCTGCCCCACACCTTGACTTTCTTACCCACAATTTTTTCATCCCATTGCTCAATACCCTCTAAGAAATAATTTTCTTTCCCCGTTTTTGATAATACCCAGGCTCCATCTTTTTCATTATATGCTTCTCCTATAACGACAAAAGTGTTTTTACTGGTATCACTAAAATTCACCAATACCGGCATTACAAAAAAATAAAGCTTTAAAATCAACATGATATAAAAAATTTATTTAAATGTTACTATTGCGATACAAAAAAAGCGAAGCTACTGCTTCGCCTTTTCAATATCTAAAAAAAATTCTTACCTCAAATCCACCACTTCAGCACCGGGATATTTCTTTGCATCAAACACAAATTGAGAATCGCTGATGTTTGCCTTACCATTCATATTGCTTACTTTATAAGTATAGCGGTTACCTGCTTTTTCAAACAACTTAGCGCCGGTAACAGTACTGCTGGCTTTATCTACAAACAACAACACTTTAAAAAATGTTTTTGCTTTGTCCACCGGTGTCAGTTCGATCTCCTGTATGGTTTTTCCTTTTTCAACTTTATCGTCATTGAGTTTATACAGGAAATCCTTATCGTAAAAATTGGTAAATATTTTTTGTGGTGTAATAGCATTTGCCGTAGGATCAACTTTTGTAATGGTTACTTCGTTGGCAGATTTATCATATGTTGAAACATTTGAGCCATCACAGAAAATTTCCTGGCCTGTAACACTGATACGGTACTTACTGCCCTTCATTTGCACCGAGCCGGATTTATTAGCCATTACCTTACCAGAGGAGTTTTCTATACTCAAAGAAAATTTTGCACTCACTGCTTTAAAAGTTTTGAACTTTGCACTCACAGCATCCAGCACTTTTTTAGCATCCGGGTCGTTGCTGCCCATGCCCGGTTTGGGTTGTGCATAAGTGAGGAGTACAGTAGCCAGTAATAATAAGCTTGTAATAATTCTCTTCATGTTTTGTTTTTATATGTTTATCCAGAGGCGGCGCAAATATACAAGTTTAGAGGGGCACGGGCTATCATAGTTTAAAAGGGGGATTTAAAGAACTGTTAATGTATTACCAGGCGGCAATAAAAAACATTTTTTTCACTTTGCAATAAAAAGCTTTGCCTATTTTGCACACACTTCAACTTAAACCACGGCAACTCCACTATTGATTCAGTTTTACTAATCAAATTCGCCTTACATAATGGAAAAAAATATTGCTATTGCCCAAAGGGAGCAGCATGCCCCTTCGCAATTCACGGAGTTTTTGTGGTGGTTGTCAACAGCGGAAAAAGAATTGATCGCTGATGCTGTGGTTGACCGCAACCGGTACAAAATAATCGGCATGACGGTACTTGCCACCTGGGCATTTGCCACCCTTGCATGGACCTACTTTTTTAGCACCGTAACTAATGATAGCTGGATGGCATATCCGCTTGGGTTCTTTATGGGTTTTATCATTCTTACTATTGACAGGGCTTTAATAAAAGGCATCAGCAAACAGAATAAGAACCGCATATGGCCGCTGCTGTTCAGGGGAATGCTGGCGGTAACCATTGGCACTTTTATGGCACAGCCTGCTTTGCTGTATATGTTTAAAAAAGAGATCAGGCTGCAAACTGCATTGGACAACGAGAAGAAACAAATACACAACAGCTATGTGCTGGATTCATTATATAAAAACAAGAAAACAGAGTTGCTTGCACAGAAAACAACATTGCAAAATGAACTGCAGTTAAAAAATGAAGAAGTATCAAAAGCAAGGGCAAATTTTTTAGCGGAAGCTGATGGTAGCGGCGGCACCCGAAAAGTGGGTATTGAAAAAATTGCTTTGGCTAAAAAAAATGAGTATGAAAAACTGGATGCAGCCTATAAACAACTGTTAAGTGTTGATCAGGCAAAAATTGATACACTTGATGCAGCACTAAAAGAAATTGCTTACAAAACACAACAGGAACAACAGGCGTATGCACAACATTTTAATGATGGATTTTTAACACAAATAGAATCGCTGAATAATTTGATAAAAGAAAACGGTGCATTGCAAACAAGATATTACCTGTTGGTTGCCATTTTACTGCTGATAGAACTGATGCCTGTAATTGCAAAAACATTATTACCTGCCGGCACTTATGATGTACGGGTAATGCTTAGGGAAGAATTAGAAAAAGAAATGGCTAACAGTAATATCCGCCGGGAGCAGGAACTGAAAGAACTATACAACAATACTGCTTTGCAGAATGATAAAGAAACCATCACTGCTTTTTTCAACCTTACTAAAAACGACAGGGAAGAAAAAATAAGATCCTTCAGCCAAAAATGGAAAACTGAAAACCACCAAACCTTTGATGGCTTTTGGGAAAAAATGAAAAAAGAAATACTTACAAAGCAGGAAAACTAAACAACCGGGTTACCGCTATCCTCTTTCTATGAAAAACAAAACAGCCGCTTCATGAGCGGCTGTTTTTATTAAATATTAAGAATATTATTTTACAGCCGAGCTGGGATTAAGAGACATGTTTTTTGAACCGGGATTGTATCCCACTTTCAATTTATTCATCGGTCCTTCAATAAATTTTGCAGATAGCGAAGCGATGATCAGCACCAGTGTTGCATATATTACAAAGCAACCCAACTGAGATGAAATTACAATCTCAAAATTGCCAATAGCCTTTCGATGGGCAGCATAAAAACCAGCATAGTTTGTTTTGAAATACAGAAAGGCCTCGTGGTAAACCTTCCAGAAAATAACCGGAACCATCAGGTGATACAGGTAAATACCATAACTGATACGGCCGATATATAACACCCTTTTATTTTCAAGAAACTTTCCAAAGAAATTTTTATACTGTTTTACAGCGCCTTCAATAATAGCGAATGAAATAACTGAAAACAACAACCTGTTTACAACAAATGAAAGATAATAGGATTTGGAAATCATAATGCATATACATACGGGTATGCCTGCATATAATCCAATTTTAAACGCACGGCTTATCCATGCTTTTTCCTTATCAGTTGCAATGGTATACTTATAAGCCATAATACCACCTATGGCAAATGCATCAGCACAATATTGTGTAAGAATAGCCTGCGGTATACCCTGTGCAGGATAATACAAAATTGCCCTTGCTGCAACCGTAGCTATTACAATGAAAATAAATGTTTTTAATAAATGTCTTTGAGGGACAAAAAGGATAATGAATGGCCACACAAAGTAAAATTGTTCTTCCACAGCCAGTGTCCATATATGGGCTGTTACGCTGCTAAAGTCATGCGTTTGAAACATGTGATAATTGGCGAGGTATGAAAAATACATACCTGCATTGTCCCTTACTTCACTACCAATGGCTGGCAACAAAAGCAATATCAAAAGAAATAAATAATAGGCCGGGAATATCCTTATCGTACGCCGCAATAAAAAAACAGCCATCACTTTTGGTTTTGCTATACCCAGGGTAGCTGCTTTTTCTTTTGCTGAAAACAATATCCGTGTGATCAAATAACTGCTAAGTACAAAGAAAAAATTAATGAGCCCTCCAAAGAAGGCTGCTTTTTTACTATGATGTACAGAGGGAAGCCAATGATAACAGACAACAAAAAAAATTGCAATAAAACGCAATCCATCCAACTGTGGATTATATTTTAATATAGAGGAAGAACCATGAGGAGTTGGATTTTGCATAGAATTAGCCTTTAACACAGGCACAACGTAAATATAGATAAGATATTGTGCAGAGAGCTTGAAAAACTGCCTATATATTTCCACATCACATAAATTATTGTTATGCACTAAGCTGTTTATAACTATAAGGAAGATACTTCCCTCAAATCAAAAAAACTACTTATCATCGCATCCAAAATAATTCAATATATAATGTACTTAGTAACCCGGTTTATCTTTATTACAACAATGTTGATGATGGTTGAGATCGTTTCTGCCCAGCAACCTGGCAACTCTTTCCTGTATAAGTATGTTACAAAAAAAAGACAGGTAATGAAGCCGGCCGTTACTGTTTCTTTATTTGAAAAATCAAGTGCCCTGGTTCCTCCGGGCATAAAAAAGATACTTACTGCCCAGCAAATACTCACATTAAAGAGAGATAAAAGTAAAGCACTTTATCAAAGCAAAGCTTTGAGCATTTCCATTTTGTTACCATACAATGATGAAATTTTTGAGCTTGAACTGGTGCAGGAAGATATACGCAGTGAAGGTTTTTCGGCAGGCAAACTAACAGGCAAAGGCATCCCGGAAAAAACAACTGCTGCAGCAGCCTTGCATTACAGGGGTTATGTAAAAAATCACCCGGCATCAATAGCAAGCCTTAGTGTATTTGATAATGGAGAGATCATGTGCCTTTTTTCCAATGAAAATGGCAATTACAATCTTGGCAAAACAGATGGCGAAAAGTATATATTGTACAATAGCGAAAATATGATTGCGGCACTTGGTTTTGAATGTGGTACCGATGAAACGTCCGCTACAACAGAAAGCAACAGCCTCCCTGTTTTTGAACCGCTTGCACAGGAAGTTTGCAATAAGGTAAGAATATATTGGGAAGCTGACTACAAACTTTATAATCACAATTTTGAAAACAACTTTAGCAATACCATCAATTATCTCTCCGGTTTATTTAACCAGGTGGCAACAATGTATCTTAATGATGGTATCGTTGTTGAACTATCAGAAGTATTTGTATGGACAACACCCGACACATTTACCACCACCAGTTCTTCAACCGGGCTTACTGCCATCCGCAACAGGTGGAATGCATTGGGCAATAATTTTAATGGTGACCTTTGTATGCTGATTGATGGTGGCACTACTAACAATGGCGGCAGGGCTTACCTGCTTACGAGTGGCATTTGTAATCGAAATGTTGCGTATGGTTATTCTAATGTTCGGGGAAATTTTAGCAATGTGCCTGTTTATTCCTGGGATGTGGAAGTAATAACACATGAAACAGGTCACAACATGGGTTCCCGTCATACACATTGGTGTGGATGGAATACCGGCGCCGGTGGAACCTGCGGCGCTATTGATGATTGCAATTCAGTGGAAACAAATTCTTCCTGCGCCAGTTGCAGTGCTACCACTATTACAAATCCATCTGCCCCGGTTGGGTTTAAAGGTACTGTTATGAGCTATTGTCATTTAAGATCTGGTATCGGCATTAATTTAGCCAATGGCTTTGGCACCATACCAAAAGCATATATACAATCAAACGTTGGTGGGTCTTCCTGCTTGATAAAACAAAATAACTGGACCGGCAATAGTGATACCGCCTGGGAAAAACCTGCTAACTGGAGCTGCGGTTCAATACCAACAGCTACAACTGATGTAACTATTCCAACAGGCCTGGTAAATTACCCGGTGATAAAAAGTAATGCTATATGCAGGAGATTGAGACAACAAACCGGCTCTTCTGTAAAAGTAAACCCGGCTTTTAAATTGGAGGTGGTTGGGCGTTAAAAACTATCGTTTTCCAAAAAGTTTATCAATATCTTTTTCTGAAAGATTAATATAACCATCCCTTGTAGTGAGCCTCACGCCATGCCTGCCAATCAATGTGCAATGCTGCAGGTTTACACCTTCACTACCCAATTTAAATGTTTGCATGTATTCCTTATTCTTCCTGTTATCATCAGTAAAAAATGATTTCAGCAATTGGTAAAACTGGGAATAGGCACCGCCGGTGCCTTTAAACTTTAAGGAAAAATAATTCACTTCCTGCTGCTTTTTAAAATCTTTCATCAATAAAAAATAAACTGTATCGGCATCAGTGATCTTATATTCAAGTTTGGCCAATGTGGTACCGAGGCTTTTTACTTCCCCGATCTTTTCCCAATTAGCGGTTTCAGCCATTTCAATTTGTGCATGGATACTTAGCGCAAAAATGCACAATAGAAAACTTATAAAAAGGCTCTTCATCAGCATCTGTTTAAATTATTTCCAAATATGGATAATCATGATGACAAATGCAATAGCGAAATTGGGTTAGATGTTTTATTTCTTCTTTAAAGCCGCTCTTATTCCAGGAACAATTTTAGTTCCATACACTTCTATTGACTTCATCAACGAGTTATGAGATGGGCCGCCAACATCCATGTGTGCAGAAAAACGGGTGAGGCCAAACAATTCATGCATTTGCAAAATCTTATCAACAGCTTCATTGGCATCACCGATAATTAATGCCCCCTCTTTGCTTCTTCCAAAATCAAACTGGTTCTTTTGATAGGGAGGCCAGCCTCTTGAGCGCCCTACCCTGTCCATTTGTGAGCTATATAAAGGATAATAATCATCAGCAGTTTGTTTACTCTCGTCTCCAAAAAAAGAATGCATGTGTACCCCCACCTGGAACTTCTTCATGTCGTGGCCGTAATGCTGGTACAGTTCTTTATAGTAATCAAACAAAGGTTTAAACTGCACCGGGCTGCCACCGATAATAGCAAATATTACAGGCAAACCATGTTTAGCTGCCCGTACAACAGATTCAGGCGTACCGCCAACAGCTACCCATATATTCAAATGATTATTTACTGCCCTCGGCAATATTTCCTGGTCGTTTAATGCCGGCCTGAATTTCCCCTTCCATGTAATACGTTCTTCTTTATTTATTTTCAAAAGAAGATGAAGTTTTTCTTCAAACAATTCATCATAGTCAGCCAGGCTGTTACCATACAAAGGAAATGATTCAGTAAAACTTCCCCTGCCGGCCACCAGTTCTGCCCTTCCATTTGAGATGAGGTCAAGCGTTGCAAAACTCTGGTACAATTTTACCGGGTCTGATGAACTCAAAACAGATACTGCACTGCCCAGTTTTATATTCTTTGTAACTGTGGCGGCTGCCGCCAAAATTATTTCTGGTACAGCTACCGCATAATCCGGCCGGTGATGCTCACCAATACCGTAAAAGTCCAATCCCAATTCATCCATCACTTTTATTTCTTCTATTAACTCCTGCAGGCGCTGCCCTGCCGGTTGTATTTTTCCGGTTTTGTCAATATGCAGGTCGCCAAACATTCCTACTCCTAATTCCATAATAAAAAATTTAGAACACAAAGTTAAGTACAGGCAATGAGAGCAATCTTGTCTTAGTTTAAGAAATGGTTACTCGTTATTGGTTATTTGTTATTGGTTATTTGTTATTCGGCATTCACCATTCGCAATTGACTATTCACAAATTCGTCATTCCACATTCGTTATTTTTTCTCCGCCTACTTCATATTCAGTATTTTTTTACCAGGACAAGCAGTCTAGCTTAGACGAATTATTTTGAGAAAATAAAAATGTACAAATTGAAAGCGCCTGCACATTTCAAACTGCTCTTATTATTATTAGCCAGCAATTATTTTATAAATGTAAATGCCCAAACTACTGTAATACCTAACCCAACTGCCCCCGACATTTTTGCATGGACAGGAAGCGGTGCCTTGTACGGCTATACAGGAACGCCGGTTGTTCTCAACAATTCACTGGTACTTCAATATAATAATTCAGGAACTTCTGACCTGGCGCAAATAAAGCAGCAATTGGCTGTATATACCGGGGGAAACAGCCTTCAACTTATTCCTAATCCAGATAACGGGCAGGGCGTTTACTTTCAAAGTATTCAAACAGTATTTGACAATAAACTTTTTTTCATCTACAACAGTGCAGCAGGCCCACAACAACTGGCTTCTTTCAATGGCACTTCTATTACACTATATCCCAATCCTGATGCTTCCCCTTCAGGCTTTATTGGTTCTTTCAGGATATTGAACAATAACCTTTATGTGGCTTATCAAAATGTATCAGGCGTAACACAATTGGGAAGGTTTAATGGAAGTGGCATCACACTTATTGCAAACCCCGATGCCAGTGTGAATGGCTATTACAATAATTATTCAGTTGTTTTTGGCAATAAGATCGTATCAAGATATGTAACAGCAGCAGGACCAAGACAGTTAGCCACTTTTGACGGTACACAGTGGACAATACTCCCTAATCCTGATGCCACACCTAACAGGGGCGTACAGCCTGTTTTTCCAACATTGTACAACAATAAACTTTACTTTGTCTATTTAACCGCTACCAACCAATACCAGTTGATGCAGTATGATGGCAGCAGTAATCCAACACTTATTGCCAATCCACAAAACTCTTCCACCAATGGTGGTGGGGCCACTATTACTGACGGCATGTCAATAGTATATAACGACACCCTTTTCTTCCAGTATTACGATATCAATAATGTTTACAGGCTGGCAAAATTTGGTGGCACTTCTGTTACGCTTATAAACAATCCCGATGCTACCACTTATGGTTATTGGTGGCAGCCTGTTATTTATAACAACGGGCTTTATATTCTTTACCAGACAGCTGATGCTAAACGGCATCTTGCCCAATACAAACCAAACAGCGGAACTATAAATGTGATCGCCAATCCTGATGCAGGTGGATATACCGACCAGCCTGTTATATATGGAGATAAATTGTACATCAGGTACCTGAATGCACAAAATAAATATCAATTGGGCAGTTTTGATGGAAGCTCCATTCAATTGCTTGCAAATCCCAATGGCCTTTATAACACGGCCGTAAATGATGGTTACATGGGATTTCCTGTTGTGTGGAATGAAAAATTATATATGCAATATGGCAGTGTGCCTTATGGCAATGCTGGTAATCTTGCATATTATATTGCTACTGGTAATGGTATTTGTCCCGGCAGTAACACAAGTTTTACCAGCAATATTACCGGAAGTACTTACCAATGGCAGGTTGATAATGGCAGCGGCAACTTTACAAATCTTAGTAATGTGGCGCCTTACAGTACTGTAACTACAAGCACCCTTACGCTTACTGCACCAGCTACTTCGTTGTACGGATACAAATACCGCTGCTTTGTGAATAGCAATACTTACAGTAATAGTTTTACTTTACAATTCGCCAGCAACTGGCTTGGCACTACCAACACTGCATGGGAAACAACCAGCAACTGGAGTTGCGGCGCTGTGCCTGATGCTAACACCGATGTATATATCAGCCCCGGCAAACCGAATTACCCGGCGGTAAACTCCATCCGTTCGGTAAGAAGTGTGCATTTGCAAAACGGAACTACTATTAATGTGGCAACTAATCAAAAGCTTACAATAACGGGGAAGTAAAATTGGAACTATATACCTGTTAGACCATAGGGAGAAAAAATATATCAAAAATAGATTGGCTTTAATTTCTGATACAACGAACAGAATACCTGATACTCTTATACCCGGTATATCCGAGGGCATAAGGTAAACGATATTCTACAGAAACGGCCGTAGCATAGGTTGAAACCTCTGTAGAACTCCACCATTCTGCAAGCATATACTTATAAACGTAATCGAACGAAGGGTAATCGGAACGACCACCCGGCAACGCCCTAAAACCGCTGCTATTTGTGCCCCCCGTGTTTGGTGCACTCCACAGTATTGTATCTTTCATAGCACCACCAGCTACTTCATTTCCACCCAAATAAGCCGTTAGTGTTTGCCATTCTGAATAAGAAGGCAGGTGCCATCCTGCGGGAGCTGCATTCATTGCTGCATCCCAATTATATAAACGACCAAATGTGTCGCAATTTTCTGAATTATTATCATAACACCATGAGCTATCTATAACATAATTCAAATTTTGTGTCATCCATACCTGGGACCCAAAATGACTAAATGTATATACTTGTCCATCACGTATATCTGTAAAAGTGCTGTCTTGAGTGTTGGGTTCTCCGGGAGAATTCTTTGAGCAAGACAATAATAAAATTGCAGGGGTTAAAAGAATTAGTATGTATTTCATGAGATTAAAGATACTAAAAAGTCTCAGGCAAGGTTGGTATCTTCATGAATCTCTTCGCTTCTACAAAAAGATTAGTTTGATGTTTGTGGAGATGGCTCGTGGGGACACGAGCCAAGGCGGAGTTGTGAATTGTTAAGGCAAAAAATATTCCCCTAATGGCTGCATTATCAGATAAACTCAGGCTTGCAGCTTTTACATTACAGGAATAGTAAAACTTTTAATTTGTAAAAAGCAGCCCGGCATGAAATAACCGTATTACCATTTATCTTCCTTTATTGCCATTGCCCTTTTTCCAAAGGTGCAGGAAACATCTTTTAGCTACATTTAATTACTCATTACATTTTGAAATTTAAAGCCACCATATTATTATTTTGCCTTGGCATTTATTTTTTTGACGTAGCAGAAGCGTTAAAGATGTGCAGGGCGGTTGTACAAAAATCTGCCTGTTGCAAAGCGGGCAAACCTAAAAAAGCAACGCCAAAGAAATGTTCATCAAAAACTGAGGACTGTACAAAAATTTGTGTAAACTGCCCCCCTGCTTATACAGCAATTATCAGTTCTTCCCTTTCAATAACAGTTTATCCCATTGAGCTAAAAAACAGTTTCCCTTTTTATCAGCAGATCGTATTAAGTGAGTTTTATTCAAAGGCATGGAAACCTCCCAAAGACATATCTTTTTCCTGATGACTTAAAATCATTTATTTATTCAAATCAAAAAAAGATATGAAAAAAGTATTTTTATTGGCTCTTGCCGGAGCCTTAACGTTAAGCTCATTTGCAGCTGACAAAAACAAATCAAAATCCAAAAAAAGCAAGAAAGCTGTGAAAACAGAACAATGCTGTAAGGAATGTTGTGATAAAACAAAATGCAGCCCTAAACCAGGGTGTTGCAAAATGTAATTGCAGCTGATTGGATAAAAAGACAGCCCTCCTTGTGAGGGCTGTTTTATTATATATCAGACTAGACGGGCCAACTCATGGATGTAAAAGTGCACTTACGAATTGAGAGGAGTAAGAATTACGCCGGTGAAAAAAAATAAAGGCTGCATTTAGCAGCCCTTTTTATTATCATTGGTATGTTGTCTTTACATTAATCCACCTTAGTTAAAGTGAACGTGCCGGAGCCTGGAGTTCCGCCGGTATTAACATAAATACCCATAGTGAGGTTTCCTGTTGTCTCATTGAAGATGGCTGTATGTTTTTGTTCAGCTCCGATGGAAACAGGGAATCCATAAATACAAGTTGCATTACTTTCAAAAGCTGTGTCTCCAACCAGTGTCCATGTTCCTAATGCAATATGCTGTCTTCCTCCGGCTTTAGAATCATTGATCATTGTTCCATCCGGTTTGATAACCAGATTTAATTCCTGTTGACCTAACCCCGACATTCCATCTACAGTGTAAGTCCCCGTCCAAAGTCCGTGTATAGAATAAGTAACTGCAGGGGGAGGTGTAGCTGGATCTTCTTTTTTGCAACCTGATAATTGAAAAGCAAGCGTTGTAATAACGAAAAGAAGTAATAGTGTTTTTTTCATTTTAGTTGTTTTAAGCATTGTTTATTATAGTTGGTTATTAACAGGAGTGTAATATAAAAAGAATTACTGAACAGTACTTCTCCCCAGCCAAGATTCGTGTCTTCAGTAAACTATTAAAAGACTTTCTGTAACTCCTGAATAGTTTTTACGGTTTTATTTATCTTCGCTAAAACACTTAACAACATGAAAAAAAGATTCTTATTTATGGTACTCCTATGTGCCGGTGTGTATCTCACTTTACCTTCCTGTAAAAAAGAAACCATTACTGTTATTCAAACAGTTACTGATCAGTCCGTTATGGGGTTGCTAACTAATCGCCAGTGGAAGCCTGATACCGTTTATTACAACTACCCTGCTGCACCAACCCTGGCCTATGCAAGAGGTAGAAGCGGTAACACTGTAAACTTAGATAACGGAAGATTTGTTTTTTGGAGGGATGGAACTGAAGATGTATTTGGATATCCTGCTTCTCCTCACGTTTATTCAACATGGACTTTTACAGGCATCGATAGCTCATTATTATTTTTCCCAACTACCGCTACTTATCAACGTATTTTGAAACTTGACGCTACTCATTTTCATACATACGATTCTACCAACAGCACCAAAAATATATTCACGTTGAAACTATAGTTTGAATGGGAATAAATTGAATTAAAAAAGGTAGCTAAGTGCTACCTTTTTTAATTTTTCCGTGATCTAACAGGTATATAGTCTCCCAAATAACTGCCTTCATCTAATCATTTTAGTTTTAAAAATTATACCCAAAATGCAAGCCCGGCTGTCCGAAGAAAAATCTTGACCATCTATCGTCAACCTGTTTAAACGAATCAGGCATTTTTGATTGATAGGGACGATGAGTTATTGCTATGGAAGGTTGAATAAAAAATCTGTCCTTGAAAAGTTTAACGTGATAACCAATGGAATAAGTGTTAAAGATTTGAAAGCCATTGTCAATCTTATTA
>JAZKGV010000151.1:0-15340 GCA_040385725.1 Bacteroidota bacterium | reverse complement strand
AAGATTTGCACCCAGCCCCACCGGCGGGCTTCATTTAGGCGGTGTACGTACCGTTTTATTTAATTATTTATTTGCCAAAAAACATGGCGGCGATTTTATAGTAAGGATCGAAGACACCGACCAAACCCGTTTTGTGGAAGGTGCGGAAGAATATATTTTCAATTGCCTTGAATGGTGTGGACTGGTGCCAGATGAAAGTGTACTACATGGTGGTGAACATGCGCCTTACCGCCAAAGCGAACGCAAAGAAATATACCGGCAGTATGCTGAACAGTTGGTAAAAGACGGCCATGCCTACTACGCATTTGATACACCGGAAGAACTGGATGCCATGAGGGAAAGACTGAAAGCCACAGGCAGTAATAGTTTGCAATATGATCACAGCATTCGTATGCAAATGAATAATTCGCTGAGGTTACTTCCACACGAAACACAGGCATTGCTTGATAAAGGCACGCCCTATGTAATACGGATAAAAGTGCCTGCCCATGAGTTTATTTCCTTTACAGATATGATACGTGGCGATATTGAATTTGACACCAACAATGTGGATGACAAAGTTTTATTAAAGGCAGATGGAATGCCTACTTATCACCTGGCTGTGGTTGTTGATGACCACCTGATGAAAATAAGCCATGCTTTCAGAGGTGAAGAATGGCTGCCCAGTGCGCCGGTGCATATTTTATTATGGAAACATTTGTTTGGTTTAGATGCTATGCCACAGTGGGCACATCTTCCATTGATATTAAAACCTGATGGTAATGGCAAACTAAGTAAGAGAGATGGTGACCGCTTAGGTTTCCCTGTGTATGCAATGGATTGGACCGACCCCAAAAGAAAAGAACTCACCAAAGGCTTTAAAGAAATTGGTTTTTTACCAGAAGCATTTATCAACTTACTGGCTGTACTGGGCTGGAATGATGGCACTGAACAGGAAGTATTTTCTTTAGAGGAACTGGTGGAAAAATTCAGCATTGAAAAAGTGCATAAAGGCGGAGCCAAATTTGATTTTGAAAAAGCAAAATGGTTCAACCATGAATGGATAAAACGGTTACCAGTTATTAGTTATCAGTTAATAGTTAAGGAGCATCTGGGAGCTAATGGCATTGCTGTTACTGACGATAACTATTTAAGCAAAGTAATGGAACTGGTAAAAGACCGCTGCACATTATTGAATGATTTTTATACACAGGCTTCTTTCTTCTTTCAATCCCCAGCATCAATAGATACTGATTCGATCAAACCTAAGTGGGACGACAAGAAAAAATTATTCTTTGCAGAATTAGTAAGGGCATATCAACTCACTTCTGTTTGGGAGCATGGTGAACTGGAAAGAGAGTTTAAAGAAATTGCGTCTGTCAATCAATTAAAACCAGGTGAACTGATGTTGCCATTCCGCATTATGTTGGTTGGTGGAAAATTTGGCCCCGGCGTATTTGATATTGCGGCCATGATCAGCAAAGAAGAAACGATAAAAAGGATTGAACATACATTGTCTCTTATAGGATAAATTGTATTTATAAAAAAGATGCGGCAGAAAAACTGCCGCATCTTTTTATTATTCTTCTGGTAAGGCCAACCATCGCTTATACAATTTCCTGAATACGGGCTCTATTAAGATCAGCAGCAATACAACTCCTGTTACTTCTGCATAAAATGAATACAGGTTTCTTTTTTCATGCAAAATGTAATCATACTGGTGATTAATATTCATATCCTGCAGAAATTCAAAATATAAACTTACCGCTGCAAGCGGAATGAACACAGTGAGAAAAACAGTGAAGTTGAGCGCTATGCCCTGCAGGGCATTTCTAACGGAGGCTGCTTTAATAGAGAATGAAGTAATCAGGAACAACAGGTAATAGGAGAGGATAAAGATCAGCGTTCCTTTGTCATAGATACGAAAAACGCCAATGATAATTCCGGTGCCTATCAGCAATATTACCGCTGCCAGCAGCGACAGGAAAAATGTTTTAACCGTAGTGCTCCTGAAAATAAACACCAGCAATGTGATCACCAATGTGATGTACCAAAAAAATCTTGTGATACTTTCGCTGCTGCTTTCCCACCAGTATTTCTTTCTTGCAATGTTCTCAATGCTCCAGTTAATTTCATTGATGTAATACTTCTTTTCTATAATGCTGTTATATGTTTTATCCTGATGATCGCTATAATCCGGATGCTCGGTAGCATACTTATCATCAAACTGTTTCATTTTTTTCAACAATGCCGCTTTATCTGGCTGCTTGTAATTTTTAACAACCTTATTGTAAATTTCAAATGAACTTAAGCTTTCCACCTTTCCATACTGCTCAGCCTGGTAACTTCTTGCAAAAATGTACTCGGGGCAATCAAAAAATACATAGACCGAATCACTTATTTTTTTACTACTGTCTGCGCCATTAACCCTTGCATAAAAATTACTTGTGTCTGAAGTATGGCTATAATTAACCCTATATTCAGCTGGTGCTGCCGCCTCATCATATTCTGCAGTTACCACACTGTCAATAGTCACTTGCTCCTCTGGCAAGATTACATTACTGTGCTTTGTTGTATCAGCTTTTACCAGCTCAAGTGTATCTATTTTAAATTTTTTGGGCAGTATATTATAATCCAACTGACAGGCAGTAAGGTTTATTTCATTAATGTCATTCACCAGTTCATAATCATTATAAGCCCGGTTTGCATTGATACATTCAACCATATAAGGTATAAAGGCAGTAAAGACAAGCGCTGCAACATTGATAAAATACAAACCAAACATTTGCAGGCCTTCCCCTTTTTTCCAATTGCCAAACCGCTTGAATACATTAAACCGCAATAAAAAGATGAGCCAGAAAACAAAAGCCGTAAAAGCAGCAAGGCCGGTAAAACCCGACCATACATCGGCATCGCTCCGTTGCCTGGCATCTGAAAAAGAAAGGAAAGAAAACAAGGTGATAATAGCCGAAAAAATAATGGTATAGTACAACAACAGGTGTGTACGTGCCGACCATGCTGCCGGTTTATGTTTCAACAGCCAGGTATCAAATTGTTGTAAAAATGAAGGAACGAAAAATCTTTTTTTCATGCTGAAGGTATAAAGGTTTTAAAAGAAACGTTTGGTGCTGAAAGTAATATCACGGAAATAAGTAAGCGGTACACCAGCCTGCACCAATTTGCTGATAATTTCCTGTGCAGAATAACTGGAAGAAACAGCGGTATAAAAACCACCGTTGTATTGCAACTCTGCATTATCGGCACCCAGTATCTGTAAAACTATATCTCTTTCAGTAGTAGTTTCAAACTCTACTGCATTGCTGGTAATTTTTTCCGCTCTATCATTGCTGCTGTAAAGACAATTACCCTGCTTGATAAACAAAACAGTATCTGCCACTTTCTCCACTTCATGCAACTGTTGTGAGCTAAGGATAACTCCCATTGGATTATGCTGGCCCTTCGCCATAAAGATCAGGTCGGTAAGAATTGTTTGCTGTGCATTGATGTCAAGATTGGCCAATGGTTCATCCAGTATCAGCAGCTTTGGTTTTTGCAATAATATTCTTGCAATTTCAAAACGGGTACGATAGCCGCTGCTTATCTGGTTCCAGGTGAGATGAGCGTAAGACGAAAGCCCCAGACGCTCCAGCATAAAATCAACCATCAGATCATTTTTATCTCCATACACACCGGCAATGGATGCACTGAAATGCAGGTTATCTTTCAGCAAACCGTACCAGCGTGGAATGCGTTGTGGTATAAAAGCAATATGATTTTTTATTTCATAATAACCGGGATGAGAAAGTAATTTGTAGTGCAGGTCTCCTGAATCAATTGCCAGTTGCCCTGCAAGGCAGCGGAGCAATGTTGTTTTACCATTTCCATTCTCACCCACCACACCCAACACATCACCTGTACGCAAACTAAGACTGATGGGCTTTAAACTAAAATTGCCTTTACGGTAATGCTTGCTGATATTTCCGGCAGCAAGCAATGGTATTTTTTCAAATAATTTATTGGCTTGCTGTTTTGCTGCACTGGATAAGATCTCTTCAGCCCTTTCAATAAAATACGGGGGCAACTCCTTTTCATCTTTTCTTGTGCTGTAAGTACGGCTCCATTGTATTGCTTCTTTTATCAGTTCATCATCGCCTGTATCAAGGCTGGTATCTAATGTGCGCCTTACGGCAAGGGAATAATCCTGGTGTTTTAAGTAGCCAAAGATCTCTTGTATATTGCTGGTATTCATAAAATGAAAATATGCTTTTTTAGTTGGTAAAAATGGCTGGTATATTTTTTTAACGAATTTATTATGTTACTGAATAGATTACTTTTACAGCCAGTAAAACGAAGCTTGTAATGAGTACTGCAAAACAAAGACCCGTACGTGTGTTAGTTGCAAAAGTTGGTTTGGATGGCCACGACCGTGGTGCCAAAGTAATTGCTACAGCCTTACGGGATGCTGGTATGGAAGTGATCTATACCGGCCTTCGCCAAACACCGGAAATGGTGGTGAATGCTGCTTTGCAGGAAGACGTAGATGCGATTGGCGTAAGCATATTGAGTGGCGCTCACAATACAGTTTTTCCAAAGATCATGAACCTGATGAAAGAGAAAAAAATGACCGATGTATTGGTTACAGGCGGCGGCATTATTCCTGATGAAGACATGATGGAGTTAAATAAAATCGGCGTTGGCAAATTATTTCCGCCCGGCACTACTACTGCTGCAATTACAGAATACATTACTGAATGGGTTAAAAACAACCGCAATTTTTAGTACGCAATATCTTCAATTAAAATTTTGCTGGTAAAAGGATGTAAGCTAAGTATACCACTGTATTTCGTTCCATCCACTCCCACATAATTTTTAGCCAAAGGAATATCAACCGTTTTATCTGTAGCATTATATTCAAAACGTACATGATCGTTTATATTGACCGGTGCCGCATTTGCTTCATACAATTCAATATCATCAATATAAACAGTGCAGGAATTTTTTTCTATCTCAATTACAAAACTCATATTGTCTGAAGACTTGGGGCTTAATAAAAACTCGTGCTGTTGTTTTCCCGTTCCAAAAGATTGCACCTGTACAGGTGTAAGCATATCATAAGGCGCTGCTGTTTTTCTCAGGTATGCTCTTACTACACCACATTCAGATGTTCCCAAAGTTTTAAACCGGAACATATAATTTTTACCAGCCTGTATATTACCAACTGCACTGTGAAGCATGATATAGCGGTTGGGTTGTGGCTGTGTACATTCAATCTTCAAAGAACCTTCGCCTGTTATCTTTCCGGAATCATCCCATTCACTTTCTGCACCACTTCCATATATATTTATATTGTCCTTATTGCTATCAAACCCGCCATTCTTTACCAGGTTGCTGCCGATATTATTTTTGAATGTGTAAAGTGGAATTGCTTTAGCAGGTTTTTTAGAATGGGTATCCTGTCCTGTTAGTTCCTTCCAGTTTTCAAAAGTAAGTGGCGATGGATACAGTACCGGCTTACCAGCAACAGGTGCATAGCTGTAAACAAAACCCACCGGGTTGAGTGTATTATAATAATTGCTGTCAATTTCTCCTGCTAATCTTATCGCTTCCCAAATGGTTAATTTTTCCGGCACATCCAAACCCGAGTGATAAAAATTTACGAACTGCTGTTGATCGTTCACTGCATAAAAAATATTATTCTTTACATCCAGGTTATGAATATCCTGCCATGTAACAAGGCGCCCTGTACCCCAACCATTCGTACTGAAACAATTGTTATCCCTTATAGTAACGTTTACGGGGCTGTTGGTTGCAAACGCTTTGTTGCCTGTGTAAGCAATAGTATTACCCACTACTTCTACATTCATTGTTCTGCCATCAAGGTAAATGCCTTCTGCTTTATAAATTTTGCCTCCGCCTTCAGGAGCGCCTCTTCCGTTTAATATGATATTGTTTTTAATAACACGGTTAACAAAATTCTCTCCTGCATTTTCTTTTTGAAATTCTACAAAGCTGTAAATACCTGCACCATCATCCAGCACCTGGCAATAATGATTGATGAGGTTATGCTGTATCAGCACATTGTTTCCCTGGAACTGTATGCCCGAAAGCCCTGCGCTGTCAATAATATTATTTTCCACCAACACATTATTGAGGGCACTTACCCAAACAGCTTTATAATCCCTGTCATCAAAAAAAGAACCCATGCCAATAAAAGGAGCAGTGTTCTTTACCACACAGTTTCTTACTGTTATATTATCTTTCTTTGTAGTTCTTGATTGGATAGCATTTGATAAAACATAATTGGTATGCACATTCTCAATTAATACATTGCCTGTATTCCAAAACTGAATGGCCTTTGCACCGATATTTTTAAAACTACAATCAGTTATTGTTATGTGGTTTCCATTGTTGTTATAGATGCCGCTTATATTGGCTCCCTCAAAAGAAAGATGACTAAAGGTTAAAAAAGATTCACCCCTTGCATTTACCAAAGTATCTACTGCAGCTGCTTTTATCAAATGATTGGTATCGGCTAAACAGACCTGCAGGTTGTGGGTAACACTATCTAAAAACCATTCCCCCTGCTGATCCAGTGTGCGGTGGCTTCTCTGGAAAAAATATCCAAAACCCTTTGTGCCTTCATACAATCTTGGTGGCGCAGGAGAGTTAATATTAGCAACAGCATTTGTAAACGTTAGTGTAGCGCCTTCCTGTTTTGTTATCCTGCATCTTTCTACTGTCCAAAGATTTTTTCTTATGATCACTTCAGCACCTGTCCAGTTTACTGATGCATCAAGGCCGCTGTCGATGATATTGGTGTTAGCCGTGGTATTTTTATACCGCAGGAAACCAGCTCCGGGTTTATCAGCATTCGGGTATCTCCCCATGCGTTGCACCATATCATCCAGCAATACCACATTCAGGTTAGCCTTAATGCCGGGTGCAGGTGCTTCCCAAATATTCCCTTCCTTTTTTACCCATCCTTTAATTGATCTAAGCCCTGTTATCACCGGGTCGTTTCCTTTTCCATAAGCGCTGAATACAATGGGCCTTCCCTGCTGGCCGGATATTCTTACGGTGATGGTGCCAAAAAATATTTCATTTCGTTTGAAGAGAATACTATCTCCCGGCTGGATCAATAAAAACGATTCATTCAACTGGTTGATAGTTCGCCAGGCAAGTCCCGGTGCAATACCGCTGCTGTTATCATTACCGCTGTTGCTGATATAATAATTAGTGGAGAAAGCAACTTTGGAAAAAAGGAGCAATAGCAATACGGGTATATATCTTTTAATTATTTGCATAATGGGCATGGTACCTGTTGACTGATAAATTATTATTCGGCTAAAATTAACCTATACAAATTAAATGCAGCGATATTCTGCTGCTAACAAACTGTAAATTCGCTTTTGAACAATGATAATTACTTTTGAAAAAAACTTTTATGTACACAACGCTTGCTACAGAACTTACCGATGGCATTTACACCGTCACCATCAACCGCCCCGACAAACTGAATGCACTCAACGCAGCTGTATTTACGGATCTAAACACTGCCGTGGATGAAATAAACAGTAATACAGCAATCAGATCTGCTATTATTACTGGCGCCGGTGCTAAAGCCTTTGTTGCCGGTGCTGATATTTCTGAATTTGGTGGCTTGGATAAAACAGCAGCAATGGCTTTGGCAAAACGTGGACAGGATATTTTTCTGAAAATTGAAAACAGCCGCAAACCAATCATTGCAGCAGTAAATGGTTTTGCCCTCGGTGGTGGTTGTGAACTTGCAATGGCCTGTCACTTTCGCATTGCAAGCGATAATGCAAAGTTTGGCCAGCCGGAAGTGAACCTTGGTTTAATACCCGGTTATGGCGGCACACAAAGGCTTACACAACTCATTGGCAAAGGCAGGGCAATTGAATTACTCATCAGTGCCGGCATGATAGATGCCAACACAGCTTTGCAATATGGTTTGGTAAATTATGTGGTGCCACAGGCAGAGTTATTAGAAAAAGCCAGATCAATTTTACAGGTGATCAATACCAAAGCTCCTATCGCTATTGCGAAATGTATTGAAGTAGCCAATGCCGTTTTTGATGAAACAAAAAATGGTTATGATGAAGAAGTAAGATCTTTTGGAGAATGTTTTGCAACGGAAGATATGAAAGAAGGAACGGGTGCTTTTTTGGAAAAGAGGAAGGCGGTTTTTAAGGGGAAGTAATTTGTTGACTGGCATTTTATCTTTGTGGGTCATTGTTGTGTCACTCACTTGTACTTTTAGTTTTTTATAGCGGCTTTTATTGAACCGAAGATTGATATTTTATCTAAAAAATTATATTACTTTTTTCAGCATAACTCTTACATCAATTTTAAAATGACACTACGTTTTTACATTAGCATTCTTCCTATAGTCTTTTGCTTAACAAGCGTTATTACCTCTTGCAGACAAACTTCAAATGATAAAAAGGAAGCAAGAGTTAAAATAAAAAGCATACGCAACCATAACATAGACACAGTAACAACTGCTGTTATTTCTTTTGCTCCTAGCAGCTATCCATTTGACAACACAAACAAGTCAGCAGAACTGACTGAAGATGACTTTAATAATATTGACAGCTTATTAGTTGAATGTGTGGATGACTATAATAATTCGTTAGATAAAGAGCACAAAGGTTGGGCCATTGACTTGAATAGTCACAATTATAAAAAACAGGTTGTTGCTATAATGAATAAAAACGGAGAAAAGGAAATTTGGGTGAATTGCTTTTGTAAAACTCCTGATAACAGTTGGAAAACTAATATCAGGTTTGTTTCAGACGGTGGCAATTGCTATTTTAATTTAAAAATAAATCTGGGAAAGAAAAAATTTTACGCTTTTAGTTGTAAATGGTATAGCCTAGTAAAAACTACTTTGTCACGGCTGTTTTTTCAGTCAAGAGAAGGAAAACCAGCCCGTTGTTTTTCTTTCCATAAATAACTCCCCTCCTCTATCTTTGCACCTCAAACAAAAAACCAACCTATCACATTATGGAATTCCGCATTGAAAAAGACACCATGGGTGAAGTAAAAGTGCCTGTGGATGCCTATTACGGCGCCCAAACCCAACGCAGCATCGACAACTTCAAAATTGCACAGGACATTAATAAAATGCCAAAAGAAATTATCAGTGCATTTGCTTATTTAAAACATGCCGCCGCTTTAACTAATTACGAAGCAGGCATTTTGCCAAAAAAGAAAGCAGACCTTATCGGCAAAGTTTGTAAAGAGATACTCGATGGTAAACTCAATGATTATTTTCCATTGGTGGTATGGCAAACGGGCAGCGGCACACAAAGCAATATGAATGTAAATGAAGTGGTGGCTTACCGTGGACATGTAATGAATGGTGGCAAATTAGCTGACAAAGAAAAATACCTGCACCCAAATGATGATGTAAATAAAAGCCAAAGCAGTAATGATACTTTTCCTACTGCCATGCACATTGCAGCTTATAAAATTTTAATAGAGACAACTATTCCTGGTATTGAAAAACTCCGCAATACGCTGGATAAAAAAGCAAAAGACTTTAGGAAAGTAGTAAAGATCGGCCGTACACATTTTATGGATGCCACACCACTTACACTGGGCCAGGAATTCAGCGGCTATGTTTCCCAGTTAGATCATGGATTGAAGGCCATTAAAAATACGCTGGCGCATTTATCAGAGCTGGCATTGGGCGGCACTGCCGTTGGTACCGGCATCAACACACCTCCGGGTTATGATGTGAATGTGGCCAGGCATATTGCCAAACTCACCAAACTTCCTTTTGTTACCGCTAAAAATAAATTTGAAGCATTGGCTGCACATGATGCGATAGTGGAAGCACACGGTGCTTTAAAAACAGTAGCGGTTAGTTTAATGAAAATTGCTAACGATGTACGTATGTTATCATCCGGCCCACGTTCAGGTATTGGTGAAATTTTTATTCCTGATAATGAACCGGGTTCTTCTATTATGCCGGGCAAAGTAAACCCAACACAATGTGAAGCCTTAACGATGATCGCTGCACAGGTAATGGGCAATGATGTTACCATTGGTATCGGTGGCAGCATGGGGCATTTTGAACTGAATGTGTTTAAACCGGTGATGATCTACAACTTCCTGCACAGTGCAAGATTGCTGGGTGATGGTTGTGTTTCTTTTAACGATAAATGTGCAGTTGGTATTGAGCCGATAAGAGCCAACATTAAAAAACATGTTGACAATAGTTTGATGCTGGTAACTGCACTCAATACAAAAATTGGTTATTACAAAGCAGCGGAAATTGCACAGAAAGCGCACAAAGAAGGAACAACCTTAAAAGCCATGGCAGTAAAGCTGGGTTATCTTACCGAAAAAGAATTTGATGCCTGGGTGATACCCGAGAAGATGGTAGGAAAAATTTAAATAAATAATAAAAGGAGTGTTTGCAAAAAATGCTCCTTTTTTATTACGTTAAAACGAAACGCACTTCACTTTCTTTGCCTGTTTCTTTTTCTGGGCTCCATTTTCATCATCCTGCCTGTTGTTGGTTTTCCCGGGGCGTATGGTAAGTGCTACATACATACCGCCATTCTGCATACGGTTTTTTGAAAATATATTGGCAAGATTATGAATACCCAATAACAACGGCCCTGCCCTAAAGGCGCCACCAACCCACAATTGCTTACGCATATTAAAAAGCACCGGCAGGTAGGCGCCAAATTTTCTCGTTTCCCATCTTGGTGTTACTGCCAGCAGGTTCATATCTTTTATATACAAAGAATTTTTTCCGGCAAGGGAAATTACGGGCAGGGTAATCTCAGTATTGACAAAAAAGTTTTGCCTGATACGATGGTCAATATTTATTACCAACCGGGTGGGTTTATATACTACAAAATCACCCGTAATAGCCGAAAGGGAATTGGAGATAGTGGCAAGGCTGTCATTAAAATCATCTATATCCCTTACATCCCTGAATTTGTTTTCAAGAATGGTATCATTAATGCCAATTTTTACTGCATTGCCAAAACGGCTTCTGCTGCTGTGCCGGTAGCGGTTGCCGCCAATATCCATCAATGATATCCCGAGTTTTGTTTTATAGGCGTAACTGTCGTCTTCATCTTCTTCATCACTGGAAAGAAAAATGTATTCAATACCAATATCAGCACTTATGTTTGAATAGGTGTTTTCTAATAAAGCCCCTGTATTAAAAGATCCGCCATTACGGGCATCATCTATATTGGATGAATAGCCATATTGCAACCGACCATTGGTAAGCAGGAACCCGGTTGGGTTATTGGTATCTGCATCAGCAATATATCTTATATCATTTCCTTTGGCATACCCCCCGGCAATGGAACGATTGTATTTCAGTGTAATCCCTGCATTCACAATTTTATATCCATCGTCAAAAAAAGTACGGGCATACGAAACATATGTTTCGGCCCATGTACTTGCAGCAGCATCAAAACCCAGGGGCTGGTATTCAACATTTATTCTTTGAAAATCTGCAAGGCTGATAGTAGTATCCTGGTAGTTACTTTTATCGGAAGTGCCATACATATAACTACGAAGATTAGCGCCAAATGCAATGGCCGATCTTGAATTGAGTTTGAACCTTGCATTCAGCAAACGCAGATCCTGGTTGGCAAAGAAGAACCTGTTTTTTACTCCATAAGTATTTTCAACTATTGAATTTCCTGAGGGAGACAGCAATGAAAAATTTTTTACAATAAAAGCGTTGCTGCTTTGTTTGAACTGGAAAGCCAAAGGCGTGATATCCCATGAATAAGGAACATGGATGAGAGAAGCCGGGTTGTTGCCTGCACTTAAACTGCCTGCATACACAGAGCCATGAATGGCCTGGTAATTTTGTGCCATGCTGCCTTCAGCAAAAAACACACTTAATACGGCAAGAGAAATTTTATGATAATTCATTGTCCGGCTTCTGTTCGTAAAGTTACTGATGTTGGCTGCTGCAAAAAGTTATAATTTTTGTAAGTTGGTAAGAAGTTTGAAAGTATTTACGGTAAAATCTCAGCATGCGTTTACGGACATTTGAATCTTTCTGGTGGCAGGTAACTTCCTTTTTAAACAAACATATTCAGCCCCAACACTCCTATCAATCCCATCACTGATACAATACACTCCATCAGCGACCAGGAAAGAAAAGTATTTTTCAACGACACATTGAAATATTCTTTAAACATCCAGAAGCCGGTATCATTTACATGAGAAAAGAAAATGCTGCCGGAGCCGATAGACAATATCATCAATTCAGGGCTTACATTCATTGTTGCCATCATTGGTGCAATGATACCGGCGGCGGTTAAGCCAGCTACTGTAGCAGATCCAAGGCAAACCCGTATGATGGCTGCTATTAACCAGCCAAGTATTAAGGGATGAATATTTACCTGTTTAAAATAATCAGCGATCACAACACTGGCATTGCTGTCAAGCAAAATTTGCTTTAAAGCCCCCGAAGCAGCAATTATCAAAATGATCATAGCAATATCTTTTATCCCATTTTCATAAATAGTCATTGCCTGTTTGATGGTCTTTCCTTGTTTTATTCCAAGAGAATAAGTAACAATCAGTAAAGCCAGTATCATCAACACAGTTGGATCGTTTAAAAAGCCAATTACTTTATAAAAGGATGATCCTGCAGACACGGTAAATGATAAAATGGTTGTTACTCCTAACAAAAAAACAGGCAGCATCGAAGAAAAAAGGCTATTCAAAAATCCCGGCAAGGAATGACTAAAAGTTTTTTCAGCAACCATTGTTGGCGCCCCTTCTGTTTTAATCCGCTTTAATGTTCTTGAAAAAAATGGTCCTGCTAAAATAATTGATGGTATGGCAACAATGATCCCATACAAAAATGTTTTGCCCATGCTTGCATGAAAAGTGCCTACCAATGATGCAGGCGATGGATGTGGTGGCAAAAAACTATGTGCAACAGAAAGCGATGCCAGCATAGGAATGGCAACATACACAACCGGTAATTTGTATTGATATACCAAGGTGAAAATTATAGGTATCACCAGTACAAAACCAACATTGTAAAACAAAGGGATGCCGATAACCAGGCCAGTTAACATCAATCCCCACTGCAAATACTTTTCACCGCATACATGCATAATTTTATCGGCTATCACTTTTGCAGCGCCGCTTTCAGCCACTAATTTACCGATCATGGCACCGGCAGATAATACCACCAATATAGAACCCAACATATCGCCGATACCTTTCTGAATTGATTTCGCAATATCAATTAATGGAATGCCTAACAGCAAACCTGCCATTACTGAAACCAATACCAAAGCGATAAACGGGCTTACTTTAAATGTAGTGGTAAGCAAAATCAATACAATAATTACAATCAGTAAAATGAGCGGAAGCGGCATGCAGGCAGTTTGATTTAAAAACTAAATGAAGATAACTTTTTGTTTCTGACAAACCACTATCGGCCGTAAAGTCGCTGACCGGGTTGAAAGCGAAAGGTTGGTAACATATAAAATTCTTCTTAACTTTTATTTATACAACCGTTGACAAAAGTTTATATGGAAGGTTTTTAATATTGTATCTCATCACCCTAAAACCTTCCTGTATGAACCGGCTACTCATCATCTTCTTTGCCATTACGGCAGCATCTCCATTTGCATGGCGGCATTTTCACAAACCAGCAGTTACTAAAAAAACAACTGTAACAGGAACAGCTACAAAAAAGAAGGATGCAAAAACCACAGCAATTGCAAGGCTTGTACCTTTTGCTGATAAACTGGAGCAGTATGCAAAAGAAAACGGCTATAACGACCGTTATTGTTTTTTAGTGGATATGAAAATCGCCAGCGGGAGTAACCGTTTTTTTGTTTATGATATTCAAAAAGACTCTGTGCTACAGTCAGGTTTGGTGGCGCATGGCTATGGAAACAGTAATGATGAGAATATTACATTCTCTAATGTGCCGGGAAGTAATTCGTCTTCGATTGGTAAATACAAAATTGGCAATGCATACCATGGAAAGTTTGGGCTTGCATACAAACTGCATGGGTTGGATAAAACCAACAACAATGCCTTTGATCGTTTTGTTGTACTGCATGCACATGAATGCGTTCCTGATTCAGAAATAGCACCTGAAAGTCTTTGTATGAGCCAGGGCTGCCCAACTGTAGCTCCTTCATTCTTAAAAAGATTGGCAACCTATCTTGATGATTCTGACAAGCCAGTTTTGCTTTGGATATTTAATTGAACTGTATAAACATCCGAAGTTTTAAAAGCTTCGGATGTTTTGAGCATAAATAAAAAGAGCAGCCTATTAAAGCTGCTCTTCAAAACAGGGTGTTACCAATTTAATTCATCGGTACTTCCACTGCCAATAACTCTGCATTTTCACCTGCTGTAATGCTGAACGAATCAGTTTCCCATACGCCTAAAGCATCTCTTTTATTTAAAACCGTATCGCCAACCTTTACAGTGCCGTTGATCACCACTAAATAAACACCATTGCCTTTAAATGCGTTTTCATAGGTCAATGTTTTGCCTGCATCTAATTTGGTTAATGCAAAACGGGCATCCTGGTTTATCCATAAAGCTTTGTCTTCTTCTCTTGGTGAGACCACTATTTGCCAATTATTACTTCTGTCATTCACATCAAATGTTCTTTGGTCATATCTTGGTTTGATATTTTTCTCTTTCGGGAAAACCCAAATTTGCAACAGGTTCAACTCATCATCAGCAGAAGCATTTGCCTCAGAGTGTAACACACCACTGCCGGCACTCATTATCTGCACATCACCTGCTTTTACAATGCCTTCGCCACCAGTATTGTCTTTATGATGAACCCCACCAGACAAAGGAATGGTTACTATCTCCATGTTATCATGTGGATGCGTATGAAACTTACCTCCGCCTTCAATAAAGTCATCATTTAAAACCCTGAGCAAACCAAAATGTACTTTTTCAGGATTATAGTAATTAGCGAAGCTGAAATAAAAGTTAGGTTTCAGCCAGCCATGGTCAGCACTTCCCCTTTCAGAAGCTCTTTGCAATATTGTTTTCATGTTTTTCCTTTTTTAAAATTCAATGTTTAAACATCAAAATTAAAGCCAAGTTTATTTTACTGACAAAATTGCAAAAAAATACCCCCGGTAATGTGGGGGCAGTATGTTTTAGTTGAAACTTGTCATCTGGTTATAATCCAGCGGCGTTGAAGTATCCTCTTCCCTTTCTTCATTGTACTCTACAATAAAGTTGTTCTTTCCATCACCGGTAACAATACGCAGGTATTTCTGCTGAGAGAGTTCAAGCAAACTCAGGAACAGGAACAGCGCATGCATCCTGTCCTGGCATATATCAAATA
>JAZKGV010000150.1:14290-45383 GCA_040385725.1 Bacteroidota bacterium | reverse complement strand
GGCTTTTGCTGCAGGCTTTATTGCAGGCTTTTGTGCAGGTTTAGCTACTGCCTTTGCAGGAGCTTTCTTAGGAGCAGGCTTGGCGACCGCTTTTTTTGCCACAGGTTTTGAAGCCGGCTTGGCTGCTTTTACAGGTGCTTTTTTCTTCACTTCTTTCACTGTCTTCTTAGCAATTTTCTTTACAGCTTTTTTAGCAGCCTTTACTATTTTTTTGGGAGCAGCTTTTTTTACAACAGTTTTTTTCTTTTTAATAACTGACTGCACTTTTTCTTTTACAGCTTCTATTGCGTTGCCTGCAGCTTCTGTTGCATTGTGCGTTGCTACACTTATTTCACCGGCCACACGCCCGGCCATTTCTGCCATTTTAAAAAGAAGCCCGTTTTCAGGAATAGCTTTTACTGCTTGCGATTTTTTCTTTGCCATGGGTAGTAATTTATTTTTTATAAATATAGTTTATATAAACTAATGGATGGCCGCCTTAACAATTTTGTTGTTTGTTCCGGATCTAAGCGATGGGTTTTTCTTTCTTCATCTGTTCAAATGCAGATAAAGTATTTTTTATCAGTACTTTGTTAAAGATAAGTTTTGCTTTTCCCGTTGTGGTAAGCCCGTTGATACCTGCAAGGCACTGTATCATCCATTTCCGGTTTTGCCTGTTCCGGCTATTCCATTTTGATGAACTGATATTTTTATGAGGGAAAACATACCAGTGTGCCAAACGGGTAAAATAATAACTGTGTGGCAGCTGGGTTATAGAAGCTGCCCATTCCTCTATAGGTTGTAAAGAATCAGCCGTAGAAGGATCAAGTACGTACTGTATGATCTGCCCGTCCTCTTTTACAAGAAGTACAGGAGCCACATGATATTTCCAACCATTTTTTAATTCCCCTACATGCTTTTTAAGGAAAGCACCGCTGAAAACCCAACCCTTATAATTGGGTATGCCCCATTTATCCAGTAATACACATGCAGCATCTGCTCTTCCTTCACATCCATTATTTGCATTTTTCCAGTTAAATAAAATATGCTGTTTAAAAAAAATAAATAGCTGTTCTGCTTGATTTTTGGATACAATATTGTAAGGCGTATTAATATCAGAAAGGGCAAGGTCTAAAAGAGCAGGGATGATAGTGTTCATTGGGTTAAGATAGGTTTTTTACCTGATGCTAACAGAATGTCTTGCTTAATTGTTTTTGTGCAGTTAAACGAAAACTTACAAATAGAATTAGAATAGAGATCTTAGATTTTAGTCCCACTTCGCCTGCAACGGCCAGGTATTGCTGCACACTGTGGCACAATTTCCCTAACAATTTATTGCTGGCTGGCTTGTTACCACTTAAATGCAGCAGGCATGGCGTTTGATTTATTATATATATCACTAAAAATTACAAAACATGAAACGGATATTTGTTACCGGTGCCATGATGTTCAGCTTTGCATTTTTCTCATTAACTGCACATGCACAGGACGACAGTACAACAGCAGGCGCTAAAATAAAGAAGACAGCAAAAAAAACAGGAAAGGCAATAAAGAAAGGAGCTAAAAAGGTAGGTAATAAGACAGCAGAACTGGCAAGCAAAGGAAGTTCTGAAATAATTGATAAAACATACGATGGTAAAGTGGGCCCTGAAGGGCAAAAAATATTTATCAATGATAAATCAGAATATTACTGGGTGGATGATAAAGGCAAAAGGCATTATGTAAAAGAAGGCGAGCTAAAAGATAAGAAAGACTAATTTTTTAATTGATCTCCCATACCATTTGAAAACATAATAATCTATGCCCCTGCAGGCGGCTGGGTCGCTGCAAAAACTTCCGAAGCTTAAAGAGTTTCGGAAGTTTTTTATTGATTGACCATATTGAAGTAAAACTTAAACTTACGTGTATGTTTTTTTTACAAGCTTCTTCGGGGTTTACATGGAAGGAACTTTTGCTGGGTGGCGAAAACTGGGCTTTTCTTGGCGAAACAGCGCTTCGTACCATTATTATGTTCCTCATTATATTGGTAAGCCTGCGGATATTGGGCAAACGGGGTGTAAAACAATTATCTGTATTTGAACTGGTGGTTATTATCGGCCTCGGCTCTGCTGCCGGCGACCCTATGTTTTATAAAGATGTAGGCATATTGCCTGCGATGGTAGTGTTTGCACTTATTATTTCGGTGTATCTCACCATTACTTATTTTATAGGCAGGAATAAAAACTTTGAAGCGCTGGTGGAAGGTAAACCGGTTTGCCTTATTAAAGAAGGAATGTTTGCCGTAGATAATTTTAAAAAGGAACCATTGGGTGAAGATGAATTTTTTGCAGAAATGCGGATGCAGGGAGTATCCCAACTGGGCCAGGTGGAACAGGCCATAATCGAAAGCTGCGGCAGCATCAGTATATTTTATTATACTGATGAGGAAGTAAAATATGGATTGCCAGTAATGCCAGGTACACTTGACAGGCAACAGGATAAAATAACAGAACAAAACTATTATGCCTGTGTATTCTGCGGCTATACTAAACAGCTATTACCGGCGGCAGTAACCATATGCCCCAGTTGCAAAAAAACAAAATGGGTAAAAGCCAGCAATAAAAAACGGATACGGTGATCAAATATACATTTAACCTTTCCTGTTAGTACCCGGTACAGTATCATAATCTGACTTCTTTGGCTTTGGCGACACCGGCTTTATGGGTTTACGCTTTGGTAAAGTATCTGGCTTTTGCAAAGGTGGCGGCACTTCAATAGGTTGTGCCTGTTCCGGCGGATTGGTTTGCCCACTTGTAGGGTTATCAATAGGGTTGGTTAAAGGCGGTGGAACAGGTGAATTTGATAAAGGCTGGCTGCTGATGGGGCGTTGTTGCTTGCCAAAAGCAGTATCAGGCCGCTGGCTCCATGCACTGCGAATGGTATCCCTGCCTATCGGTGTGGTATCTACCTGTGCAACTGCACATAGGCTATAAGCCATAATACATGATGATAATAAGATCGTTTTCATATAAATTAAGTTTATTGATTATGGTGAAATGATGCAGTTACCATGCCAGTAAGGGATCTTTGGTAATTCTTTGATTGTTCCATTATAAACTTCGCCCAAACAGTTAAAATATTTTAGTCGCTTGCACCGACAAAATATCTTTACTAAATTGGCTAAATGAAAAAGCCTTTAACCATTCTTCTTATTTTCTGGAATATTAATATTGGTAATGCACAGGTAATCCCTACGCAATTTGACACTTTTATTAACAAGGCATCCATTGAATGGGCTGCTTATTTTTTGGATACAGTCAGGTTTACAGAGCCAAACTTGAGCGATATCCTTATAGAGCGTATGGAAAAGCAGGAAATAAAAACCTCCCGGCCAATTATAGGTGGAACCAAATGGGCAAACAAAATTATATACACAGATCGGAAACAGAATAAAGAAAGAGGAGCTTCTCTTTGGCAACCACTTTATGATTCTATGGAAGTGGCATCAGTTACAGAGTATAATGATTCAATTACAGTTGATAGTCATTCATTTAATTTGCTTTACATAACACAAATATTGTTTGTTGAAAAAGGTAAATTGAAATGTTATATACCTTGGGTAACGCCAGCCTATTCTATGTTTTCATCTAATCGCATTTTTTTTGCTACAGGAGAATATTTTAGTACATGTTTTAATTTTAAGTACAACTTTACTCCTAATATAATTAATGATCTTCTCTATCTGGGTCAAATAAAAAGAAAAGCTATAATTGATTCTATACCAAAAAATGAAAGGCTGAAAGAATTATACGGGAAAAATTTATTGGAATCGTTGTGGCCTTATGTATTAGATAGTACATTTTCTATTTATGATGTTGATACAGGAAAGAAAATTAATATAAAAAAGATAGACGATTTCATTATGGATACTACGACAAGAAATATTTATGATAGTGTAGGCAATGAAATTGGTGTGAGATATTTCAATGAAAACCCTATTCCTTTTTATATTAAACAAGTAGAAATAGTCCAGGATTGGTATTATGATTATAAGAGTAACCTGGTATTCTGTAAAATTCCTTACATACTCCTGGACGCAAAAAGACGTAAAAATGGTATTGTAGAGAAAGAATTTTCTCCGGCCTTAAAAATAGTTTTAAATTAAATTTATTTCTACATTTACGCCGTCATTCATACTGAGTATTGTTTTATTCTAATGCAGGGCCATTACTCTCCTCTAAACAATTACAATTAATTGCTATGGCTCCTGAAAAAGAATACAAAAAAGTTACCACCAACACCATACAGAAAATGAAAGCCGCCGGGGAAAAGATCTCCATGATAACGGCTTACGATTTCTCTTTTGCAAAATTGTTTGATATGGCCGGGATTGATATTATTTTGGTTGGCGACAGCGCCAGTAATGTAATGGCAGGCCATACCACCACACTACCCATCACACTCGACCAGATGATCTACCATGCACAAAGTGTGGTAAGGGCAAGGGAAAGGGCATTGATAGTGGTGGATATCCCGTTTGGGTATTATCAAAGCAATTCTGAAATAGCATTGGCCAGTGCCATCCGCATTATGAAAGAAAGCGGCGGACATACGGTAAAGCTGGAAGGCGGCGAAGAAGTGATTGACTCTGTAAAAAAAATAGTAAGTGCCGGTATCCCGGTGATGGGGCATTTAGGATTGACGCCGCAAAGCATTAACAAGTTTGGTACTTATGTGGTAAGGGCAACAGAAGAAGAAGAAGCCAATAAATTAAGAAAAGATGCCTTGCTGCTGCAGGAAGCAGGTTGCTTTGCGATTGTGCTTGAAAAAATTCCTGCTGCTTTGGCAAAAGAGGTAAGTGAAAGTTTAACTATTCCAACCATTGGTATCGGTGCAGGCGGACATTGCGATGGGCAGGTGCTGGTGATGCATGATATGCTTGGTATTAATACAGAGTTTAAACCACGTTTCCTTCGCCGTTATCTGAATTTAGATGAACAGATAACCGGTGCTATCCAGCAATATGTAAGTGATGTAAAGAGTAAGGACTTTCCGAATGAGAGTGAGTCTTATTAATTGATAATGGATAATTGACAATGGGTACTTATAATTCATAATTCATAACTCAACACCAGCCTTTCTTATATTTGCAAATAAAACTAATTCCTTATGACTGTTAGAAATAACTGGACATTAGATGAAATACAGGACATCTACAACCGTCCATTGTTAGATTTAATATTTGATGCGGCAGCTATTCACCGCCAGAACAAAGCTTATGCAGAAGTGCAGATAAGCAGTTTGATCTCTATTAAAACCGGTGGTTGTAAAGAGGATTGTGCTTACTGTCCGCAGGCAGCCCGTTACCATACCGATGTGGAAGTGGAGCCATTGATGACGGTTGAGAAAGTAAAAGCAAGGGCAGCAGTTGCAAAAGCAAATGGCGCTTCCAGGTTATGTATGGGTGCAGCATGGAGAGAAGTAAGAGATAACCGTGACTTTGACCGTGTGCTGGAGATGGTGAGTGAAGTAAATGATATGGGGCTTGAAGTTTGTTGCACGCTCGGCATGTTGACTTACGAGCAGGCAGAAAGATTAAAAGAAGCCGGTTGTTTTGCATACAACCATAATATTGATACCAGCAGTGACAATTACGAAAACATCATCACTACAAGAACATTTGAAGACAGGCTGAATACATTGAACAACGTACGCAAAGCAAAACTGAGTGTTTGTTGCGGTGGAATTGTTGGCCTTGGTGAAACAGACGATGACAGGATGAAGATGCTGCATACATTATCAACGATGGAGCAACATCCTGATTCCGTTCCCATCAATGCATTGGTGGCAGTAAAAGGAACACCATTGGAAAACAACGAACGGATTGGTATTGATGAAATGCTCCGCATGATAGCTACGGCAAGAATATTAATGCCGAAAAGTGTGGTAAGGTTAAGTGCAGGAAGAAATGAAATGACAGTTGCAGAACAGGCGCTTTGTTTTATGGCCGGTGCAAATTCCATCTTTGCAGGAGAAAAATTACTGACTACTCCCAACCCGGATTTTGATACCGATATGCAGATGTTTAAAATGCTTGGGCTTACGCCACGTAAAGCATTTAAGGATGTGCAGGTACCTGCTGCTGTATAGTATTCTTTACTGCTAAGGCGCTAAGGAAATCATATTACTTACTTTGCGTCTTAGCGCCTTTGCGGTTTTTATATCAAAAAACACAATGTCTTCCAATCAACAATTCGATGCTTACCTCCAGCAAAAGCTTGATGAAAAAAAAGCTGTAGGAACGATCCGTTCATTGGTATATGCGGATGATAAAATTGATTTCAGCAGCAACGATTATTTTGGATTTGCACAAAGTGGGTTGCTGGCATTGGATAAAAATGAATTGCCTTCCGGCGCTACGGGCAGCCGCTCCATCACAGGTAATTCTCAATTAGCAGAGGAAACAGAAAATATCATCGCCAACTTTCACAATAGAGAAGCCACATTGATCTTTAACACTGGCTATATGGCTAATGTGGGTTTGTTTAGTTGCCTTGCCGCAAAGGGTGATACTTATATTTCAGATGAATACATTCATGCCAGCATGATAGATGGTATGCGGTTAAGTTATGCCAACCGTCTCCGGTTTAAACACAATGACATAACTGATCTGGAGAAAAAATTAAAAGTTGCAACAGGAAACAAGATAGTAGCAGTCGAATCCATCTATTCAATGGATGGTGATGAAGCGCCATTAAAAGAGATTGCTGCTGCATGTAAAAAGTATGATGCATTGTTAATAGTTGATGAAGCCCATGCAACCGGTGTGTATGGTGATAAAGGCGATGGATTGGTTTGTAAGTATGGTTTGCATAACGATGTATATGCTGTTGTACACACTTTTGGCAAAGCACTTGGGTTACATGGTGCCGCTGTTACTGGCAGTAAAGTGCTGCGTAATTTTTTATTGAACCAGGCAAGGAGTTTTATTTTTACCACAGCATTGCCACCGCATAATTATTTGCTGGTACAAAAAGCATATAGCCTTTTGCCTTCTGCTGACAGAACTAAATTATACGACCTGGTAAATTACTTCAGGCAAAAAATAAGTGAAGTGAAAACGATCGGTTTTGTTGAAAGCCACTCGCCTATACAAGGTATACTGGTGGGTGATAATTTCAAGACAAAAGCATTGGCTACGCATTTGTTCGATAAGGGTTTTTTCGTTCGGCCTATTTTATCACCAACAGTCCCGGTTGGAAAGGAACGTATCAGGATCTGTATTCACAGTTTTAACAGTACTTCACAAATTGATGCTCTTGTTGAAGAAATTAAGCAATTCAATCACAGATAGTCGTTTCTTTGTGCCGAAATAAATAGTCATGAGTATTCTTATAGCAGGCATACACACGAGTATTGGCAAAACAGTTTGTTCTGCCGTCATCTGCCAGTCGCTTGGTTATGATTACTGGAAACCGGTACAGGCCGGAGAGCTGGATAATACCGATAGTATTTTTATTCAAAGAAATGTAACCAATCCCAATTGTGTCATTCACCAGGAAAGACACAGGCTTACGATACCAGCTTCCCCACATTATGCAGCAGCACTGGATGGGATAGAAATTAAAGCAACAGATTTTTCATTGCCACAAACCGGTAATCAAATAGTTATTGAAACGGCTGGCGGTATTATGAGCCCGTTATCAAATAATTTTTTGAATATAGACCTGATGCAGCAATTGAATTTACCAGCTATTGTGGTAAGCAATAATTACCTTGGCAGTATCAATCATACATTACTTACAGTAGAAGCATTGCAGAAAAGAAATATTCCTGTAAAAGGTTTGGTGTTTTGCGGCAGCGAATTTGCCTCTACAAGAGAATTTATTTTGCAATACACTAAACTGCCACTCTTATTTTCTATTCCTCAATTTGGAAAAATAACCCCGGCAGTAATTGCTGATTTTGCAAACACTGTTTCCATACATTTGTAACTATGGAAGAGAATTACATCTGGCATCCATTTACACAAATGAAAACAGCAGCGCCACCGCTGCATGTTGTTAAAGCAAAAGACTGCACTTTATATACGGCTGATGGAAAAGAATACATTGATGCCATTTCTTCCTGGTGGGTAAATATTCATGGGCATTGCAATGAAACAATTGCAAACGCCATTGCTGAACAGGCAAAGACTTTAGAGCATGTGATCTTTGCAGGATTCACTCATACACCTGCAATAGAGTTGAGCAAAAAGCTCATCAGCATGTTGCCAAACAATTTTTCCAAAGTTTTTTTTAGTGATGACGGTTCCACTTCAGTAGAAGTGGCATTAAAGATGGCCATACAATACTGGCATAACCAGGGAATAAAGAAGACAACGATCATCGCATTTGAAAATGCTTATCATGGAGATACGTTTGGTGCTATGAGTGTGGCAGAAAGAAATGCTTTTAATGCAGCTTTTAATCCTTTTTTGTTTGAAGTAAAAAGATTGCCAATACCCAATAAAGAAAATATTGAAACAGTAAAACAGGAGTTTGCTTCCATTGCAAAAAAAGGAAATGTAGCAGCATTTATTTTTGAACCATTGGTGCAGGGTGCTGCCGGTATGCTGATGTATGAAGCAACATATTTAAATGAGTTGATTGCTTTAGCGAATGAAAACAACATCATCTGTATCGCTGATGAAGTGATGACAGGCTTTGGCAGAACAGGAAAGAACTTTGCCATTGAATACCTGAACAACAAGCCAGATATTATCTGTTTAAGCAAAGGTATCACTGGGGGTTTTATGCCATTAGGAGTTACGGTTTGCTCACACAAAATATACGATGCGTTTTATGCTGATGATAAAATGAAAACATTTTTTCATGGACATTCTTATACTGGCAACCCATTGGCTTGTGCAGCTGCCAATGCCAGCATGCAAATATTAATGAGTGATAAATGCCAGCAGCAAATTCAGTTTATTACATCATCTCATAAAACATTTGCTCTTTCAATTGCTGATCATCCCAATGTAAAGAAAGTAAGGCAGCAGGGAACCATTCTAGCTATTGAACTGACGACAGAAGAAAACAGTTCTTACTTCAACAACATACAATCTGCCGCATACCAATATTATTTAAGCAGAGGTATTTTTCTGCGTCCATTGGGGAATATTGTATACATCATGCCACCTTATTGCATTACAGAGAAAGAACTACAGGATATTTATTCCTGCATTACGGAATCTCTATCTTTTCTTTTTAACAATAAATAAGTCATTTACATCGAACAATTTTTGATAAATGATCTCTGTTAATTATTAGCAATCTGTTATTAAACCACAGCACATTATTTGTAGTATATATAGTAGTTCTTAATCATTAAAAATTAATATACTACTATGAAAAAGATGCAAATGATGTTAGCAGGCGCTCTTGTCTTTTTCTCATTTGTGTTACAAGGTTGTGGCCCCACTGCACACGTGCAGAAGGATAATACCGTAAACTTCAGCAATTATAAAACCTATGCATGGTCTGAAGCCAGTGATACAAAAGAAAAGAAAGGCAGCCGTTCTCTCACCCGGCAAAACATAAAAAATGCTGTGGCAAATGAGTTGCAGAAACAGGGTTGGCGTGAAGTAAAAAGAAACCCTGATGTATTATTGAACTATGATGTACTGGTAGAAAAAAATACAGTACAACAAAGCGACCCGGTTTACAGCCGGCCGTTTACCCGTACTTTTTATAATCCATATTACCGCAGATTTTATTCTGTTTACTATCCTTCACAATTTTTAGGATACGATGAAAGAAATGTGACCAGGAAAGAGGGAACCATCACGATAACCATGACAGATACCGATACAGATAAAATGGTATGGCAGGGGTGGACAACAGACGAGGTTGACAGTAGAAATCTTACGGATAAGGAAGTGGAGAGCAGCGTCAAAGCTATCTTCAGGAAGTTTGACACGGCTAAGAAATAGCACATGAGTGCTTAAAGATCCCGCTTTTAATCCATGGCCTCCTGCAGTTTTGCAGGAGGTTTTTTTATTGATTAAACTATTTGAAATTTCTGCGTCAAACAAACTGCTAACTTTATACTGATGAGAAATTTTTTTATTACACTGTTACTTTTTGTTTCAACGAGTTCAAATTCACAACCTTTATATTTCCCTCCTTTAGTAGGTAATACATGGGATACCATTTCACCTGCTTCCCTTGGATGGTGTACTGGCAGAATAGATTCTCTCTATAATTATTTAGATCAACAAAACTCCAAAGCATTTATTATTTTAAAAGATGGCAAGATAGTATTGGAAAAATACTTCGGCACGTTTACTCAAGATAGCTTATGGTATTGGGCTTCTGCAGGAAAAACTATTACTTCCTTTTTAGTTGGCAAGGCGCAGGAACAAAATTATTTATCCTTAAGTGATACATCATCAAAATATCTTGATTTTGGCTGGACGAATTGCACCCGGCAACAGGAAGACAGCATTACCATCCGCCACCAGGTAACTATGACTACAGGGTTGGATGATGGTGTTACTGATAATCATTGTACTGATCCTGCCTGTCTTATTTACAAAGCCGCTACAGGTTCAAGATGGGCTTATCACAATGCCCCTTATACTTTGCTGGAAAGAGTGATAACACAAGCGACAGCACAAAATATAAACCTATACACTCAGTCAGCTTTAAAAACAAGAACAGGCATTACCGGCGCATGGGTTACCGTTGGTTACGATAATGTGTACTACAGTAAACCAAGAAGTATGGCAAGGTTTGGTTTGTTTATACAGAACAATTGTGTGTGGAATAATGATACACTGTTATATGATACCGGCTATAAAAAAGCAATGATCAACACATCTCAGCAAATAAATTATGCTTATGGTTACTTGTGGTGGCTCAATGGAAAGGGTTCTTACATGGTGCCATCGTCGCAATTGGTTATCCCCGGTTCTTACGCACCATCTGCGCCGGCAGATATGTATGCAGCTATTGGAAAGAACGGGCAAATAGTAAGTGTGTCGCCATCAAAAGGTTTGGTTGTAGTAAGAATGGGCAATGCTGATGAAGGCGAAGTGCCTTTTTTAATGTGTGATAATATCTGGCAAAGATTAAATTATGTAATGTGCAATAGCACACCACCCACAACTTATACATTTATCGGCAATGGCAATTGGAGTATTGCAGCCAACTGGTCTGGTGGTAATATTCCTCCTGCTGTATTACCAGCCGGCGACCAGATCGTTATTTATCCTTTTGCCAATGGGGAATGTGTGCTGAATGTAAATCAAATTATTTCTTCGGCAAGTAGTTTGTTTGTGGTTGCAAATAAGAAATTAAGGGTAACAGGAAATCTGTTAGTTCAATAAAAAAGTGCAGGAAACAACCCTGCACTTAGATAAACCTTAAACCAACAACAATCTTAACTTAATTTATTCCTGATGATCGAATCATCGATCTGGGCTTCTTCTTCCTGTTGCTTTTGCAGGCGTTTTAATTTCCTTCCGTAACTCAGTTTTGTAATTAATACAAACAATACCGGCACTACAAAGATGGCTAAGGTGGTGGCGGCTAACATTCCTCCAAATACAGTCCATCCAATTGTTCTGCGGCTTTCGGCAGCAGCGCCACTTGCAAAGGCTAATGGTAATACACCGAGTATAAATGCCAGTGAGGTCATAATGATGGGCCGTAAACGTAATTGTACCGCCTGCAACGTTGCATGAACAATATCAATGCCCCTGTCAACACGTTCTTTTGCAAATTCAACGATCAATATTGCATTCTTTGCAGCCAGGCCGATCAGGGTTATCAATCCAATTTGTGCATACACATTATTATTAAGGTCCGGTAGCAGCGTAAGCGTTAGTATTGAACCAAACGCACCAATTGGTACGGCAAACAATACAGAGAAAGGAATGCTCCAGCTTTCATACAATGCAGCCAAAAACAGGAACACAAACACAATGGAGATCATAAATATCACTAAGCTGCTGTTGCCTGCTTTTATTTCTTCCGCACTCATACCACTAAATTCATAACTGTAGCCTGCCGGTAATGTTTTGGCAACTTCCTGTAATGCTTTAATGGCCTGCCCGCTGCTGAATCCTGGTTTTGGTGAACCGTTTATTTCAATATTACGGTTTACATTATAGTGTGTTATCAATGCCGGCGCTTCTATGATCTTTGTTGTGATCAATGAACTCAATGGTACCATATTGCCGACATCATTGCGAACATAAAATTTCTCCAGTTTATCAAGTGAAGAGCGGTAACTGCTGTCTGCCTGCGCCATTACACGGAAGTTTCTTCCATATAAATTAAAATCATTTACATAACTACTTCCCAGCAAAGTTGACATGGTGCTGTACACATCATTTAACTGTACACCCAATTGTTTTGCCTTATCCCTGTCCACATCAATTTTGTAAGATGGCGTTCTTGCATTAAAGAAAGTAAATGCCATTGCTATCTCCGGACGTTTGTTTACTTCTCCCAAAAAGTTTTTTGCAATTGCTTCAAACTGCTGCACATTATCTGTACTGGTGGTTTGTTTTAATTCAAAAGTAAAACCTGCTGTTTGTCCAAGCCCTGGTATGGCAGGAGGGGAGATAGGCAATACCCTTGCTTCTTTTATATCAGCAGTTATTTTTTGTATTTGTGCAATCACGGATTGTACGTGATGTTCTTTCCCTTCACGTAAGTTCCATGTTTTTAAATTTACAAATAAAGTACCCACATTTGATTTTTGAGAAAAGCTGAGGATATTAAAACCTGCAAGGCCACCCACAACCCTCACTTCTGGTATCTTTTGGATCCTGCTCATTATATTCTGCAGCATGGCCACACTTCTTGTGGTGGATGTGGCTTCCGGCATTTCATATGTTACAAACAACCTGCCTTCATCTTCTGTAGGCAGAAAGCCCGATGGTTTGTTCTTGAATAAAAAGAATAAGCCAACAAATAAACAAACCATCATCACCAACACATATGGCGTTCCTTTAATCCATTTGCCAACACCTCTTGTATAAGAGTGTGATATTTTATTGAACCTGCTGTTGAATGCAGCAAAAAATTTATCAAGCCAGTTCTTTTTTGCATTTTCTCCATTGGAGGGTTTCAGCATGATAGAACATAATGCCGGCGTTAATGATAATGCTACAAATGCAGAAATGATAACAGACACTGCAATGGTAATAGCAAATTGCTGGTATAACCTACCCACAATACCAGGAATAAAACCAACCGGTACAAACACTGCTGCCAATATCAATGCAATCGCAATTACTGGCCCGCTGATATCTTTCATCGCCTTCTTTGTTGCTTCTTTCGGCGATAATTTTTCATGGTCAATATAATGTTGCACTGCTTCCACCACCACGATAGCATCGTCCACCACGATACCTATTGCCAATACAAAGGCAAATAATGTAAGCGTATTAATAGTAAAACCAAACGGGATAAAGAAAATAAAAGTGCCGATAAGAGAAACGGGTATCGCCAACACCGGTATTAATGTGGCCCTCCAGTTTTGTAAAAATAAAAATACCACCAGCACCACCAACAGCAATGCTTCCACCAAAGTGTGTATTACTTCTTCAATAGAAACCTTTACAACAGAAACCGTTTCCAGCGGAATGGAATAATCAATATCTTTTGGAAATGACTTTCTTAATTCCACCAATGCTTTATTTAATCCTTCATATGTATCCAGTGCATTGGCGCCTGGCGCCTGGTATATCAACACAAATGCAGCAGGTTTGCCATCTACAAAAGCATTACTGCCATAATCAAATTTGCCAAGTTCAAGCCTTGCAACATCTTTCAGGTAGATTGCATTGCCTGTTCCACTCACCGTTCTTACAATGATATTTTCAAACTGATCTACGGTATTGATACGGCTGTTGGTAAGCACACTGTATTCAAATGTTTGTGTATTGGGTTGAGGATTGCCACCCACTGTACCGGCAGCTACCTGTAAATTTTGTTCGTTCAATACTCGTATCACATCTGCCGGTGTAAGTCTTAGTGCTGCTAATTTTTCAGGGTTCAGCCATACCCTCATACCAAAATCATCAGCACGGCTCACAATATCACCCACGCCTTTTACTCTTTGCAAAGCATCTTTAATATAAATGTTTACATAGTTGCCAATAAATGTTGCATCATGTGTGCCATTGGGAGAATAGAAAGCTAACGCCACCATTATACTTGGGTTACGCTTTCTAACGGTGATGCCGAGCCTTTTTACAGCATCTGGTAGAGATGGTTGTGCAATGCTTACACGGTTTTGTACATCCAGCGATGCAAGGTTTACATCGGTGCCTACTTCAAATGTTACGTTGATATTACTGGCGCCGCTGCTGGTACTGTTGCTGCTCATGTACGTCATGCCGGGTGTGCCGTTTATCTGTGTTTCCATTGCAGTGGTGGTGGTTTGTTCCACTGTTTCTGCATCAGCACCGGTAAATATGCCGGTAACGCTTACCGTTGGCGGCGTAATATCCGGGTATTGTGCCACTGGTAATGTAGTGAGGGCAATAATGCCTACCAATACCAACACAATTGATATTACAATGGCTGTTACGGGCCGTTTTATAAAAGTATCTGCTATCATTTATTAATTTGTTCTGTCGTTTATTTTTTTGTTACCGGCATTTGTATTTTATGGCAGCATCGTTGCGTCGCACTCTTGTACAGTTTGTTTTTTGTTCATCTAATAACGATGGGTTGCACCCATCGTTATTCACATTTGACCCCTCCGGGGTCGTTGAGTAACAAAAAACCTTTTATTTTTTTGCATCAGGTGCTTTTGGCGGAGCAGTTGTTATCACAGCGCCTTCCCTTAACTTCTGTATTCCTTCCACCACAATTTTCTCCCCCTGCTTTAAACCATCCTTTACAATAATATTGGTGCCTATCTGTTTTCCTAATGCTACTTTTCTTTGTGTAACCTTGCTGCTGTCGCCTACCACATATACAAAGAATTCACCCAATTGCTCGGATATGGCTTTGTTGGGTATAATGATGGATTGCTGTGCCGAACTATTTTTAATTCTTACTGATGTATTCATACCTGGCTTCAACATCCCTTTGTCATTTGGGAACACTAATCTTGTTTTAATAGTACCTGTTTGTGGGTCAACAGCCCGGTCAATTAAACTGATGCTGCCGGGGTAGGGGTAAATGTCAGTTCCAAATGCAATTAAAAAAGTAGAATCTTTTGCGTTCTGCTTTTGCTGCATTTGCACAAAACGGTATATTTCTTTCTGATCCACTGCAAAATCAACAGCAATAGGATTGTCGGTTGATACAGTATTCAGGATTGTTTGCCCTGCCACTACTGCAGTTCCTGTTTTTACACCTGATATACCAATGGTGCCAGTAAATGGCGCAGTAATAGTGGAGAAACTTACATTGGCTCTTACACTGTTTACAACAGCCCTTGCAGCAGCCACTTGTTTTTTAGCAGCCTCTAAAGAAGCATCTGCATAATCAACCTGTTGTTTGGCAATAGCATCATGCTTGTCTAATTCATGATAACGGTCTGCATCTTTTTGTGCTTTCATCATATTAGTTTCCTGCACCTGCAGGTTGGCAATTGATTGCTGGTAGTTAGCATCATAGATCTGTGCATCTATTGAATACAGCTTTTGCCCTTTGCTTACTTTTTGTCCATCCTGGAAATAAACGCCCGTTATGTAGCCGGTTACCTGGGAGCGTAAGTCAGTTTGATTTAATGCAGAAAGTGTAGCAGGATATTCATCATAATATACTGCATCAGTTGTTTGCACTTCTGTAACGGTTACTGGTGTTGGTGGCGGAGGCCCTTGTGGTATTCCACTTTTATCAGAACCTCCGCAAGATGCCAACACAATAGCAGCGCCTGCTATTATATATTGTTTAAAAGAATTGAAAACCATATTTCGACTTTTCGTTTTAATTAATAAGTTATTTGCCCGGATGCCTTCTGTACATCTATTTTACTGGCCAGCACCTGGTACAATGCGTTGTAATAATTTATTTGTGATGTACGCAGGTCAGTTTCAGCACCTATTACTTCAATGTAAGTTTTCACTCCATTTTTATATTGCAGGCTAAGTACATCATATACTTCCTGCGCCAGTGCCACATTTTCTTTTAATGCAGTATAGTTTGCCAGGTTGCTTTTATAAGAAGCCAATGCGCTGCTGTATTGAGTATTTACTGTGTTCTTTAATGCTTCTATATCCCACTGTGTCCTTTTTAACTGCCATTGAGCATTGGCGATATTGTATTTTCTTTTTCCTCCCTGGAAAATGGGAAACGACAAAGTGATCGCTGCAAAAGAGTTAGGTAAATTGTTACTGTATAATTTAGGGAAATCATTATTAAGATAGTTGAGATTGTATGCGCCATTTAAAGAAGCATTAGGAAGAAAAGCCCACTTATTATATTTCACATTTGCTTCCTGTAATTTTTTTTGTGTTTCCAGTAAGCGGTATTCGATGCGGTTGTTGTAATTAGATTTTTGTAAAGTATCCAACACAATTTCTTTTTCCATTTGTAATGTATCATATACTAAATTCAATGGAGCATCAACAGGATAACCCATCAGGTATTTAAGATACTCCACTTTTGCTTTCAGCAATTCTTCATTTGATTGTTTCAGCGCCTTTGTATTGTTTAACGTGATAGTTGCTCTTTTGTAATCTGTTTTATCCACCAGGCCCGCTTTGTATTGCTGAAACGCATTGGTGATACTTTTTTCAAGGCGGTTAATATTTTCAACCGATACTTTTATTTGTTGCTTCGTGGCGATCACATCATAAAAAGCTTTTGACACGTTTGCTGCCACATCTATCTTCCTGCTTTCAGTAGTTTGTTTAGCTTGTGTTACAACATCTCCTTTTGACTGTAAAGCCAGCAACGCATCCCTGTTAAATAAATTTTGCGATGCTGTGAATTGAGCAGCAGAAGTATTCTCCACACCTAATCTTACTGCATTGCCTCCAATAATTGCCTGCTGTATCTGGAAATTATGCTGCAGGCTGTAATTAAAATTTACCTGCGGAAACCAATCTGCCAATTTGGATTTGATGGTATTGTTGGTGATGGTTTCATCAATCTGCGCCTGCTGTATCAGTGGTTGGTGCTTAATGGCATAGCCCACTACATTTTGCAACGTGGCAGATGCCAGAAAACTGTCCGTAGCATTTTGTGAAAATACCATTGCCGGGAAAGCAGGAATAACAAACAGGAATAGTAGTGATCTTTTTATAAACAATTGTAGCATAAATTCAATAAAGCATTTCTTAAACAAAGTAAAACCAGTTTAGTTTTGGACAAACGGGTTTTGGTTAGAAGGTACAAAATTAAACAATTGTTTGAGTTAAACAAACGTTTAATTAATCAATGGGGCAGGGTAAGTTGGAATTTCTACCAGAATGATGGACTGTAAAGGCTTTCAGCAAATTTGCTAAATGGGGAAAAAATTGATGAATGGATGATTACTGTTTAACCTTGATATAAAAGTATAAAATGTGGTATTAAAAGCGAAGCTATTTTTTCTTCATGTTCATATAATGCTCTTTTTCCTTTGCCGGAAATTTTTCAATAGCATACCGTAACAAAGTCCGGGGCATTGTGGCGGCGTATTTATTCAGCAGTGCAATTAATCTTTTCTTGTCTTTATCACCAGCAAATCGCAGCATCCAGCCGGTTGCTTTATGTACCAGGTCTTCTTTGTCTTTTACAAGCAATTCGGAAATTTTAAAGGTATCATCCAGTTGTCCCTGGCGAATAAAATAGGTGGTGCTTAAAATGGCAGAGCGTCGTTCCCAGAGATTTTTTGATTTAGCCAGCTTGTATAAAATATTTCGTGGCTTATCAAAAAGGTAACTGCCTGTCATATGCAGGCAGCCAAGATCAACCAGGTCCCAATTATTGATGCGGTCGTGTCTTTTTATGTAGAGGTCGAAAAAATCTTTTAATCTTCCTGGTGTAATTTTTTTATTGCGGCTTGCTTTGTCCATTATGCTTACAGCACCGGCTCTTGCTTCATGAATGGGGCTATCCAATAATTTTTCCAGTTCCTTTATTGGCATATCTGCAAACTGTTTGGCAAGCGCAAACAGGTTTCCCATTTTTACTCCCATAAATTTATCCCCTTCGCCATATTGGCCTTCACCTGATTTGAAATAGCGTTGTATCTTTTTTAATTCTTCATCACTCTGAAATGTTTTCAGTTTATCTATAAACTGTTTTGCTGTTTGTTCTTTTATAACAGGCGCTGCTTTTTTTTCAACAACCTTTTTAATTGCTCTGGCCATAAAAATTATGTTTCTGTAAAATCAAGGTCTTTTCCAAAGGTTTCTTTAGTACGCAATACGGCAATAAAACCAATAATCATTACAATAGCACCAGTAACATACGCACCAGTCACATAATCCTTAAATACATTGTCGCTACGCAAAAATTTAAACAGGAATGAAATTGGTATTACAAAGCCACGAACCAGGTTAGGAATAGAAATAGCAGCAGTGGCACGCAGGTTGGTGCCAAATTGTTCTGCACTCATGGTAATATATAAAACTGAAATGCCGGAGCCAAAGCCAAGCCCCATGCACAGCAAATACATATTAAAAGCGCTGCCGCCACCTTTTAATGCGAAAAATAAAAAGATGAATATTGCTGTGATGATATAGTAAATGATGAGTGTTTTCTTCCTGCTTTTAATATAGTTGCTAAAGATACCAGCACCCATATCACCAAAAGCAAGCGCTGCATATTGCAGCATCAATGCAGTAGGTTGGTCAAAGCCAGTAATTTTAAATTCTTCTGCAAAATTATTAGAAAAGGAAATGAGCACACCAATAACATACCATACAGGCAGCCCTATTAAAATACCACGGAAATAACGGGTAAATCTTTCTTTGCTGGTAAAGAACATAAAGAAATTTCCCACTACCACTTTTGATTCTTTCACTGCATCATACATCCTGCTTTCTAAAAAGCCTGCACGTAAAAACAATAATGCTATTCCCATGCCACCACCGATATAATAACACAGCCGCCAGTTTTCGCCACTTAAATTATATACAATGTAGGCAGCAATGCAGCCCATTACTCCACTAGTGGCAATGATTGCAGATGCAATACCTCTTTTTTCTTTTGGCAACATTTCGCTGGTGAGTGTAATGCTGGCACCCAGTTCACCAGCAAGGCCAAGAGCTGCAATAAAACGCAGCCATGTGTATTGCTCTACATTGGTTACAAATCCATTGGCAAAAGTGGCTAATGAATACAGCAATATCGAACCAAACAAAACACTCTTCCTTCCTTTTTTATCACCCATAATACCCCATATAATGCCGCCGATTACCAGGCCAAGCATTTGCCAGTTCAAAGTATTTTCACCTAAAGTTTTTATGGCATCACCAGATACGCCGAGGTCTTCAAAACTTTTTGTTCTAACAATGTTAAAGAGAAGCAGATCGTAGATATCAACGAAAAAGCCAAGAGACCCTACAATTACCGGGAGTGAAAAAATTCCATATTGTTTTTGCTGCATCGTTTATTAGTGTAGGAGGAAAGATAAGATTTTACCGGTTTCCAACAAAGCCACAAAGTCACTAAAGTATTTTGCTATGTTCCCTTTGTGCCTTCGTGAGAGATTAATCAGCCTTCAGTAACCCACTTCACTTTTTCTTCAATAGAAATTCTTTTAGCAGGTGCTGATGGTACAGCCACATGGCCGATATAAAAAAAACCAAGGAGTTTATCTTCTTCACCCAAACCAAAAAATGATTTTGCTTTTTCCATGTAAGTAATGCCACCAGTTGTCCAGTAGCCACCGAGGCCATAAGCGTTCACACTTAAATAAATATTTTGTACAGCACAAGACACTGCTTCAATATCTTCTATTTCAGGGATACCTTTTTTAGCGCTGCGTTTTGTTGCCAATGAAATAATATGCGATGCTCTTAATGGTTGCACCTGCATCTTCAGGTATTTATCTTCTTTGTATGATTCGCCAGCTTCCTGTTTATACAATTCACTTTGAAAATTGGCAAATGCTTTTAATCCATCGCCGGTGAAAACAGTAAACTGCCACGGTTCACCCTGTCCGTGATTGGGCGCCCAGGTTGCATTCACCAATATTTGTTTTATGATCTCATCATCTACTTTTTTACCAGCAACAAACTGGTCGGGAAAAACAGAGCGGCGGTTTTTTATCAGGTCGTTTAATTGTTCAGGTTGCATAAGTTGATACTTTAAAGAATGTAAATGTCAGCTATCTGTTGATAAAAGTATTTTAATATCAGGAAAATTTTCTTTGAATGTATAAATAGCAACCGCTGTTATGTAATCACTTTTATTACTTGGTATCTTTACAAAACAAAAACGGCGGACTAAATGGATTATGTAAAGGAATATAAAAGTTTTATCAACAGCCATTATCTTGGTGAAGGTGTCCGTATCACTGCCGGTATTATTTTGCCTGCAATTCTTCTCAATTATTTCAATTTGCTTTCTGTTGGAGTAGTGGTGGCATTAGGTGCAATGACGGTGAGCATCACAGATAATCCCGGCCCGATCCATCACAGGAAAAATGGAATGATAGCCTGTATCATCACCAATACTATCATCGCTGCTGTTACAGGTTTTGTTGCGCCGCATTCTTTTTTACTGGGTATTATTATAGTGGTTGCTTGTTTTGTTTTTTCCATGATAGGTGTATATGGCAACCGTGTTAATTCCATTGGTGTTTCTGCATTATTGATAATGGTGTTGAATATTGACAGGCAACATCATGGTTGGGATGTGATGCTGAATGCTGCATATATATTGGCCGGTGGCGTTTGGTATATGCTGTTGAGTTTGGTGTTGTATGGGTTTCGTCCATATAAACTGGCGCAGCAGGCTTTGGGAGATTGTATTATGGCTACTGCGGATTATCTGCGTGTGAGGGCTTCCTTTTACAGGAAAGATGTGGATTATGACAGAACATACCAACGTATGCTGGAAGAACAGATAGCGGTACATGAAAAACAAAATCTTGTAAGAGAACTGTTATACAAAAGCCGGCATATCATTAAAGATTCCACTACTACCGGAAGGATATTGGTGATGATATTTACCGACATAGTTGATCTTTTTGAAAGAACAATGACATCTTACCAGGATTATAAAGCATTGCATGAAGCATTTGATGATGACGAAATTTTGCAACAATACAGGGAGCTTATTCTTGAGCTGAGTAATGAATTGGATGAGATTGGTATTGCTGTAAAAAGTGGAGAGGCTTCTGAAGAAACAGGTAATCTTATTGCTCATATTACCAACACAAGAAATTATTTTGGAGCGTTCAGGAATAGTAAACGCACTGCTGAAAATGTTGATGACTTTATAGGCCTTCGGCAGATACTTAACAGTATCAGCGATATTGCCAACCGCATACACACATTGCATTTATACACCACCTATGATAAGGAAATTGCAAAAAAAGGAACACTTTCTCCAGATTACGACCAGTTTGTAACACATGAAGCGTTTGATCTTAAATTATTCAGGGATAATCTTTCTTTTAAGTCAAATAATTTTCGTCATGCGTTAAGGATAAGCATTGCCACGCTTGCCGGTTTTATTGTTTCTATGTTTTTCCCTTTCGGGCATAGTTACTGGATATTGCTTACCATCATTGTGATATTAAAACCTGCCTACAGCCTTACAAAAAAAAGAAATTATCAGCGGTTGATCGGAACTGTATTAGGAGCAGCTATTGGTATAGTGATACTGCAATTTGTAACAAATAATGATGCATTGTTTGTTGTGATGCTGGTTTTAATGATCGGTACCTACAGCCTGTGGCGTACCAATTACATGTTCAGCGTTGTTTTTATGACGCCTTATATTTTGCTGATGTTTCATTTGCTTACGAACACAAATTTTAAGGTTATAATTACCGACCGCATTATTGATACGGCTATTGGTTCTGCCATTGCATTCCTGGCAAACTTCAGTTTATTACCTGCCTGGGAGCATGAAAAAATTGTGAACTACATGTTACAGGCTTTATCAAGCAATAAGAATTATTTTAAGAATGTGAGCGCTGCTTTTACTGGTAATCCTGTTACCAATACTGAATATAAACTGAGCCGTAAAAATGCTTTTGTTGCGCTGGCAAATTTATCAGATGCTTTTAACCGTATGATGGCAGAGCCAAAGAGTAAGCAGAAAAATATAAAAGAGCTGCACCAGTTCGTTGTGTTGAATCACATGCTTACTTCTCATATTGCCACGTTGGCCTCTTATGTAAGGCCATTGTCTGAAAAATATGCGTCGGTTGATTTTGTTCATGCAATTAATATAGCAATAGCAAGGATGGAAGATGCAGAAAAAGTATTGAATGATGAAGAGGGAGAATATGTAGCGCCTGCAGAAACAACGCATGATGTGGTGCAGCAACGGCTGCAGGCTTTATTACAACAGAGAAGGGAAGAATTGAAGCAAGGTATTTTACAAAGTGATGTTCAGAAAGAGCTCACTGAATTTAAACCGGTGGCTGATCAATTTAATTTTATTGGCAATTTATCAAAAGATATAAAAGTGGTGGGAGAGAAGTGGATGGATGAATAAATGTTACTCTTTTGAAATAAATCCAGGTCTTATTTCTCCTGCTTCATTCCTGCCACACAAGCCACAATATGCGGCTTCGTTATATTTATTGCCACACCATGCACAGCCTTTAGCTTTCTTATTGGAGAGTGATTCAACTATCCAATAACTAATAAAGGGTAACAATAACACTAACAATAAAGTGCCAATAAATCCTGTAGCTTTTTTGCTCCCTTCAAACCATGCATAAAGAAAACATAGTGGTATGTAAATAACAGCTAAGAGAATAATAAACCAGTTCATAGCAAAAATGATTGTCCTTCTTATTGATGTGAATGTAATAAAATTTGAAATGTCGATAATAAAAAAAGAGCCTCATAAGAGACTCTTTCATTATATAGTAGAATAAGGTTTGTAATTACCACCTGTTACCACCACCGCCACGGCCACCACCGTAACCACCGCCGCCGTTGCTTCTTTCTGTTTTTTCTTTTGCTACAGATACAGCCATTGCCCTGCCTTCTACTTCTTTTCCGTTCAGGCCTTTGATAGCTGCCTGTCCGTCATCTTCACTAGACATTTCGATAAAACCAAAACCACGTGAGCGGCCTGTTTCCCTGTCTGTAATTACTTTGGCAGATGTAACTGAACCAAATTGAGAAAAAATTTCGTTAAGTTCATCATCACCTGTGTTGAAGCTTAAATTGGATGCATAAATTTTCATGCGCTTAAAAATTAAATATGATTAAAATAAAATACCTGTGACGGTAACCAGAGAGTAACTTTTAAGAAGAGAAAATTAATACGCTGAAGAAAGTAAAAAATTGAATCTGTCTGTAAACGATTTGCTCAGTGAGCTATTATCACGGCGTGAAGATAGGGTTAATTGCCCGAACGGGATGATTTAATTGAATAAAGGGTGTTTATACGCTCAAATCATGCGTAAATACCGCAAAGGCATACAAAAGGGTATCTTGCCTGTTCAACACATGTAATGGATAACCGGTTTGATCTTTTAATTGATACCTACCTCGAAAACAATATTGGCATTGATGCCGGTTTCTTAAATAAAGCGCTTTCTGCAGGTCTGCATCAGAATATAGAAGACCTGCAAAGCGATGGATTGATGACCGCTGCAGGCATCGGTAATGAAACAGTGAAGGATGCCGGGCAAAAAATGCGGAGTGATAAAATTTACTGGATGGATAAAAGCCATGATAATATTTTTGAACAGGAGTTTTTACAACTGGCAGAGGATTTTATTGAAAGGCTGAACAGTACCTGCTACACAGGTATCAATGCGTATGAATTTCATTATGCAGTGTATGAAGAAGGGAGTTTTTATAAACGGCATAAGGACCAGTTCCAGAATGACAGCAACAGGAAATATTCATTGATCAATTACCTGAATAATAACTGGCTGGAAGAAGACGGTGGACAGTTACTGGTCTATCAAAATGAGGAAGTGCAAAAGATACTGCCACATTCACAGACTGCGGTATTTTTTAAAAGTGATGAGATGGAGCATGAAGTAACCAAAGCCCACCGCAGCCGCATGAGTATTACAGGCTGGCTGAAACGAATTTAAAAGTATCAACGATGGTATCAAAAGACCCATTGCATGGCAAAACACTGGAAGCTATATTAACTGAACTGGTTGCTCATTTTGGTTGGGAACCGCTTGGAGAAATGATCCGGATAAATTGTTTTACCAGTAACCCCAGTATTAAATCGAGTCTCACTTTTTTACGTAAAACACCATGGGCAAGAAAGAAGGTGGAGGATCTGTATATCAGGATGCTTGACAGTAAATAGCTTTATTTTTTTCTTCCTCTTTTTATTGGCTTACCATACTTCGCCATCATCCTGTCTTTCTTTCTTACAATAAAATTCACTTTGCTGTTCTTGGCTGATTTTTCATGAAAGGCCGGCCCAACTTCTTCTTTCTTACGTTTTTTTGGTTGTATAATTTTCATATACACTTTTGGTTTCTCGTCCTCCGTCAGCACATCACTCATAACAAGCTTGGCAGGCAATGGAGTAATTGGAATTTCATACTTCATCAATGCTTCAATAGCAGCCTGGAGTGGTTTTTCTTTTTCTGTGATAAACGTAATGGATATCCCTTTTTTATCGTATCTGCCGGTACGTCCAATGCGGTGAATATAATTTTCCGGTACCGCGGGCACATCAAAATTGATAACATGCGTTACACCGCTCACATCAATTCCCCTGGCAACAATGTCTGTGGCGATGATAAAGCGGTAAGCGCCTTCTTTAAATTGTTTTACGGTATTAAAGCGGTGGTTCTGTTCTTTGTTAGAGTGAATTACGCCAACTGTTTCCGGGAATATTGGTTCTAATTTTTCATACAGGTCATCGGCTAATTGTTTGGTGGCCGCAAATACCAAAACTTTAGTCATCGTTTCATCTTCCGTTAATAATAATTCCAGCAGGTTTACTTTGGTATAAAAGTTTGGTACGTTGTATCCAGTCTGTATAATGTTTTCCAGCGGTGTACCTGTTGGTGCAGCCTCCACTCTTACCGGGTCATTAAAATAAGTTTCGATCAATGTTTCTATCTCTTCGGTAATGGTGGCAGAAAATAACAGGTTCTGTCTTTTTGCAGGCAACAGGTCCAGTATGTTTTTTAGTTGTGTGCGGAAACCAAGATTAAGCATTTCATCCACTTCATCGATAACCAGTCTTTTTATTGTTTTTGTTTTAAAGGCCCCAGCCATGGCAAGGTCGTACAGTCTGCCGGGTGTAGCCACCAATACATCCACACCTTTTTCCACTTCAAGTTTTTGCGTATTGATATTTACACCACCATACACACCTGTTGCGATAAGGCTCATGTAAGGCGTTAGTTTTTTTACGCCTTCCACTACCTGTGCCACCAGTTCTCTTGTTGGCACTACGATCAATATTTGTGGTGATTTATCTTTTGAAAATTTCCATTGGCGCAGGCAGGGCAACAGGTACGCAAATGTTTTTCCTGTGCCTGTTTGTGCAATGCCGCATACATCCCTGCCGGACATTACTACAGGGAATACTCTCTCCTGTATGGTGGTGGGAGTAGTGTAGCCAAGGTCATCTAATGCAGAGAGCAGTACGGTGTTTAAATTGAGATCATCAAACGTCATAACGAAAAAGATATGGGACGAAGGTAGTTTTTAATTTTTTGAGGGCTTATTAAGCAATTAAACCCTTCTTGCTCTGGCTACCATCTCACAACTTTTACAAATCTCCTCTTATAATAATCATTAAGTGGAGTGATAACAACTCCATTGGCTTTGCCGGATGTGGAATGTATAAATTCAGTTTCGCCATTTTTATTAGAAACAATAATGCCCATGTGGCCAACAACTGTTATTGAGCTATCTGTTCCGGTAAATAAGATCAGGTCGCCTCTTTTGGCGTCGGTTAATAAAATTTCGGTGCCCACATTTGTAAAATCAATGGATGACCTTGGTACTTCAATATTGAAGTGGTTAAATACATAAGTGATAAATCCTGAGCAGTCAAAGCCTTCTGCCGGGTTGGTGGAACTGTATTTGTACGGAATACCAATAAGTGTTTCAGCAAAATTTACAATTGAATCAATAGGTACATTAGTGTTTAACAATGTGTCTTTTGCAATTATTGGTTCTATGGTTTTTGTTATTGTGAGAGTATCGGTTGGTATTGTTTGTACTGTTGGTAAAGTATCCACTACTGTATTTGAGTTGTCATTGACTGTGCCGGCGCAACTTGTAGTAAGGATGATGTATATGGCGAAAAATATTTTGGTCATGGAGTTGATGTTGAGAAAGCAAAGGAAGATGTTTTTTTAAACTGCTTTAAGTGTTTTGTTGTTTTTCTTTTTGTCCTGATACAAAAAGAAACAAAAAAATCAAGAACGAACCCTGCCTGCCGGCAGGCAGGGATATACAGCCTCCCGAAAGCTTTCGGGATTCAGCAGCTATGATGAACTGTTGTACGTTGGTAGCTTGTACATTTTATCGCTACTGTTAGATGCAGATAGTATGTGTTTATGTAAGGGAGTTTATTTTTCTTCTGAGTATTCAACCTGGATTGACCCACTCTATAAATTGTAAGGTTTCCAGGCGATGTCTCCACTAATGAGTTTGCAGCAAAGCCGTGGGACTCGCCGCATACTGGTTAGCCATTAACGTCCGCCATTGTCGCAGTTGGGGATTGTTGTTCAGTCTGCCTGTTGCTTAACTTACTTAAAGAAACGAAATTAATCCTGAACGCAAAGCGTACTAATGCACGGTCAAACCGATAGCTGGAGATGAGTAGGGAAATGATGCTGAGAGTTTTTCCGTCCGCCCAAATTGCGGCAATGCCGTTGTTGTATGCCGTTCAGTGTATAAAGCAAATTATTTCCTCAAAAATGTGGCTCCATAGAAATCGTCGGTCAGCTCACCATCTTTGTAAATCGTAGCCTTAAAATCAAATTCGTTCGATGAAATCCAGTGATAAGTATAAATGCGATGACAGGTAGTGCAACCATTCGGATAAACAATTTTAATTATTAAGTCGTTATCGGCATTGAATTCGCCGGTTCCAATACCCACGTTATTGTCTGTCGTATTTGAAATATGGTTAAGCTTACCTGTTTCCTTATGATACGTCCAGAATAACACTGCCCAACCACCTCCCCCAAAGTCCGCACTCCAAATTATTGAGTTTTCTGGACTAGCTGCTTTTGCAACAAAAGATCGAGTAGAGTCTTTACTTTCCCCGCCAAGTTTTGACCTCCAAACGTTATCTTTTAGTCTCCACTCACCAATAAATCTCGTAAATCTTTTAGAAAGAGTATCAGATATATCTGTCTGACAGTAGCTTTTGTTGGCAAACAACATTAATGTAAATAATAGAAGAGTTAGTGATGGGAAATATTTCATGTCAATAAATTTAAGTTTAATTATTGTGCATGTGAATGAATGGCATACAACACATAAATTTACGAACATCACTTATCCCCACAAAAAAGTGCAGCATTGATTTTCAATAGATTTCATGTCGCCTTTCTGTATTGTCATGTTCACCAAATGATATGTTTTAAAAATGCTCTTTCTGTTACTGCATTTACAAAAGTTTGCTACCATCAAATAAATACTCAATAGAGATATTTCGTACAAGAGTGCGACGCCAATGAAGCCCAATAAAGTTCCGCTGCTGGTAACAAAAAATTACTCCACCTTCTTACCTTTGCTCCCTAAATAAAAAAGCTATATGAAATTTCTTTCTGCATTAAATGTTCTGCAAAAAAATAAAGGCGTTAGCACCGGTACAAAATGGTTGGCAAGCAAAGGCGCTACCATTGAAAGTTACAGCCCGGTGAATGGTAAATTGATTGGTGCGGTGAGCAGCGCTGATAAAAACAGTTATGAGGCCGTGATGGCAACTGCACAAACTGCGTTTGCAGAATGGCGTACCTGGCCGGCACCAAAACGTGGTGAGATTGTAAGACAAATTGGTGATGAACTGAGAGCGAATAAACAGGCATTGGGAGAACTGGTGAGTTTTGAAATGGGCAAGAGTTTGCAGGAAGGTTTAGGCGAAGTGCAGGAGATGATCGATATCTGTGATTTTGCAGTGGGATTGAGCCGTCAACTTCATGGCTTAACAATGCATAGTGAAAGACCGGGGCACAGGATGTATGAACAATATCACCCGATAGGAATTGTGGGAATTATTTCTGCGTTTAATTTCCCGGTGGCAGTGTGGAGCTGGAATACGATGCTGGCATGGGTTTGTGGCAATGTGTGTGTGTGGAAGCCGAGTGAAAAAACTCCTTTGTGTGCAGTGGCCTGCCAGAACATAACAGCAAAAGTGTTTAAGAAAAACAATGTACCTGAAGGTGTGAATAATCTACTTGTGGGTGACAGGGAAGTGGGAGAGTGGATGAGCAATGATACAAGGATCCCTTTGATGAGTGCAACAGGAAGCACAAGAATGGGCAAGGCGGTGGCCAGTGCAGTGGCAGGAAGATTAGGAAAAAGTTTGCTGGAGTTAGGTGGTAATAATGCGATCATCATTACACCGGATGCTGACCTGGATATGTCGTTGATAGGCGCTGCTTTTGGTGCGGTGGGAACAGCAGGACAACGTTGCACTACAACAAGAAGATTGATCATTCATGAAAAAGTGTACAATAAATTCAAAGAGAAATTGGTGAATGCCTATAAGCAATTAAAAATTGGTGATCCGCTTGATCAGAAAAATCATGTGGGCCCGTTGATCGATACCGGCGCTGTGGATATGTATGTAAAAGCAATTGAAAAAGGAAAAGCAGAAGGTTGCAATTTTATTGTGGAAGGTGGTGTGCTGAAAGGTAAAGGTTATGAAAGTGGTTGCTATGTGAAGCCTTGTATTGCAGAAGCAAAGAACAGTTATGAGATCGTACAGCATGAAACGTTTGCTCCCATCTTATACATTATGAAATATAAAACGATTGATGAAGCAATTGCATTGCAGAATGGTGTGCCGCAGGGATTGTCTTCTGCGATCATGACAACCAATTTAAGAGAAGCAGAAAAATTCCTTTCGTATGCTGGCAGTGATTGTGGTATTGCGAATGTAAACATTGGAACAAGCGGTGCAGAGATTGGTGGTGCTTTTGGTGGTGAAAAAGAAACCGGCGGTGGAAGGGAGAGTGGAAGTGATGCATGGAAAGTATATATGCGTAGGCAGACAAATACAATTAACTATACGGATAAATTACCGCTGGCACAAGGGATAAAGTTTGATCTGTAGGCTAAAAGGATAAAGAAGAAAAGAAGATAAAAAGAGAATGGCGCAACGAAGTTGCGCCATTCTCTTTTTAAGGCATTTAACTATTTAATTCTTTTTTATTTCTTTAGCCCAGGCATCTTTGAGTGTTACAGTCCTGTTGAAAATAAATTTATCCTTACTGCTGTCTTTATCCAAACAAAAATATCCTTTGCGTAAGAACTGGTAATTAGCACCAACAGCGGCATCTTTTAATGAAGGTTCCACATAAGCAGGAATAGTCTGCAGTGATGCTTGATTGATATATTCTTTAAAATCCCCTTCTTCATCTGCAGGGTTTTCTACTTTAAAGAGCCTGTCATACATGCGTATCTCTGCTTCCACCGCATGTGCCACACTCACCCAGTGAATAGTAGCTTTTACACTAACGCCACTTGTATCGTTACTGCTGCGGCTTTCAGGAATGTAAGTGCATTGTATTTCTGTAACATTGCCATCGCTGTCTTTTGTGCAGCCGGTACATTCAACAATATAAGCACTCTTCAATCTTACTTTTGAGCCGGGATACAAACGGAAGTACTTCTTAGCCGGCACTTCCATAAAGTCTTCCCTTTCTATCCATACTTCTTTAGAGAAAGGAACTGTGCGGTTGCCAAAGCTTTCATCCGGGCCATTCTCAACCGTTAGTTGCTCTGTTTCATTTTCAGGGAAGTTGGTGATGACCAATTTTACCGGATCGATCACTGCCATTGCCCTTAATGCTTTTTTGTTAAGGTCTTCTCTCACACAAAATTCAAGCAGGCCAATATCAATTAAGTTTTCTCTTTTTGCCACACCAATACGATCACAAAAATTCCTGATGCTTTCGGCAGTATAACCACGCCTACGCATACCACTGATGGTTGGCATACGGGGATCGTCCCATCCGCTAACATGTTTCTCTTCCACTAACTGCAGCAGCTTACGCTTGCTCATTACAGTGTAGTTCATATTCAGTCTTGCAAATTCGTATTGTCTGGAAGGAAATATTTCTAATTTTTCAATAAACCAATCATACAATTCCCTGTGCGGAATAAATTCCAGCGTACAAATGCTATGTGTTATTTTTTCAATGCTGTCGCTTTGCCCATGTGCAAAATCATACATCGGGTAAATACACCATGCATCGCCGGTGCGGTGATGATGTGCATGCTTGGTACGATAGAGAATGGGATCTCTCATGTGCATATTGGCAGCAGCCATACCAATTTTTGCCCTCAACACTTTTTCGCCGTCTTTATATTTGCCTTCTTTCATCTCTGCAAACAGGCGAAGGTTTTCTTCAATACTTCTGTTCCGGTATGGACTATCTGTTCCCGGTTGTGTGGGAGTACCTTTCAAGCCTGCAATTTCTTCCGCAGTAGAATCATCTACATAAGCCAGTTCCTTTTTAATTAACGTAACAGCGTAGCTATATAGTTCGCCAAAATAATCACTGGCGTAAACTTCATTAGCCCAACTAAAACCCAGCCATTTCACATCTTCTTTTATGCTGTCAACATATTCTGTTTCTTCTTTGGTAGGGTTAGTATCATCAAAACGGAGATTTGTTTTGCCGCCATATTTTATTCCCAAACCAAAATTGAGGCAAATGCTTTTGGCATGCCCAATATGCAAATAACCATTTGGCTCTGGAGGAAAACGGGTAAGGATCGAAGTGTATTTTCCATTCTTTAAATCCTCTTCTATTATCTCTTCAATAAAATTCAGGCTCTTTTCTTCTGTCATTTTTTTCTGTTGTGCTGGCA
>JAZKGV010000150.1:13311-14280 GCA_040385725.1 Bacteroidota bacterium | reverse complement strand
GCTATTACACTATAAAGTTATTTCTGTTGTGCAGTTTTCATTTCCTGCAGCATTGTAATTAGCTTATCTAATTTTTCTGTTTCGATTTTGCTCAGGTGTATCTGCAAAGCTTCAATTTCCTGTTTTGCTTCAATGTTACAGGTATAATCATCTTCTGCCTGTATCCTGTCCCTTGCTGCCTGCCTGTTCTGGCTCATCATAATTAAAGGGGCGGCATAAGCCGCTTGTGTAGAGAACAGCAGGTTAAGAAGAATAAATGGATAAGGATCCCAATGGCGCACATACGCCACCACATTTAACAGCATCCATATTGCCACTATTACTGTTTGCCATATCAAAAAATTCCATGAGCCCATCACGGAGGCAATGGAATCTGCAACCTTATCTCCGAAGTGCAGCGTTTGTTTATGCTTATCGTGCCATGTAGATTTTGCCATATCAATATTTTATTATGGTTGTAAGGTAAATAAAAAATCTCCCGGTTAAGCCGGGAGATCTTTTCAATTTGTTAATGCAATTTATTAGGCTGTCCTTCCCATCCGTCTCAATAAGGAACTATGCGACGCAATTGCAGAACGCATTTTAGGGAATTCAATGTATTTAATATTAAAATCTTCGCAGGTTTGCCTGATGATCTTGCTGATGGCAGGATAATGTACATGAGAAACTTTTGGGAACAAGTGATGTTCTATCTGGAAGTTCAAGCCACCAACCAACCACGAGATAACTTTATTTTTTGTAGCAAAATTAGCGGTGGTTTGTACCTGGTGAATCGCCCATTCATTTTCAATCTTATTGGTATCACCTTCGGGCATAGGGAATTCAGTTTCTTCCACTGTATGTGCCAATTGAAAAACCACACTGATCACAAAGCCGGTAAAAGTAGTGGCAATTAAAAAACCAATGCTGAATTTTAAAAACCCAAGCATATAAATTGGCAGTACAATAAACAGGGATAAGTATAAAACT
>JAZKGV010000150.1:8224-13301 GCA_040385725.1 Bacteroidota bacterium | reverse complement strand
GCAGCCCAAAAAGCAATGTGCTCCTGTGTACTCATTTTTTTAATGGGAACAGTGCCGATCTTCTTGGTAAAATATTTTTTATAATCAAAAAGGAATATCCAGAAAATGTGAAGCAGGCAATACAGCACCCATACATAGATGTGCTGAAAGCGATGGATCTTACGGCGCTTTTGTGTTTCACACATACGCAGGTAAGGTTTAATCTCAATATCATCATCTACACCATCAATGTTTGTATAAGTATGGTGAATGATATTATGTTTCATTGCCCACATAATATGACTTACACCCATAAAGTTTGCTGATACAGCGGCAAGCTTATTCCATGTTTTGCTTTTGCTGAAACTGCCATGGCCACCATCATGCATTACATTAAAACCAATGGCAGCTGCAACACCACCTAATATGACACATTCAATAATCGCTAACCAGGTTGGGGGAGTAAAAAAAACAAGGTGAACATATAATGCCACATAAGAAACAACGAACAAACCAGCTTTGAAAAACAGGCCAAAATTACCTGTGGCGGCTTTATTCTTATCTTCAAAATATGCGTTAACCCTACGCTTTAATTCCTGGTGAAAATTATTTGAATTTTGTAAAAACTTGGGAGTTGCCATGTATTGGATCTATATTTTTTGTGAGGGCTGCAAGGTACAATTTTAAAAGGGAAAAAGAAGTATTTTGTTTAAGTATATGTGCGAAAGATGTTAAAATACCCTTCGTCATTTTTATGTCATGTTATGTTGGCTATCAGCGTATTGAAGCTCTCAAAGCCAATCATTTTTGTACTGATAAAACCTTCAGCATGTTTTACACCGATCATTTTGCCCAGCATTTTGCTGCGGTACATGATGCTGTCTAAAAAATCTGGTGTGGAAATATAAGTTTCCGGCTCATCGGTACCGGGATTATAAAACTGTGTACTGTAGGCTTTAATACTTTCAACTTTTTTCTCTATTACATCGGAAATGTCAATTACGAAAGTAGGATGCAGGTAGCGGTCTTGCAGGTAATTAAAAATATATTTAGGTTTCCATGCCTCCTGTGGTTGCCCGTTTTCATCCAGGGTTTCAATCTTTCTTAAACCTGATAAAAATCCGGCATCTTCCACCAATTGAGCACTGCGTCCATGATCGGGGTGGCGGTCTTCCGGTGCATTACACAAAATAATTTCAGGCTGGTATTTTCTAATGGCAGCAATTACTTTACGTTGGTGAGCTTCATCATTTTTAAAAAAGCCATCTGCCAGGCCAAGGTTTTCTCTTGCATCTAACTGCAAAATTGTAGCAGCAGCTGCGGCTTCTTTTTCCCGGATTGCTGCAGAACCTCTAGTGCCAAGTTCACCTTTAGTAAGATCAATGATACCGGTTTTTTTACCTTTCATTTTTTCAACAAGCAATGTGCCTGCACAGCCAAGTTCCACATCATCGGGATGTACGCCAAAGGCAAGGATATCGAGTTTCATTCGTAAGTCTAAAGTTTAATTGTTTAAGGTTCAAAGTTAAGGAAGGAAACAGCTTATATCCTGATTGAAATAAACAACATATGTATTTATGATGGGAAAATAACCTTAGACTTTAAACCTTCAACTTCTGTACCCATACATCCGTTCCACTTCCTTCACAATTTTTTCCATCTCTTTTTCTTCTCCATTTATATCATAAGGCTGCTTGAGGTTGCTGCCAAAAAAGAAGGCTACGGTTTGGTAAAACCTTGCAATAAAACCGCCTTTGTATTCCTTGATTATTTCATAGCAATTATTACCGGTTTCCCTGTTGATCAGCTTCATCAGCACTTTGCCCTGGTACACAGAAAGGTTCATGAGCGGATCTGCAAATTCTTTTTTCAATTCTTTCTCTCTTGATTTGATATATTTTTTTCTTGCTGCCTGGTCAGTAACATTTGTCAAATTTTTATTGATGTCATTCATTACCACACCCGCCTTTTTTGCATAGGGGTAAGTAACATAAATGGCATTTCTCAGCCTTGTCCATTCTGCCCTGCGGCTGGCCTGGGCCTTACTTTCAAAACTTCTCAAAAATACGGGTGCCAGTGTTTTTGCTTCTATGGTATCACCATCGTATATTACTGCAAAACTTTTTATGGTATCGTTGGCAGCATATTGTGCAATTGCTTTATTGCCTGCCAGAAAAAACAGGGTAAAGAGAATGATCACTGGCGTAAACTTATACATAGGTAAGCACTTTATCACTGCTGTAAATTTACATTATTCTGTCGTTGTGTAATTGATAGATTGTTAAAATTGGCAGAGCGCTGCTTTCATAAAGCGTTTATTGACTGAGATGATTATTTTTTTATCTATGCTGCATCAACAGTAAACCTCAAACCGTAAACTGCTAATGCTTTAAGGGGCGTTTCTTTATCATTCCACCTTTGGTGTCTTTTACGCTGGTCATTACCACAAAACTGCTGGGATCAATTTTTTGTATCTCTGTATTCATTTTATGCACTTCAAGCCTTGTGATAACGCTGTAAATAATATCAATATCTTTTGTTTCGCCATGTTTTCCAAAACCCCTTTTGCCTGTAATGATAGTAACGCCCCGGCCCATCTTGTTTATTATCATGTTCCGTATTTCTTCAAAATGCGATGATACGATGGTAACCCCAATGTATTCTTCAATGCCTTCTACAATAAAATCAAGCGTTTTGGAGGCAGACAAATAAGTTATCATAGAGTAAAGCGCCACATTTATACCTAAAAATTTTGCGGCGGCAGAAAATATGATGATGTTGATGAGTATGATAACATCACCAATAGTAAGTCCGAATTTTTTGCTGAGAAAAATGGCTAATACTTCGGTACCATCAATTACGGCGCCGCCCCTTACTGCCAGGCCAATGCCTGCACCCAAAAAGAAGCCGCCAAAAACAGCTACCAGCAGGTTGTCGTTTGTAACATTAGGAAAGTGTACCGTGGCTACACAAAGCGCCAGTCCGCAAATGGCCATCGCTGTTTTAATGGCAAAATTTCTTCCCATTACCACATAAGCCAGTATAATAAAAGGAATATTTACTGCTATCAGTAAAATATACAGCGGAACCCCTGTAATACCCGACAACAGCAGCGAAATACCTGTGGCACCGCCATCTATGAAATGATTGGTTAATAAAAAACCTTTAAACCCAAAGGAAGCAGAAAATATACCGGCCACTATGAGGAAGAAATCTTTTACCAGCCTTGTGATGGTTATTTTAAACTCCAGGTAATCTTTTGCATTACGGTAATCAGAATAATGCTCAGGCTTCAGCCTTTTGTCATCGAGTATTTTATTTATAAATTGAAGCCAGTTTTTTCTCATGCGTTAGAATTGTGTACCGTGCTGTTGTAAAATACTAATAGCCGGGCAGATAAAAAAATTGGGTAGAAAGGGTTGTTTGAACCAAAATGGTTATAAAAGTAAAGCCTTCCGTAGAAACGGAAGGCTTTTAACGATTGCTTGCCATATGAAAAATCTTAAAATATTTTTGCCCTGTTGTACTTTTTTAACCAAATCGCATATTATATTTGCTGCCTCTTAACGATTGGTTGTCACCTTTTTTAGTTTAAATAAGCACAAACGCTCATCTTCTTGTACAAAAGTAAGTTGGGCGTTTGTTGTTTTAACACCAACTTCTTCCCTGTTTAATGATGCTTAAAGGAGGTTTAAAGGGCTGAAACCCTTATTGTGTCTGAATTACACAAATAATTTTGAATGATTGTCAAGCTGTTTTTCCAGGTTTTATATTTATATCTGTGCTGGGGGCGTGGCTTTTGCAACAGCCTTTAGCGAATAAATTGATACAACGAATTACCTTTAATCAGGCACATTATGTTCCCGGGTCTAATTCCCTGTCTACAAAAAACATATCTATTTCCCCGATATTCTTGGCAAATATTTTTCCCCTGTAAGTGCAGGAAAATTTATGTTTAACCAGTTCGTGGGTTGCAGCAGAAATATTCACTTTGCCCGGCTCCCCATTACTTTCCATGCGGCTGGCAACATTTACTGCACTGCCCCAGATATCGTAGGCATATTTCTTTTTGCCCACCACGCCGGCTACAATAGGGCCTGTGTTAATACCAATCCTGATTTCCCAGGGCGGCAGACCCATTTCTGTACGCATGTCATTCCTGTGCTGCATCCATTGTTGTATTTCTATACTGGCTTTAATAATTCTTACCACATGGCTGTCATCTTCTGTAGGTATTCCGCCGGCACACATATACGCATCACCAATGGTTTTTATTTTTTCAAGGCCGTATTTATCAATGATATCGTCAAATGCGATGAAGCAGGAGTTGAGTTCGGATACCACTTCCTGTGGCGACATATCATCTGCCAGTTTAGAAAAGCTTTTAAAATCGGTGAATAATACCGTAGCCTTGTCATAATATTTTGGGGTAGCCGTGCCTGTTTTCTGTAATTCTTCTGCAACTTCAGCCGGTAATATGTTCAGCAGCAGGTGCTCAATCTCTGCCTTCTGACTATCAAGTATCTTATTGATCTTAATTTTGTTCCTGTAGTCACGGTAAATAATAAAGATGATGATGGTAACCAGTACAAGACCGGCTATTAAAGCATTCTTTACAGTTTTCTGTCTTTTCAAACTTTCCTCCTGGAAAGCCCTGTCTTTTTCCAGCAATTCTATCTGCCCCTGTTTTTTATACAGGTCAAAGCTGGTTTGATAACCTGCCATTTTTTTGTCAAGGTCAATATTATACAATGTGTCTTTTACCTGCGATAAAAGCTGGTTGTATTTGTAGGCCTTTTCAAAATCTTTTTGTTGTGCATACGATAATGATAAGCCGGCATAAGCATTTTTCAGTTCAATATTTTTGTCGCTTATTTTGAGTGCATAAAACACGGCGCTGTTATACGTTTCAATGGCTTGATTATAATCTCCTTTTTTATAATAAGCATCACCGAGGTATAAAATACTTTGCGCCATATATAAAGTGCCATCAACTTTCTGTGCTGTGTCAAATGCATTTTTATGATAGCGGATAGCTTCTTCGTAATTCCCCTTCTTGGTATAAAAGCGGCCAAGGTTATTCAGTGCATACGCTTCA
>JAZKGV010000150.1:0-8214 GCA_040385725.1 Bacteroidota bacterium | reverse complement strand
GAAAATAGAAAAGGGCTGAATCAAACTGGTTCTTATCAAGATATATCTCTCCAATGTTGGCGCTGGCACTTCCCAATGTGTTGTTATCCTCCAGTTCTTCGCTAATGGGCAATGCTTTAATAAAATATTCAAGTGCTTTATTATGGTTAACAGGATTATGATAATACACATTGCCAATATTGATGTACAGTGTTGCTACCCGTAGCTTATCATTCAATTGCTCTGCATAAGGCAATGCCTTAAAATAATATTCAAGTGCTTTATCATCTTCTGTCTGGTTGCTGTAAACGGCGCCAATATTACTTAACATATTTGCCACGCCTGCTTTATCGCCGCTGCTGTCAAATGCGTTCAGTGATTGTGTCCAGTAATCGAGTGTTTCAGGATATTTGCTTTGGTTATAATAAACCATCCCCATGCTTTTTAAAGCCTGGGCCCTGCCCCTTTTGAACTTTAATTCAGTTGCAAGTTTGTGTGCATCATTTGCATACATAAGCGCTGTTTCCGGTACCAGGTTTAAACTGCTTTTGCTCATTGCAAGCAATACATTCACCTTATTAGTGTCATTTTTTGAAACACTAAGCACTTTACGCAGACTATCCGTTTGATTTGCCTGTGCACTGATATGCATGGCTAAAAAAATAAAAGCAGCAAAAAGAAAAGCCCTTTTCAAATTCATAGCGGCGTTTAACGTATAGATTTAAAATAAAAAAGGGAAGGAACTGCCAGTTCCTTCCCCCTAAATGTAAAATACTTTTACGAACAATTATATTTTTATCACTTTGAACGTCTTCATTTGTTTATTATCAGTAATAGTAATGAAGTAAACGCCCCTGCTGAAGGAAGACATATCAAAAACCTGGCTATTGCCTTCTCCCTGCTGTACAGCTTTTATAATATGTGTTTTACCTAGCATATCCCTTACTGCTATTTCAGTTTTTCCGGTCTGCCCGAAAACGATAGTGAGCCTGTCTTTAACAGGATTGGGATACACAACTGTCTTTGTTTTTTCAATATCAGCAGTGCTTGTACTTGCCATACTGTTTCTTGCCAAAGGTGCCCGTTGGCATTTATTGGAAGTAGAACTTGCCTCGCTGGAAGCAGATGTTTTTTGATTACCATTATAAGTGATAAGCATCCAGGTGATTTTAGTGCCATTAAAAGGAATGGTAAAGTTGCCACCGGTTGGTAAGAATACTTGTGGTGGTGTGCCGGTAAATCCACCAGCCGGTGAAATGTAATTATTATTACCCAATGGAACATATACCACTGTAGCGTTTGGATTTTGATATGAGAACCTTGCAAGGTACCTGAAACCCGATGGGTCATTGATCAATGTATCTACACAATCTAAAATGGGTTTTACGTTTTTAGCTTTATTGCTTTTGGGATTTACATACAAAGTGCCATTCACATAACTTATGTTGTAATTGTTTTTTGCGCCAAAATTTAAAGCAGATGGTATAATAGAATAAACTCCGGCCACTCCGGTATAAGCCGGGCTCAGGGTGTAAGTTGGCCCTGAGATGTATGTGGACGCATCAGTGTTTTTATATCCTGTAATGGTTGACGTAAATGCTGGTAGTGAGCCACCCTGTTCTATTACTTTTACATCGGCTGCTACCGTAAGGCTTGCTTTTGTTACAGTAAGTAAACCTGGGGTATTTGTAATCGTATAATTGTTTGAACTGCCGCCTGACAACGATATTGTGTAATTGCCAATAGGCGATGAATTGTTGGCTGTTGTGCCTGCTGTGGGTGCTGCAATACCTGCCACGCCATCATTAAATACAAATCCTGTGTATGCAATGCGGAACACAGGGTTAGCATTGCCGTAAGTTCTGAATGTATCAACAGCTTTTGCAGTAAGTGTCGCTTTTGAAACAACAAGGGCTGCACTTTCATAATTCACTGTATAGTTTGCCGGTGGTACAAGCTGCAGGTTTGATGGTACAACCTGATAATTGCCTGCACCAATATTTAACGGGTTTACAACTGTATTGCTGCTGTTTAAAACCGTATAAGACGGGCCGCTGCTTACAACATTTGCTGCCAGGTCTCCATTTTTAAATCCTGTAATGGAAGAAGTAAATACTGGTTGTGTGCCATATCCAATATTCAGTGCCCCGGCTTTTACCGTAAGTTCTGCCGGTACAATTACTAAATTGGCAATGGCATAATGAACTTCAAAATTTTCGGATATTAACGGTGCCGGTACAATAAAATGGTGCCCTGCGGCATACCCTGTTACAAGATTGATGCCTTTAAGATCACTGATAGTGAATGATGATGTAGTGGTGGAATTAACATCTGCCTCATCAATGATAACAGCTACATTGGCATTGGTGGTATCGTTGGTGGTACTACTGTTAAGAATAGTCGTTCCGTTTACCACAGCTTTAGTATTCACCACAGCTTTAGTATTTACAACGGCCTTGGTATTTACCACCGCTTTAGTATTCACCAATGTGGTAACTGAGTCATTCTCCTGGTAAGCAAAAAGTGAAGCCAAAGAAAGCTCAACTAATCTTGTAGTATCGTTAACCGGTACCCCATTTACTACAGCCTTTGTGTTTACCACGGCTTTAGTATTTACCACCGCTTTGGTGCTGGTAAGGAAACTGATATTAGCAAGATCTGAAGCCTGTAGTATCCTGCCGTTTATTTGTGTCTGGTCGTTAATTAAACCAAACGCAGTATCAATAACATTGGTGAGATGCTCCTGTTGCAGGGCATTTAAAAAACCGGCCCTTTGTGCTTCGGCAATATTGGTCTGGTCATAAGAATAATTGAACTGTATAGCTGGTATTTTATCACCATAAGCAATATTTACATCCTGCGGAATAACGGTAACGGGCATTCTTTCAATAGTAAGCACACCTGTAACAGGTGGATTATAATTGTACAATTCCTGCAGCCCAACATCAACAGGATTACTTGCGCTGAAAGTTCTTATTACCGGTGTGATGATATACCTGTTTACAGGGCTTGTGCTGGTGGCAGGTGTGGTATAGGTAATATTTTCAAGACCAATGTCTGCTAATGTTAAGCCTGAGCTTTCCAATGGTACACCATCCACTGTAATGGAAGAAGTAAACAGCGGTAGTTGCTCACCATATCTGATAGTTTTATTGTCAGCCGTAATGCGTATTTGTTTTTTTGGAATCGATGAAAAATATAGGGTGTTGGATGTGCCGCCATCCAATCCGCTTGGTGTAATGGAAGACGTGAGTGCACTTATTGCCGGGTTGCCAATGAAGGCAGGTATTTGTGCAGTGCCTGTACTATCTGTAAGAATAGTTGTTGGAACAGGTTCTCCACGGAATAGAACAACTGTGTTACTGCTAAGGTAATTTCCTGTAATGTTAACGGTGAATGGTTGTTCGCCTGGTGTGATGCCATCCGGCACTACCAATTGTATCAGCGCAGGCAATGCAGAAGCAAATGATTGTATGGCAACATCTGCCCTGATAAATCCATTGCCGCTTACAAGATCATAACCCGGCACCCCCATATCCAATGCTGAGGTTGTGAGAATATTTTTTAAAGCAGCTACGCCAAGGTTTTCAAAATAATATCTTTTTCTTGCCTGCATTAATAAGGCCGCAACAGCAGCGGCATGTGGAGCTGCTGCAGAAGTGCCAAAGAAATTTGGCAAGGCATCGCCTTCCACATCCAGTGCACCAAAACTAACTGAAGTGTTTACCCCATCTGGTGCTGTAAAATCGGGTTTGTTCCTGGTGGCACCGCTGATGAATGTGCCGCCATAAGAAGAGAATGTTTCCATCTCAGGCGGATTTACTCCATACACTGGTGTTTTAGTATATCTCACAGCGCCGATGGTGATAGCGCCTGTTGCATTTGCCTGCCCTGTAATGGTGGAAGTGCCTGTATTAAATTCATCGATGGTGACATCTCCACGGAAAAAGATAAGCTTGAAATTTAGACCGATACTGCTGCCGGCGGCTCTTACGATCAATATGCTTGTTGTGGTATCTGATGCAGCAACAAAAGGTAATATCTCTATTGGGTCGCCACCTGTATTTACCCTGTTGGAGCCGAATAGGGAAACACCATTGTTGCTTGTGAGGTACAGATCAAGATCATTTTGTGTACCGCCTGCCTGTGTTTGTCCTAAAGAATAAATATCATCACTCCATTGCAGCACAATTGTATAAACACCTCTTTTGAGTGATATTTTCTGGAATATATCGCCGCCACCATAATTGTGTGCCGTGCCTGTTAATCCTGCCGGTGCGGCAGCAGTTACAAAATTGCTTTGATAAGACTTGCCTGCAAAGTTGCCTGCGGCACAGAAGTAGGCAACACCCTGACCGCTTACTTCATTTACTGCCTGTGCCACTACACCATCTTGTAAGAAAGGTTCGGTGATATAAGTAATATCATCAACAATCACATCGCAATTGTTTTGTTTTAACTGGCGTATGCCTTGTGCCATATCACCCGGGCTGATAAAACCTGTTCTGAAAAGCTGTTTTGCTTTTGGTGCAATGTCATGTACAATTTGTGCCATAGCCCTTCCTTCATCCACGCCACGGCCATACGGATAATCCTGCAATACTGTTACGGCATCTGTAAAACCGTTTGGATTAGAAGTGCCCGGAAGATCGCCATTGCTCACATCTGTACCTGCCGGGTTGCCCGGAATAGTATTGTAACTATCTGAAATAACGCCTACGCTTACCCCTTCACCGGTAAGGCCATAGCCATTCCTTATAAAGTTTGAACGCATGGCTGCATCGCCTTGTGAATTGGCAATACCAAAACCAGTTACCGGCAAATAGGAAGGCCGGCAGTAATTGATAATATCTGATAGTGAATTAAGCAATGGCAATTTGGCAATTGGGTATAAACCGATGATGATAAAAGAACTTCCCCCGGTGTTTCTTATTTGAGTGAGCCCATAAGCAGGTGTTTGAAGTAATGTGAGTACATCGTTATACCTTCCTTCATTAACTATAATTTCAATTACCACGCTATCGCCCTGTATCTGGAAGAAAGGAGACGATGGATTGTTGGGGTCATAATTCTGGTAGAGCGATAATAATTCTGAGCCGATAAGATTATTAACCTTGCTTGTAACCAATACTGTGTCTTTTGCTGAGCAGGTTGCCGAAGAAGAAACAGTAAGTACATACATGCCTGCAGTAGAAACAGAAATAGATGCTGCATTTACTGGAGAAACAATGGTGCCGCCGTTAAATGCACCCCAGCTATAAGAAACCGATGGGGTGGTGGAAGTGCCTGTGAGCGATGTGGTTTGTGAAAAACTTGCAGGCCTGTCAATTCCTGCATTCGCATTGGGTGCTGTACAATCGTTGAATGGTGCATATATAGTATTTACACCACTTTGAATATTTACCTGCGTACCGCTCCACAAAGCACCTGCTATTTCAGTATTGCCCGTGCCGGAGCCAATATCAATTGCAGCAAAAGGTGCCCACACAGTACCTGTCCATCTTGACCTTGAATTACTGTTACCATTTGAGATTTTAAATGCCACCGCCGCAGTATTGCCATTCGTTTCTACAAAAATTTTATTGGCACCGCCGCCATTAATAATGCTGGTGCTTATTTTATCAAGGTACATATTGCCAAGTACATATATTTTTATAACACCCGGATGATTATTAAAATTAAATTCAAGTGTATTTGCATTAGTAAGATTGAATGAATTAAAGTAGTAAATACCGGTATCGGAAAACTTAAGTGTTTTATTTCCTGATAGGGTAACATTCTTCCAGGTTTGGCCGGGGTTTAATGTTTTATTATTGGTAATATCTTGTGTACCTGCCGGGATACTGAATGTTACTACAGTAGGCAGAGGTGGAAAAACCGGAAAAGAGGGTGTACCCGTAATATTTCCACCGCCGGGTGCCGGGCCTGTATAAGTAGTTCCTGAGGGGTGAGTAACACTCCCAGATACGGTGCCGCCACCTACAGTAACATTTCCGTTAGCATCAATATTACCTGAAATGTTTGCATTGGAACCAACGGAAAGAATGGTGCCTGCCACCACCGGAGAATTTGCGGCAGTGATGCGGCCGCTTACTGTATTACCATTTGCCAGGGCCACCGTTCCATTACTGAAAATATTGCCGCTAAATACAGCATTGCCTGTTGTTTTCACCATACCAAGGCTACCCACAGAGCCGCCACTTACATTGGAAGATGATCCCATTTGTACTGCATAACCTGGACTTACTGGTGTAAAAGTGCCCGGGCCACCTTTGCCGGAGAAAAAGACAAAGTCAAACATCCTTAATTGCTGGGCATTGACAGATTGACTTGTAAAAAAAAGCAGGAAGGAAAATGTAATTGCAGCAGCATACATTCTCTTAATAAGGTAATAATGATCCATGTTGTTTCGCCAATTAGATTGTGAAGTAAGTAAAAGAGGTCCGGATGGCTTTGGGTGTTACAGAAAATCAGGAAGTATCTTAATCCGAAACCTACCCACAAAAAAGTAGAGTTATAGTATGGATGGCTAAAAACCTGCTGATTCCTGGTTCGAACGGAATGACGTGGTCAACAAGAGATATTGAATGAAAGGTAAATTTACGATTATTTATAGTACTGTCAAAGAGAAATTTTAGAGGACACTCCGTCAGCAGTTTGGCTATCCTGTTGAATGGTAACCAGCAGCTAAGGTAAAGTATACTGTTTTAATATGTTGCCCTGGCAGCCACGTGCAGAATTAAGGTAAGAAGGAACATTTTTTTGTGATCACATACTACGCCGCTACGTTTTGCGTTAAATCCATTAAAGTAAAAACTAATAATACCAATAACTGCTCTTTAACGAAATGCCTGCAGCACGAATTGGTTATAAGGTTGTCCAAATTAACGATCAGCACTCCAAACAAAAAAAAGCCATATGGCCTCCAAACAAAACAGCCCGTTCTTTACAGAATTAGGCAACATACTTAATCTTATCAGGAATATCAGCACAGAGCTGAATGCAGAGATGAAAATTGATGATAGCAAAAACGGCAGGCTGTTCGACATTATACACACCCGTGATGCTTCTATTGAAAAGCTACAAAACCGCCTGCAGGAACTGGAAGCTGAAATTGAATATTTTTTTACCGAAAACGGGCTTAGAAAAACCATCGAAGACAGGTTTAACACCCAAGCGCTAAAACGTAAATTCTCCAATACATTTAAAGCACTTTCTAACGAATACTTTATGCTGAAGCCTGATGACGCAGGTACAGGGAAGGAAAATTTTTCCGGCAACGAAGAACCAATATTCTAACAAGTAAATTGCTGGCAATGCAAGACCACTGAATATTTTTATTGTAGTATTATCACACCCTTTATTTAAACATCCTGGATAGCGAAAGCTTCTGCCCGGCAAATTTGCCACTGCAGAAGCCCGCCTGAAGTTTTAATTCCAAAAATTAAAATGTGATTTGATAGCCAAAATGGATTGCAGCCACATAGGACATTGTGTTGATCGTAAATTTCCGGCCTTCAATAGAATTGTTGTTGCCCACAACAAACTCTTTTCCAAAATTTATCCATGGGTTTACATAAAAGCCGATCTTTTTAAATGGCCTGTACACATATCCAGCTCTTATATTCGGATAAATACTTTTAAAATTTGCTACGGCCGCAGAAGAGCTTAACCCGACAGACTTATCGTAAAAGAAAACTGATGGGCCAAAATGAAAACCTGACCTGCCAGGCTTGATAAAGTAATCAGCAAAAAAAGCATAGCTGGTTTTCATTTTCATGTTTCTGAACCCCTTTTCATAATTTGTTTTACCCATCATGCTGTTAGGGAATTTTGAACTGTAAACCGACGCCATAAATGTTACCTGCTTTAATTTTTCCGGGCTATACTTCAGGCTGAAAGAATAGCCACCCAAAATAAAGGGTCCAGGATCGAGTTCGATCGATAAGTAATTTTTTGAATGATCGTTAATTGAATCATTCTGGGCATCTGCCTTCAGGCAGATAAAGATCAACAGGAGAATTTGTAACTTTTTCATTTGTATATTTTTTTAAAATTTATACCGCAAAGAACCTGCGATCAAATTTCAAAACCATTAACAAATGATAAAAAGAGGATCAGCTTTTTGTTATTTCATTTCTAAGACGGCTCAATGAAACATTCGTGATACCTAAGTAAGATGCAATAACCGGGTGAGCAATTAAATTTTCAAGGATACTATATTCACTTCTGAAT
>JAZKGV010000149.1:0-10894 GCA_040385725.1 Bacteroidota bacterium | reverse complement strand
TTATGTAAAATTTGGTGAACAGTTTATTTCTATACCAAAAGGTGAAGATCTGTTTGAAGTGGACCTGCCAAGAGCAATAGAAATTATCACAGCAAAACAAATTGAAGATGCACCGATCGGTTTTTATGATGAGAAACCAATCACCAAAGGCAAAGGAAGGTTTGGGCCATTCATTAAATGGAATGATATGTTCATCAACATTCCGAGGGCTTATAACTTTGATACGCTTACACAAAAAGACTGCAACGAGTTAATAGAAAAAAAGATAGAGAAAGAAGCCAATCGTTTTATACAACAATGGCCTGCAGAAAAAATTTCTATTGAAAATGGCCGTTGGGGCCCGTTCATCCGTATGGGTAAAAAAATGCTGAAACTTTTTGGCAAGGATGATAAAACAAAATACACTGCAGAAGAACTGGCAACGATAGACCTGGAAGCGATAAAGAAAATGATTGTGGCACAGGACCCGACGGCGTTTACAAAGAAAGCTCCGGCGAAAAAATCGGCACACAAAAAAGCAGCAGCTAAAAAGACAGCGAAGAAAAAATAATCTCTTGCATGGTATCCGTAAAGTTCGCCATAACAGCAGATGACTACATGGAATATTACATGTACATGATGTGGGATGCACCCGACCGGAAGAAAGCAAGATTGAAATATTATTTACGGCAGGTAGTGATAAATGGCGGCATCATCGCTATTCTTTTATACACCCAGTTTTTCCGCTCCTCTTCTCTTACCTTATATATTTATATTGGCATACTGGCAGTAGTAACGGTATTGCAATTGCTCAATGGCAGGATCAATGCAAAAAAGCAAGCGGAAAAAATTACGGAAGACGATGACAACCGTTCTTTCTTTTTAGAAACCACTTACGACATCACTGATGCAGGCATTACAAGAAAAGATGAGAACATTGAAACAAAATATCAATGGAACGCTTTTGTAAGAAAAGAAGAAAATGCCGCTTATTATTTTCTTTTCACCAGTGGCATACAGGCCATCATTTTTCCCAAACGTATTTTTAAAACTGTTGAAGACAAAAAGCAGTTTGAAAAATTATTATCGCAGCATTTAAGTTTTGATGCGGAAGTTGGGCATTGGATGAAGAAGTAAATGAAGTTCTTCTTTTATCTTTACTCTTTCCAAAGATGTAAATGAAACTTACCAAACTCTTCTCCGAATTTTCTAACAGCGAAAAAGCTGGCGGCGTAGTGCTTATCGTCTGCACTGCGATATCATTGCTGTTAGCCAATTCCTCTTTTGGTGAAACGTACGATCATTTCTGGCATATCCATATTTCCGGTAACAGCCTTGCTCACTGGATCAATGATGGGCTGATGACAATTTTCTTTTTGCTCATCGGTCTTGAATTAGAAAGAGAAATTTATAAGGGAGAATTATCAAATATTAAGGATGCAATGCTCCCGGTAGCAGGCGCATTAGGCGGCATGTTGGTACCTGCAGCTATCTATTTATTTTTTAATTATGGTACACCTACACAATCTGGGGCAGGTATTCCCATGGCGACTGATATTGCTTTTGCACTCGGTGTTTTATCATTACTCGGCAATAAAGTTCCGGCATCATTAAAAATATTTTTAACTGCACTGGCTGTTATTGATGATCTCGGCGCCATACTCATCATCGCTGTTTTCTACAGTGCCGGGTTATCATGGGTCTATTTGCTGGCAGCGCTGGGTATATGGGGTTTGCTGTTTATCCTCAACAGGATGAAAGTACACAGCCTTATCCCCTACCTCATTGGTGGCGTTGTCATGTGGTATTGTATGTTGCATTCCGGTGTACATGCAACCATCACCGGTGTATTGCTTGCATTTGTAATTCCCTTTGGCAATGGCGGCGAAAAAACTGTTTCCTACAAATTGCAGCATTTCCTTCACAAGCCGGTTGCATTTATTATTCTTCCTGTATTTGCCATGGCTAATACAGTCATTGTTATCAGCAGCGACTGGCAGCAAATATTTAATCACCATTACAGTGCAGGTATTGCAGCAGGCTTAGTCGCAGGCAAACCACTGGGCATTTTGCTTGTAAGTTTTATTGCAGTAAAAACAGGGCTTTGTAAACTCCCCGGGGATTTTAGCTGGAAAGAAATTTTTGGTGTTGGTTTTTTAGGTGGCATCGGCTTCACCATGTCCATCTTTATTACTTTGCTTGCTTTTGACAATGCAGATGTAATAAACAATGCAAAACTTATCATCCTGGTTTCATCCCTTGTTGCAGGTATTATTGGGTTTGTATTTTTGAAAATGGTATTAAAGAAACAACAGGTTCAGGAAATTGAGTAGCTTTTCAACTCATCATTCATAACTCATAATTCATAACTTACTCCTCAATATCCTCCAGCGCCGCCTGCAGTTCATTATACGAATGGTTGTCTCCTGCCCGTTTTGCTTCCTCCATCCCACGTTGATATATCCTGATGGCCCTGTCAAAATCTGCCACTCTTTCTAATAGTTTTCCCAAATGATAATAAGAACCCACATAGGTCGGTTCTCTTAATAAGATCTCATTAAAAAGTTTCCTGGCTTCCTCATCATTCCCGATCTTAATGTATTCAAGTGCCAGCGCATGTTGCAGAAAACTATCCTTGCCGGATGTTTTCATGTATTCTAATAATTTCTCGATCCTGCTCATAGTTATCTGTGTCAATTTGTGTAATTCGTGGCAAAATTGCCTTCGCCTTCTTATCTGTGTCAATCAGTGTCCCGATAGCAATCGGGATGGCTAACCCCACAAATATTTTTTTGATACCATGCTCTAAATATCTTTGCAACCATTATCTTTGCTTTAGTTGCATAAACAACTAAAATTACGATTGCCAAATCTTATCGCCTAAAAATAATTTAAACAGACACACATGAAGATTTTAGTTTGCATCAGTAAAACACCTGACACCACTGCAAAAATAGCCTTCGCAGATAACAACACAAAGTTTGCAGGTGATGGAGTACAGTGGATCATCAACCCTTACGACGAATGGTATGCCTTGGTGAGGGCCATAGAATTAAAAGAAGCAGATGCTTCCACATCTATACATTTAGTTACAGTAGGTGCTGCAGATACAGAACCCATCATCCGTAAAGCATTGGCGCTTGGCGGTGATGAAGCCATCCGTGTTAATGCCGACAGCCACGATAGTTTTTATATCGCTTCGCAAATTGCAGAAGTGGCAAAGGCCGGTGGTTACGACCTGATCTTTACCGGTAAAGAAACAATTGACTATAATGGTTCGTCAATCGGAGGCATGGTAGCTGAACTGCTTGATATGCCTTATGTTTCGCTGGCAACAAAATTCACTTTAGAAGGAAGCAATGCAACCATTGAAAGGGAAACTGATGGTGGCGAAGAAACAAATAAAGTTGGGCTGCCCGTAGTTGTTAGTTGCCAGAAAGGAATGGCAGAGCAACGCATCCCCAATATGAAAGGCATTATGGGTGCAAGAACCAAACCATTGAAAGTAATAGAGCCTGCATCAGTTGATGCTTTAACTTCTATTGTAAGTTTTGATCTGCCACCGGCAAAAGCTGGCGTTAAATTAGTTTCTGCAGATAATCCTGAAGAACTGGTACGCTTACTTCACGAAGAAGCAAAAGTGTTTTAATAATATTCAATCAACAATATTCAATCTTACATACAATGAGTGTATTAGTTTTTTTAGACCATGCAGAGGGACATATAAGAAAAGCTTCTCTTGAAGCGGCATCTTATGGAGCATCAATCGCCAAACAAATTGGTACAACTGCCGAAGCCATTTTATTAGGAACAGTTACTGAAGACCTTTCTTCATTAGGCAAATATGGCATCAGTAAAGTGCATAAAGTAAGCAATGAAGCCCTTAACCAACTGGATGCACAGGTTTATACGAAAATAATGGCAGAAGCAGCTACTGCAACAAACGCTGACGTAATTATCATTTCAAATAACATAGTTGGCAAAGCCATTGCACCAAGATTAAGTGTAAGATTGAAAGCTGGTTTGGTAACAGGCGCTGTTGCATTGCCCGATACAAGCAATGGATTTGTGGTAAAGAAAAATGTATTCAGCGGAAAGGCATTTGCCAATGTGGCTATTAATACAGCAAAGAAAATTGTTGCATTAAATCCTAACTCCTACTCTGTCACAACGACTGATGCTACAGCAGAAGTTGCTGAATTAAATGTAACTGTTGATGCAGCAAAAGTACAGGTAACGGCAACCAGCAAGGTAGAAGGCGAAGTGCCATTAACAGAAGCGGAAATTGTTGTAAGCGGTGGCCGTGGATTAAAAGGCCCTGAGAACTGGGGTTTGGTTACTGATCTTGCAAAAGTGCTGGGAGCAGCTACTGCCTGCAGTCGCCCTGTTGCGGATGTAGGCTGGCGCCCACACCATGAACACGTGGGACAAACAGGTATTGCTATTGCACCCAATTTATATATCGCTATTGGGATCTCCGGTGCTATCCAGCATTTGGCTGGCGTTAACCGCAGCAAGACAATTGTTGTAATTAATAAAGACCCTGAAGCACCATTCTTTAAGGCGGCTGATTACGGAATTGTTGGTGATGCGTTTGAAGTAGTACCAAAAATTACAGAAGCGATTAAGAAGATAAAAGGTGTGTAGGATTTTTTTGAGCCAGGCATTATTTCCTTAATCATCTTCATTGGCGTCGCACACTTGTACGCCATAGCTTTATGCAGCGGCGTACTTGTACATAATATCATTATTCAACTTTTTATAAAACCATAGCAATCGCTGTGGTTTTTTTATATTTGAGGAAACAAAGAAAAATGAGAACCCTTATAACTGTCTTTATTCTTTCACTGGTGAATCAACTATCTGTTGCACAAAAAAATTTTGAAGGGAAAATTATTTATGAAAACACCATACCAAGGTTAGGCAAGTCTACTACAGAAATTTACTTTGGTAACCAAAAATTAAAAATCAGAGAATTATCGGGGCAAAAATCAGGTTATCCTGAGGAGAGAATAACCGATTTTTTAAAAGGCATTGCCTATTGGATAAATGACAGCAGCAAAACCTACTATGAATTTTTAGTACCGAAAAGGTTATCTGACAGCATTATGGAATTAAAAATTGATAGCCTGACTAAATTGAAACCATTCCCGGAAAAAAACAAGCGGATACTGGGCTACAATTGTACCGCTTACACATTAGGTAACATAAGTGAGCCAATTCCTGAAATGCGGATGCCACGTGTAGCCATTTATATGTGGTATGCAGATTCATTGTTTTATACAATTGATAACATGTATAAACATGGAACGGACATTGAAAAAGCTACCAATGGCAGAAATGTGGGAATGGGAATGGAGATCAATATTGGACCCGACAGTTCTTTGCAAAAAATCATTTCAGAACCTGTATCAATTATTTCTGAGGCATTTCCTGATTCTGTTTTTTTAATCCCTGCAGGCTATTCTTTAACATCGGAGAAGGAATTTATGCAAAGTAAAATGTCCGGCAATCTGGAAGTTGTAGATACTCAAATTGCGGAAGTGAGACAAGAAGATTCTCCTCCGCCACCACCGCCTCCTCCTCCACCTTTGCCACCAAAGCCATTACAAAACCAAAAGAAAGCCGGTAAAAAATATTAACCCATTTGAATTCAATTTTATGAAACAGGCATTATTGAAATTTTACATCTTCTTTGCTGTAATAGTGTTTACTTGTACTGTAGCATCTGCACAAAAGAATTTTGAAGGGAAAATAACTTTCAGGCTTATTTCAATGAAAGACAACTCAAGAAGTAAAGAACAGATTGTTTATCTTAAAGGAGATAAAGTGTTTATAGATTTTGGTAATAAAACGGAGTCGCCAAATGCATTGTATGATTTTGCAAAAGGTATTGAATATAAATTTATGGATGACAGTATAGCTGTTACAACCAAACTCAGCTTCAACCTTTTTCCGTATTCATCTACTGCTGAAACAGGCACTGATTCAGTAATTGAAATACAAAAAAATACCTGCCATAAAAAATCATCGGTCATTATGCCTCCAATGAACCAATATTTTAAAAGCGTAGAAAACTGGTTCCCTGTAAATATTGTTTTCAAAACGAATGCAAAGTCAAATTTTGTAACTCCTCCATTAATTTATTTTAACGAACAAACCATTTCTCTTAAAACAAGGATACGCTTTACAGAAAAAGCGGAAGAACAAATTGACCTGGATATTGAGGCAACAGAAATAAAGGAGATGCCACTTTCAGATTCAATTTTTACGATCCCGGCAGCCTTCAAAACAATGAGTCTTACAGAATATTCTTCCATGATTATTGAAAAGTTTAAGAGCATTGATAATTCTTTAGACAGTAATAGTAATCCGGAGCAAAAGAAGCCCCCTCAAAATACCCACAACCAACCCACAAAATCATCTGCCACAAAGCCAAAAGAATAAAAAATCCCTTAGTTTCGTGGCTTATTTATGAAAAAGATAGAACTGGAAATAGTAGCCCTCTCTCACAGCATTACGCAAACACATTCTTATGCGGTGGTGCTTGGCGAAATAAATGGTTTACGCCGGTTGCCGATCGTTATTGGCGGTTTTGAAGCACAGGCAATAGCAGTTGCATTAGAACGCATGAATCCCAGCCGTCCGCTTACTCATGACCTGATGAAGAATTTTATGATGGCCTTTAGTGTGGACCTGCATGAAGTGGTGATAAACGATCTGCAGGAAGGCATCTTTTACAGCAAACTTGTGTGCAGCAGCGAAAACGATACAGTTGAAATTGATTCCCGTACTTCGGATGCGTTGGCACTGGCCGTTAGGTTTGGTTGCCCTATTTATACCTATGAAAATATTTTAGAAAGCGCCGGTATATTAATGGAGAATGACGAAAAGAAAAAAGCAGCCTCTGGTGCCACACAACCTGTTACCACCGACAGCAGCCGGGAAGACCTGAAATCATTATCGCTGCCGGAACTGAATACTTTACTGAACGAAGTGCTGGAACAGGAAGACTACATCAAAGCCATCGCCATAAGGGATGAAATAAATAACAGGAGAAAGTAACTTCAATTGAAAATGGAAAATTGAAAATTTGAAGAAGCATCCTGACATTTTCCACTTTCCATTTTCCTCTTTCAATTAAATACATGGTTGTTTTCCCCAATTCAAAAATAAACCTCGGCTTAAACATCCTCGACAAAAGGCCGGATGGCTTTCATGATCTTGAAACAGTTTTCCTTCCCATTCCATTAAAAGATTCACTTGAAATAATAAGAGCAAAAGAAAGTTCAACGGACGTAGTTTTCAGCCAATCTGGTTTTGTTGTAGATGGAGATATGGAAGATAACCTTTGCATAAAAGCATACAAGCTTCTTAAAAAAGATTTTCCTCAATTACCAGCTATACAAATGCACCTGCACAAAACTGTGCCGATGGGTGCCGGGCTTGGTGGCGGCTCTGCCGATGCAGCTTTTACTTTAAAAATGCTGAATGATAAGTTCCATCTCAACTTATCAACTGAACAACTTATTCAATACTCGCTTTGCCTTGGAAGTGATTGTCCTTTCTTTATCATCAACAAGCCATGCTTTGCTACTGGCCGGGGAGAGCTTTTACAACCAATTGAGTTGTCATTAACTGGTTACTATTTGATATTAATAAATCCAGGTATTCATATCAATACCGGCTGGGCATTTTCCCAATTAAAAAATGAACCGGCTGAAAACAGGTTATCAAAAAACCTGCAGCAACACATTAACGGGCCAATAACAAACTGGCGCAATACTATCAGCAACGACTTTGAAACACCGGTATTTGCAGCACATCCAGCATTAAAAGAAATAAAAGAAAGCCTGTACAGCAACGGCGCCATATATGCAGCCATGAGCGGAAGTGGTAGTACCATATTCGGCTTGTTTGAGAAAGAAATACCAGGATTCAACTTTCAACCAAACTGGCTGGTGAAGGCTATTGCACTCTGAAATCTTATAAATTGCTAATTTTTATAAGTGGGGGCTGAATATCCCGTCATTACAATAAATTGCAACCCTTAACAAAAAACAGAAAATGGTAAAATCATTGTATTTAGTATGTGCCGCACTGCTTGCCGGCACTGGAGTATTTGCACAGGCAAAAGAAACCGTACCCGAAAACTGGCATCAACTTGATAAAACAGCAACAGGTTACTATGGCATCAGCCTCGATAAAGCCTACGACTTTATCAAAACAAAAAAAATAAAGAGCAAAAGAGTATTAGTGGCTGTTATTGACAGCGGTATTGATACTACGCATGAAGACCTTAAATCGGTTCTCTGGATCAACCCTAAAGAAATACCCGGCAATGGCATTGATGATGATAAAAATGGTTATACGGATGACATACATGGCTGGAATTTTCTTGGCGGCAAAGATGGCCGTAATGTAAACAAAGACAGTTATGAGGCATCAAGGGTGTACCATGCTATGAAAGCAAAATATGGTTCGCTTGTGCCGGATGAATCTTCCGTTTCGACAGAAGAAGAAAAAAAAGAAATTGAACAATACAGGAAAGCACAACTGGAAGTAATGGGTGGTGTGGACCCGACTGAAATTGGCCTTATCAAAATGATATTGCCTGGTTTTGCAAAAGGTGATTCGGTGATAAAAAAAGACCTGAAGAAAGATGAATATACCTGCACCGACCTTGAAGGCTATACTCCAATTGATGCGGACGCAAAAAGGGCAAAGATCTTTTTAATGGAGCTTTGCCAAGGTAATGGCAGCAATGATATCAGCAATAAAGAAATTATTGGGGAACTGGAAGGGAAGATAAGCAAGGCTGATGCGGCAGATAAAGCGCCGGAAGAATACCGTAAGAACATTGTAAAAGACAATGAAAGCGACATCAACGACCGCAACTATGGCAACAACGATCTTATGGCAGGCACATCAAAACACGGTACACACTGCAGCGGTATTATTGCAGCCGTAAGAAATAACGGTAAAGGCGGTGATGGTGTGGCAGATAATGTACGCATTATGATGCTGAGGGCAGTGCCTGATGGCGATGAGCATGATAAAGATATTGCACTGGCAATACGCTATGCAGTTGATAATGGTGCACAGATCATCAGCATGAGTTTTGGTAAAGATTTTTCTCCCGAAAAATATTGGGTGGATGATGCAGTAAGATATGCTGATAAAAATGGCGTGTTATTGGTTCATGCAGCAGGCAATGATTCAAAAAATATTGATACGGCCGACAATTTCCCTACGGTTAATTTTATTGATGGCAAAAGAGCCAGTAACTGGATAACAGTGGGTGCCAGCGGCGATCCTAAAAATGGTGGAGTTACTGCCAGGTTTAGTAACTATGGCAAAAGAGATGTGGATGTATTTGCTCCCGGTGTACAGATATATGCAACTATACCCGGTGGCAATACTTATGGTAAATTATCCGGCACCAGCATGGCTTGCCCGGTTGTTGCCGGCACAGCAGCCTTATTGCTTGAGTACTTCCCTACCCTTAGTGCAAAACAATTGAAATATGTAATTGAAAAATCTGCTACAGCACCTGATATCGATGTTGACCTTCCCGGTTCAGAAACAAAAGAAAAAGTAAAACTGAGCGAAATCAGTAAAACAGGTGGTTTATTGAATGCTTACGAAGCGGTAAAGCTGGCCAGCACAATAAAAGGAGAACGTAAACAGAAAAAAGAAGTATTGCCAAAACCTAAACTGGTTAAGAGCAAAAAAGCATAAAGAGGTTTTCTAAAATAAAATAATTGATAAATGGCCCCGAACAATGTTCGGGGCTTTTTATCTTTAACCCCTAAAATTAAAGCCATGGCAAAACCATCTCCATCCACTTATCTCAGTTATTTCAAACGCTACATCGACCAGGTTCCTGAAGAAGACCTGCTGACCGCTTTTAAAAATCAAACTGCAGGCTTGGAAAAATTTCTGAATAGTATCAGCGAAGAAAAATCAACCTATGCGTATGCCGAAGGTAAATGGACGATCAAAGAATTGCTGCAGCATATAACAGATACAGAACGTATTTTTAATTACCGGGCATTATGTTTTGCAAGAGGTGAAACACAAGGCCTTCCCGGTTTTGAAGAAAATGATTACGCTGCAAACTCGTATGCCAACAACCGCCAGTGGGCTGATCTTGTACAGGAATTTTTAATGGTGAGAAAAAGTACTGAAATGCTCTATGCAAGTTTTAATGAAGCTGTAATGAACAATGCAGGCAAAGCCAACAACAACCCTGTATCAGTAAGCAGCCTGGGCTTTACCACTGTGGGGCATTACTATCATCACAAAAAAGTACTGGAAGAAAGATATTTGAAATAGCATGAGTAACCCAACTATTACAACACAAATAGCAAAACATTTGAGGGATGTTTACTTTGGAGGAAACTGGGCAACTTCAAACTTTAAAGATAGCCTTGCTGATGTAACCTGGCAGCAGGCAACTACACCCGTTCATTCTTCTAATACTATTGCCACATTGATCTATCACACCGGTTACTATATACAAGTTCAGTCAAAAGTGTTGCAGGGCTTACCACTTGTTGGTAAAGATTCAGAGAGTTTTGATCACCCTGCCATTTCATCGCAGAAAGACTGGGAGCAATTGTTACACAAAACTTTTACTGATGCAGATGCATTTGCCAACCTTATTGAACAATTGCCCGACAGCAAACTGGCAGAAGATTTTTCTGATAAAAAATACGGTACTTATTACAGGAACCTTACTGGAATTATTGAGCATCTTCATTATCACCTGGGACAAATTGTATTGATAAAAAAGATAGTGCAACAGGGAAATAAAGTATAATATAACGTCTATAAACCACCGGGCCCCAACTTCGTTGGGGCCCGGTTTATTTTGTGCACTTACTAAAAAGTAAAGCGCTTAATTTTTCTT
>JAZKGV010000148.1:0-5058 GCA_040385725.1 Bacteroidota bacterium | reverse complement strand
GAGATTGCTTGATAAAATGATGAATGCAAAAATGATCGGCATAGTGATCGGCAGCATTAATGATTGTGCTTCCTGTGGGTCTTCATTGATAACACTGCCAATAGCTGCAAATAACGAAGCATAGAATAAATAACCACCGAGAAAATAAAAAGCAAAACAACTTAAGACCAGCAACCAGTTTACACTGCTGAAAGCTTTGCTCATTTCTGCAAACTTGCCTGCCATGGCTGCGTTGTTGCTGTTTACAGGGATCGAGTTGCCTGCTTCACCAGCCTGTTGGAGCAATTCATTTGATAAAAATGCAGAAGCGGCAGTTGATAATATCATGATAAGTACAGCCCACAAAAAAAGTTGTGTTAACCCTACTGCTGCAATACCCAGTATTTTACCCATCATCAGTTCAAAAGGTTTTACACTGCTCACCATCACTTCGGCAATGCGGTTTGTTTTTTCTTCCATCACACCTCTCATAACCATGGCACCAAAAATAAACATGGTGATATAAATTAAAATACCGCTGCCAAAACCAACACCATAATTCACTGCTGCATTTACCTGCTGAGACTTTCCTTTTTCGTCAGTCACCCTGTTTTCAATATTGTAAGCACCACTTGAAATTTTACTGATACTGTCAAGTACCTCTTTACGGATACCTTTTTGTTGTAATTGGGAATTTTCAAATGCCTGGTCTAATTTATTTTCAATAGACTCTTTTGTATCAATGCCTATTTGCTTAGCTGAATAGATAACATAGCTCTTTATCGCCGGGTTGCTGCTTAATATCAGTAAAGCATCGTATCCTTTTGTTTTATAATTGTTGCTGTCAACACCTGTAGCGAAATCGAATTGCAATCTCTTTTTATCATCCTTTAAATTTTGTTTAAAATAGCCGGGATCATTTACCACAGCGATCTTTTTATTTTTTTCACCAGAAGAACTGGCAAAGTAAGCACTGCCAAAAATGAAAAGGATCATCACGATCGGCAGCAAAAAGGTGGACAATAAAAATGTTTTGTTTCTTACCCTTGTTACGTATTCTCTTTTTATTATCAGGAATATCTTGCTCATATTGTAAATTGGGAATAATTAATAATTAGTAATCAATCATCTACTGCACTTTTTCAAACTGCCTTGCTTCAGGCGTACCTTCTACCAGTTTAATAAATATATCATTTAAGGAAGGCATCACTTCATTAAATGAATTGATAGCAATGTTTTGGTTGATGAAATGTTTCAGTACATCGTTGGGAGTGCTGTCGTGTTGTAATTTCAGCAACAGTTTGCCTGGCTGGTGTTTTATCACTTCAAAAATAAAAGTGGCAAGGTTGAGTGCGTTGGTTTCTGCACCGAGTTGAAAGATGTTTTCTTTAAACTGGTTCTTTATATCCTTTACGGTTCCGTCTAAAATTTTCTTCCCTTTATTTACCAATACAATGTGATCACAAATTTCTTCCACCTGTTCCATTCTGTGTGTACTGAAGATAACAGTACAACCTTTTTGCGCCAGGTTAAAAATTTCATCTTTAATAAGATTGGCATTTACAGGATCGAGGCCACTGAATGGCTCGTCAAGTATGATCAATTTTGGTTCATGCAAAACGGTTGTTACAAATTGCAGCTTCTGGCTCATGCCTTTACTCAGGTCTTCTACTTTTTTATTCCACCAGCTTTGCATTTCAAATTTTACAAACCACTCTTTTATCCTGGCCATCGCATCACTTTTGCTCAACCCTTTCAATTGGGCTAAATACAAAGCCTGTTCCCCGATTTTCATTTTCTTATACAAGCCTCTTTCTTCGGGCATGTAGCCAATATAGCGTACATCATTAATAGGGTCAAATTTTCTTCCATTAAAAGTAATGCTGCCTTCATCAGGATAAAAAATTCCGGTTATCATCCTCAACAAAGTTGTCTTGCCGGCGCCATTAGGGCCAAGCAAACCAAAAATGCTCCCTTGCTTTATTTCGAAACTGATGTCGTCAACTGCTTTTTGTGTGGCAAAGTAATTACGGAGGTTTTGCAGTTCAAGTATGTTCATGGTGCAGAAAATTAGATTGGCAAATGTATAGTTGAAAATGATAAAACAATACCTATTTTTTTAAGCGGCAACAGTATTTTAAACAAACACCAACCTCTTCAGAAAAGGATACTGCTGGAATTTGAAGCAATCAGCACAATATCAAATTAGCACATTAGCTAATTGTTTTGCCACTCTTTCCCCATCCATAGCAGCGCTTACAATACCACCAGCATACCCAGCACCTTCACCGCAAGGGTATAAATTTTTTATTTGAGGATGTCTCAATGTCTCAGTATCTCTTGGAATACGGACAGGAGAAGAAGTTCTGCTTTCTGTTGCTACTACCACTGCATCATTTGTAAAATAACCTCTCATTTTTTTTCCAAATGCCTGGAAGCCTTTTGCCAAACATTCATAAATAAAGGAAGGTAATACTTCGCTGAGTTGATAAGATTGCAAACCCGGCTGGTAACTGCAACCTGGTAAAGAAGAAGAATGATTTTTTAAACTAAAATCAACCATGCGTTGTGCCGGCGCCATAAATTTTCCACCACCTGCTTTATAACAATCCTGTTCCACCATTTTTTGAAATGCCATTAAAAGCAAAGGGCTGTTTTCCAAATCGCCTGCATTTTCAAACCCTTTAAAGCCTCTCAATCTTTTAAACTCTCTCCAGGCATCTTTCTCTTCCACAGATACCACCATTCCACTATTTGCATAAGGGTTATTTCTTTTGCTGGGGCTCCATCCATTCACCACCACTTCTCCCGGTGCTGTGGCCGCAGGCGCAATGATACCGCCGGGGCACATACAAAAAGAAAACACACCACGGCCATTTACCTGTTCTACTAATGAATAAGAAGCCGGCGGTAAAAATTCTCCTCTTGCATCGCAATGGTATTGTACATTGTCAATTAAATTTTGCGGATGTTCCACCCTCACTCCCAAAGCAAAAGGTTTTGCTTCTATTAAAATATTTTTACTGTGCAGTAATTCAAAAATGTCCCTGGCAGAATGTCCTGTTGCCAATATCACCGCATCAGCAGTAAAAATATCGCCGCTTAATGTCTTTACTGATTGTACTGAATCGTTTTCAATAATAAGATCCGTAACTTTTTGATTGAATAAAAACTGCCCGCCGCAATCTATTATCAATTCTCTCATGGCAGTGATAATATGCGGCAGCTTATTAGTGCCGATATGCGGATGAGCTTCGTATAAGATTTTCTCTTCAGCACCAAAACGGACGAAGAGATTTAGTATCCTGTCAATATCTCCACGCTTGTTGCTTCTTGTATATAGTTTACCATCGCTGTAAGTGCCGGCACCGCCCTCGCCAAAGCAGTAATTACTTTCAGGGTTTACAATCCCATCTTTGTTCAGTGCAGCCAGATCTCTTCTTCTTGCCCTTACATCTTTTCCTCTTTCTAAAATGATGGGCTGAACGCCTTGCTCTATTAGTTGTAATGCTGCAAATAAACCTGCCGGCCCAGCGCCAATAATAATTACTTTTTTATCCGCCTTGCTTACCTCTTTAAAATCGAATGACTGAACTTGTCTTTGTTCAAAAGGTTCATCTATAAACGCATTAAGCGTAAGATTAACCCAAATAGTTCTGCTTCTTGCGTCAATAGATTTTTTATGAATTTGAAAACCGGTAACGGCAGACAATTTTTTGCCGGTGGTTTTGGCTATTAAATTCTTTATTGTGGCGTCATCGGCTGCTTCATGCGGAAGCAGTTTCAGGGAGATTTTTTGTTGCATATTATTGCCGGGTTTTTATCCCGGAAGATTAATCGCTTACTTTTTTCAGTATTTCATAGCCTTCATTAATGTATAATTTGCCTATTGCCTCGTTTATTATCACATCATTAAAGTAATACTGGTCTATAATTTCATTTGGGTTTGGGGATTTACGTGTTCTGATAAAAACTATTTTGTTTTTATCAAAGTAGTAGTCCTGTAGTTTAAATGTGCTATCGCAGCTGCCGGAATAGGAGAGCCTGAATAAGTTATTATTTTTATCATCCTTGTACAACACCGCTTCGCCACATGAACTGCTATCCTTTTGCAGGTTTGGAAAATGACGCTCAGTTTTTGTAATACTAATTCCGGATCCAGGGTTAACACTAGATTCCATAATTACCGAGTCAACATACTTTATGTAGGTGTTGACAGAGTCGATATATTGTTTACCCTCTTGTGCATAATCTTCTTTATGCAAACCAAGGACCAACAATAAACCCAAAACTGTTCTTTTTATTTTCATCTTTTAAAACGGCAGATCATCAATTGCATCGGGAGGCGTGGAACTGAAAGTGTCAAGCGGTTCCAGGTATTCATTGTCTGTAGTAGCTTTATCGGTACCCGGTTTCAATACCTGCTCAATTCTCCAGGCATCTAAGTTGGTAATGTAGTTTGTCTTGCCATCTTTCTCCCATTTAGAACCCTTAATGTTGAAGAACACTTTTATATCGTCGCCGATATTTACACGGTCCACAATGGCAGTCTTATCCTGCACACACTGAAACTTTACATAGTTGGTAACCGTTCTGCCACCAATATCATCTGTTTTCTCCACTGCAAACTCTCTTGTTTTAAAGGTAGCAGTCCTTTGTACCTCATCGTATTTGGCAACTAACTTGCCCGTTAATTCGTAGCTCATAAAAAATTATTTTCGCTGTAAAAGTAATCCTAATTCGTAATAAAATTTTTATCCATTCGTTTTGATTTGGCAATATAAAAATGGCTACCTTGCCCGCCTTTAAAATTCATAGCCTGCATGAGTAAAACGGTTGTAAAATATTCACTTTTCTTATTGGTATTTTTTGCAGCAGCCTGCAAAACATCTTACCAAACCACAGCAGTTCAGTATATAGATTACCGCATTAATAATAAGCAGCCAGCTAATGGCGAAATCAATGAACTGCTGAAGCCTTATGCCGACAGTGTAAATAAAAGCATGAATGATGTGGTGGCTGTTGCCGGCATGGCGTTGGAAAAAAATCAACCGGAAGGGACCCTGGGTAATTTACTTG
>JAZKGV010000147.1:0-14332 GCA_040385725.1 Bacteroidota bacterium | reverse complement strand
AGTTCGTTGATCAGGTTTTCATTGATGGCAACACATTCATTTAAGCAGATAGATTTTGCTGTAGAAAAGCTTAAGAAAGTAGCTTATAAGTTGAAGATACCAAGTATGCTCACCGAAAAAGTAGCAGTAAAGGCATGATGCAGGTAAGGCAGGTTTCCTCAAAGAAAGAGTTGGCCTCATTTATAGATTTTCCACACGACTTGTATAAAAGCGATAGCAACTATGTGCCCGAATTGCATATAGCACAAAAGGATTTACTCACTCCCGGCAAGCATCCTTTTCACGATCATTCACAGGTGCAGTTATTTCTGGCTTATGATGGCGATACGATAAAGGGAAGGATTGCGGCTATCATGAACAATAACCACAACAAATTCAAAAATGCAAAAGACGGGTTCTTTGGTTTTTTTGATGTGGTGGATGATAAGGAAGTCGCTAAGCTTTTATTAAACGAAGCTCAAAAGTGGTTAAAGGAAAAAGGTGCTGATAATATGGTTGGCCCGGTAAGCCCTTCTACCAATGAACCGTGTGGTTTACTGATAGAAGGATATGATACACCACCTGTGGCTATGATGCCATATAACAAACCTTATTATTCCGATCTGCTGGCAGCAGCAGGTTTTGCAAAGCAAACTGATCTGCTGGCTTATGATCTGCCAACCAGCACAGTTGATAAACGCACCATTCAATTGAAGGATGCTTTATTAAGAAGGTTGAATAATAATAATATCACCATAAGGAATGTAAACCTGAAGGATTTTAAAACAGATGTAGATAAGATCCTGGAAGTATATAATACTGCATGGGCTGAGAATACAGGCTTTGTTCCAATGACAGAAAAGGAATTCAGGTATTTGGCCAAAGACCTGAAGATGATACTGGATAAAGATTTTTGCCTGCTTGCTGAACATAATGGAAAAGTTATTGGTTTCGCTTTAGCGATTCCTGATATTAACCAGATCCTGATAAAGATCAAAAGAGGCCGTTTGTTGCCAACAGGTATTTTTAAACTATTGCTTGGCAAAAGCAAAATAAATTATGTAAGGGTGCTGGCGCTTGGTGTAATCGAAGGCTACAGGAAGATGGGCATTGAGGCTTGCTTTTATGCAAATATCATTGAACAGGCAGCGGCAAAGAAAATAAAAGGTGGAGAAGCATCATGGATCCTGGAAAAGAACGAATTGATGAACAATGGCCTTATAAAACTGAATGCAAAGGTTTACAAGCGTTACAGGATCTTAGAAAAAGCAATATGAGAGAAAAGGTATTGATAACTGGTGCCAGTGGTTTTTTAGGTTATCATATTATAAATGCTGCGGTAAAAGAAGGCTATGATGTATATGCTGCGGTAAGAAAAAGCAGTAACGTAAAACATTTGCAGCACTTATCCGTCAACAACTATGTAGAGCTTGATTATAATAATGCAACGGCATTAGAAAAGTTATTTGAAGAAAAGCAGTTTGATTATGTGATACATGCTGCAGGTATTACAAAGGCAAATTCAGCAAAAGAGTATGACCTGGTAAACAATATTTATACTCAAAACCTGGCAACAGTTGCTGCTAAATATAAGATCAGGCGTTTTGTTTTTATTAGCAGCCTGGCAGCAATAGGGCCTTCAAAAAGCATTGCTGAAAACATAACAGAAAATAAGGCGCCTGAGCCAGTTACCGCTTATGGAAAAAGCAAGTTGAGCGCTGAAAACAATTTGAAAAAGTTGGACATTGCCTCCACTATTTTCAGGCCTACGGCAATATATGGCCCACGTGAAAAAGATATTTTTATAGTAACCCAAACGCTTAACAAAGGGATCGATGCCTATATAGGAAGAATAAACCAGCAGTTGAGTTTTGTGTATGGTTCTGATATGGGTGAAATAGCAGTGAAGGCATTGAAACAAACTGGGGGAAACACTGAATATAATATCACCGATGGAAATACCTACACCAGGTATGCCTATGCAGATATTATAAAAAAGGTATTAGGGAAAAAAGCTGTCCGGTTTCACCTGCCACTGCCCGTTATTAAAGTATTGTTCTTTGTAGTGGAAAAGGTAAATAAATCCATGAACAAAGCAGGGGCGGTAAGTATTGAAAAATTAAATGAGCTGGCAGCAATTAATTGGGTGTGTGATATAAGTAAAGCGAAAATGGAACTTGGATTTGAACCAAAATTTGACCTGGAAAAGGGGTTGAAAGCAACGGTGGACTGGTACAAGGAGAATAAGTGGTTGAAGTAAATTGTTAAATGGTTGAATTGTTATATGGTTGATGGCTCTTTCAGATTAAAAGTGCAAAACAACAATTAAGCAATTCATCAATGCAGCAATAAAAAAAGAATTTTAATTAAAAGAAAATAAACATGGAACAGAATGTAAAACCAGCCAAAGGAAAACTTGGGATACTGGTTCCCGGCATGGGTGCGGTGGCTACCACTTTTATTGCAGGTGTGGAAGCAGTTAAAAAAGGAATAGCACAACCAATAGGTTCGCTTACACAAATGAGCAATATCCGTATTGGAAAAAGAACAGAAAACAGGAACCCGAAGATCAATGAGTTTGTTCCGTTGGCACAGTTAGACGAGATCGTTTTTGGCGGATGGGATATTTATGAAGACAATGTATATGATGCAGCGATGAATGCCAAAGTGCTGGAAGCTGGTTTGTTAAAGCAGATCAAAGCCGAACTGGAAGCTATCAAACCAATGAAGGCTGTGTTTGATAAATCTTATGTTGCAAATCTCGACGGTACCAATGTTAAAAAAGGTGCTAACAAATATGACCTGGCGATGCAGCTGGTTGCAGACATTGAAAATTTTAATGAGTTGAACAATTGCACCAGGAGTGTAATGGTTTGGTGTGGAAGTACAGAGAAGTATATTGAAGTTTCTGATGTACACATGACAATCGAAGCTTTTGAAAATGGGTTGAGAAATAATGATGACCGTATTGCACCGAGTATGATCTATGCCTATGCAGCTATCAAATGCGGTGTGCCATTTGCAAATGGTGCTCCAAACTTAACCTGCGATATTCCTGCATTGATTGAACTGGCAAAAGAAACCCAGACTCCAATCGGCGGAAAAGATTTTAAGACTGGCCAGACCTTGATGAAAACGATTTTAGCCCCGGGCCTGCATGCAAGGGCATTGGGTGTAAGAGGATGGTTCTCCACAAATATTCTTGGCAACAGGGATGGTTATGTGCTTGACAATCCTGAAAACTTCAAAACAAAAGAAGTAAGTAAACTAAGTGTGCTGGATGAAATTTTCAAACCAGAATCAAGCCCTGAATTATATGGTGAGTTATATCATAAAGTAAGGATCAATTATTATCCTCCTCATGGTGATAACAAAGAAAGCTGGGATAACATTGACATCTTTGGCTGGTTAGGTTACGGCATGCAGATTAAAATAAATTTCCTTTGCCGTGACTCTATATTGGCTGCACCAATTGTATTAGATCTGGCTTTGTTTCTTGACCTGGCAAAGCGTGCTGAAATGAGTGGCATACAGGAATGGTTGTCATTCTACTTCAAATCACCACAGGTATTGGAAGGCTTAGCGCCGGAGCATGATATTTTTAAGCAACTGATAAAATTGCAAAATACTTTACGCCACATGATGGGTGAAGATTTGATCACACATCTTGGCCTTGATTATTACCAGGAGCTTGTAGAAGCGATGTAAAATATGCAACTGCATAAAATCATTGCATCTGTTGCAGGCATTGGATATGCAAAAGGAGGAGGCACGTTTGCAGCCATAGCGTACTGTATTATATGGTTTTTATTACCTGCTGGTTTCAGCAATGGATATTGGCAGGTGATAACAGCCACAGCAATAACTGTTGTTGGCGTGTGGAGTTCGAATAATTTGGACAGCATTTGGGGAAAAGACAGCAGCAAAGTAGTAATTGATGAAGTGGCCGGAATGGCAATAGCTCTTTTGTTTGTGCCGCATAACAGTATCTTTTTGTTAAGCAGTTTAATACTCTTCAGGTTTTTTGATATTGTAAAACCTTTGGGTGTTAGAAAAATGGAAAAGTTGCCAAAAGGTTGGGGCGTAATGGGAGATGATGTGCTGGCAGGTGTGTATTCATTGATAGTTATGCATCTTATTATTTTTTGCCGGCACTTGTTGTAATAATAAATTGAAATGAGGACTTTCTTAAAAGCAAACATGGCTTCATTAATTGCAACATCCTGCGATTACGGGCTTACTGTTGTGTTGAAAGAATTCATAAAAGTGAATGAATTTGCTGCAGGGGTATCAGGCACAGTGTTAGGTGGTATAGTCAATTTTCTTATCAGCCGGCATTGGGTTTTTAAGGCCGGTGATGAACAGGCGTATTCGCAAGGAAAAAGGTTTTTCATCATCTGGACTGGTAACCTGGTATTAAATGCCACAGGTTATTATATCCTGGTACATTACACCAATATCCATTATGTTATTGCTAAATTAATTACATCACTTACTGTGATGTTTGCATATAATTATCCGTTACAAAAAAATTATGTTTTTAAGAATCGTTAATAGTATAGCTTATATAATGCCGAAAAAGAAACAACTGCTTCTTGTGTTTGTACTTGTGGCCAATGCTTTTATGCTGAATGCACAAACAACAGTTGTAAAAGGTTTTATCCGTGATGCCGTTACAAAAAGGCCCATGCCTTTTGTAACAGTTGTGTTTAAAGATGGCAAAGGTGTTTCAAGTGATGAAAACGGGAGTTATTCTATCGAAACAAATAACCGCAAATTCAGCACCGTAATATTTTCCTATGTTGGCTATGTTAGTGTAACCAAAAAAATTAAAGCAGGCGAAGAACAGAGCATTGATATAGACCTTGAGATGAACTCGTCTTTAAAAGAAGTGGTAATTAAAAAAGGCCGGGGGAGATACCGGAATAAAAATAACCCTGCTGTTGAGTTAATAGACAAAGTATTGGAGAATAAGGAGAAGAACCGCATCACTGCTTACGATTACGTTCAATACCAGCAGTATGAAAAAATAGGCCTTTCTCTTGCCAACACACCTGAAAGGATAATGCGGAACAAACTCTTCAGGAGTTTTAAGTTCATAATGGAAAACGTGGATACCACCACTGTTCCCGGAAAATCTTTGTTGCCCATTTATATTGAAGAAAGCCTTGCTGAAAAATATTATCGTAAAGATCCATTGGCAGAAAAGGAAAGAATATTAGGAGAGAAGAAAGTGAACTATGGAGATTTTATAGATAACGCCGGCATCAGTTCTTATATCAAATCTTTGTATGCAGATATAAATATCTACGATAATAATATTCCTTTATTACAACAACAGTTTTTAAGCCCTATTGCAGACATGGGCCCTGCGTTTTACCGTTATTATATTCGTGACACTACCGTTGTTGACAGTGTAAAACTCATCCGTCTTTACTTCACACCCAAAAATCCAAATGACCTTATTTTTCGTGGTACTATGTTTATAACGCTTGATGGAAATTATTCAATACAAAAAATTGAAATGACCATCAGTAAAAAGGCCAACGTAAACTGGACAAGGGAACTACAGATAAAACAGGATTTTGAAAAAGGCCCTGATGGAAGATACCATGTTATCAAGAGCGATATGTTCACCGAGTTTGCATTGATAAACAGCAGTAAGGGAAGTATGTATGGCGAAAGGCTGGTATCGTTTAAAGATTTTAAAATTAACGAACCTGCTCCTGATAGTATTTATAAAGCAAAGGATGAAGTAAAACTATTTGCTGAGAATACTATACAGGATGACAGCTTTTGGATTGCCCGCCGCCACACGCCACTCTCCAATGTGGAAGCTAAAGCATATTACAATATTGACAGCCTTAAGAATACAAAGAAGTTTAAAACATTCATGACTGTTATCACAGGGTTGTTTACTGGTTATGTTGTACTGGGCGATTATGAAATTGGCAATACCAATACCTTTTACAGTTTTAACCCGGTGGAAGGTTTCAGGCTAAGGTTGGGTGGCAGGTCAACACCAAGGTTTAGCCGTAATGTTTATTTTGATAATTATATTGCGTATGGTTTTAAAGATAAGCGGTACAAGTATGGCATCGGCGCTACTTATTCTTTCAATCACAAATCAATTTATTCTTTTCCGCTCCATTATTTAAGAGTGGGTTACCAGTATGATATGAAAATACCCGGGCAGGAATTGCAATTTGTACAGGAAGACAATTTCCTTTTATCATTCAAGAGAGGCAAGAATGATAAGTGGTTCTATACCCGTATTTTTAAAACTGATTATGTACATGAGTTTGGAAAAAACATTACAACCACATTTGGATTCAAGCATATTGAGCAGGAGCCTGCCGGCCCACCAAACGGTGCGATCAGCTATGTAAAGCCTATCAATGTAATGGATACGGTACGAAGCATAACAACTGCAGAATTATCAGGCGAATTACGTTGGGCACCAGGGGAACAATTTTACCAGGGCAAAAGCTACCGTATACCTATCGTTAATAAATATCCCATTTTTAAGTTACGGTATATAGCTGGTATCAAAGGGTTGCTTAATGGCGATTATGCTTACCACAATTTTAACCTGTATGCTGAAAAAAGGTTTTATATGAGCCAACTTGGTTTTACAGATGTAACAACCGAAGGCGGTTATGTTTTTGGCCAGTTGCCTTTTTCATTGCTTACAGTACACAGGGCAAACCAAAGCTTTGGTTACCAGCTAAACTCTTACAACATGATGAACTTTTTGGAGTTTGTAAGTGACAAATACTATGCTGTTAACTTTGATGTTCATTTCAACGGTTTCTTTTTAAATAAAGTGCCATTGCTACGCAGGTTGAAATTAAGGGAAGTAGCCAGTGCTAAATTATTATGGGGCAGTGTAAGAGATGAAAACAACCCTTCTAAAAATCCGAATGTTTTCAAATTCCTCCCTGAAACTTATACGCTTGATAATGGCCCGTATGTGGAAGTAAGTGTAGGGTTGGCAAATATTTTTAAACTGGTAAGGCTCGATTTGATAAAGCGGTTAACGTATCTTGACCACCCGGATATTACAACCTGGGGGTTGAGGGCCAGGGTTAGGTTTGAATTTTAATTTTTTGAAAAACCTGTTATTTAACGATGGCAAAGGAGCGGCTGAGGGATAAGCTTCAGAAAATGATTTATAGCATTATCAATCCTCTTGTAAAGGGTTTGATAAAGATCGGCTTTACGCCTAATCTTGTCACTATTACAGGGTTGATCTTAAATATTGGTGTGGCGATCGTTTTTATCATTGGTGCAGAGGAAGGCCACCGTGGTGAATTGAGTTATGTGGGCTGGGCCGGGGCTTTAATTTTATTTGCTGGTTTGTTTGATATGCTGGATGGACAGGTGGCGAGGCTGGGTAATATGAGTTCAAAGTTTGGGGCGTTGTTCGATTCGGTACTCGACCGCTACAGCGAACTGTTTATGTTTCTTGGTATTTGCTATTATCTTATATCACATCATTATTTTTTGAGTTCTTTGTTTGCATTTATTGCCATGATGGGTAGTATGATGGTAAGTTACACAAGGGCACGTAGTGAAGGATTGGGCATAGAAAACAAGGGAGGGGTAATGCAGCGGCCCGAAAGGGTGGTGCTTACGGGCATTTCTGCTATTGCCTGCGGAGTGGCAAGCCATTTTATTGGCGGCGACTATAAACTATATGTGCCTTTTTTCCGCTGGCATGTGTTTGAAACAATGACCATTTTTACATTGCCGCTTACCATTATGGCAATTCTTACCAATATTACAGCTATTAAAAGGCTGCTACATGCAAATAACGAACTGGAAAGGAAATAAAATGCCAGTGCAAAATGCTAATCGTTGTAAATTTGCAATTGGCTGATAGCGATACAATCACATTTTATTGTTTTACATACAATGCCAAAGAATTACATATCTAATAGCGAAGAATCCACAAGGCTGTTTAAGAGCGGCTGGATGGAAATACTTTCAAAGGTTCATTTCTTAGTTCCACTGTTCATTTTTGTGCCTGTTATTGCGGTGTTCTGTTATCTTGCTTTTTCTAATGGTATAAGCATTGGCAGTTTTGCTTTGTACTTTGCCATTGGTCTTGCTGTGTGGACGGCTACTGAATATTTGCTGCACCGGTTTATTTTTCATTACCATCCCACTAGTGATTGGGGCCAGCGGATACATTTTATTTTTCATGGGGTACACCACGATTATCCACGGGATAAGAAAAGACTGGTAATGCCACCATCTGCAAGTATACCTCTGGCAACATTGTTTTACTTTTTGTTCTCGTTACTTTTTACACAAACAAACCTGTTTGCATTCTTTCCCGGTTTTTTATTGGGCTATTTAATATATGATATGCTTCATTATGCCATGCACCATTACAATTTTAAATCGGGCATTATGAAAAGGATAAAGCAGCATCATATGCTCCATCATTATCAAAATCCTGAAAAAGGGTTTGGTGTTAGTTCGTCTTTATGGGATGAAATTCTGCGTTCCCAATTTCCCCCAAAAGCTGAAACGATAAAAGCTGAAACGATTGATGAATAGCAGCAGCATACCTTTTTTTTATTCTCCCAAAAATATAGTGGCCGCCGCTGCTGTTACCATTTCTTACCTGTTGCTTTCTTACCTGCTGGTGGGTTTTAAAACAGACCAGTTGTTTTTAGCGGCACTCTTCAATGTTTTATATTTTACTTCTTCTTCCACCAGGAAATTTATTCTTGGGTTTTCCATTTTCATTGTGTATTGGATCATTTTCGATTACATGAAGGCTTTCCCAAATTATAAGTTCAATACTGTGCACATAGAGGATCTGTATAGTGCTGAAAAATCTTTGTTTGGAATGGCTGCTGCTAACGGTACGGTAACACCCAACGAATTCTGGATTGCACATCAAAATAATTTTCTTGATGTGCTTTGTGGTATTTTTTATTTGTGCTGGATACCGGTGCCACTTGCTTTTGCTGCCTGGTTGTTTTTCAAAAACAAAAGTTTATTCCTGCAGTTCTCCCTCACTTTTGTACTGGTAAACTTTCTTGGCTTTGTTATTTATTACACTTATCCTGCAGCACCACCATGGTATATACAGCAGAATGGCAATGGTTTTATAGCAGGCACTCCCGGTAATACTGCAGGCTTGATTCGTTTCGATGATTTTTTTGGGATAAATATTTTTAAGAACCTGTATGCAAAGGGCTCCAATGTATTTGCGGCTATGCCTTCACTGCATTCTTCTTATCCATTAATTGTTTTTTATTATGGATTGAAGAAAAGGGTAGGGCTGGCAATGAGTATCATTTTTGTAACAGTGATGGTAGGCATTTGGTTTGCGGCAGTGTACACAAGCCATCATTACGTACTGGATGTTTTAGCCGGTATCATTTGTGCCATTGCCGGTATTATTTTATTTCAAACTGTGTTGATGAGATCAAAAGCTTTCTCAAACCTGCTTGGCAAATACCAGCAGCTTATTTCATAATTATATGCAGGCAAAGGGTTTTATATTCGACATGAATGGAACCATCATTGATGATATGCCCTGGCATATTAAAATATGGAACCAGCTGTTTAATGAATTGGGTGCAGCACATACACTGGAGCAAAGTAAAGAACAGTTGTATGGAAAGAACGGAGAGATTTTGGAAAGGATCTTTCCCGGCAGGTTTACCGATGCAGAGAAAGATGCTTTGGAAGTGGAAAAAGAAAAACGCTACCAGCAATTGTATAGAGGTGAGATGAAACTGATCAATGGGCTGGATTCTTTTTTAGAGAAAGCGTTTGAAAATAATATTGCTATCGGGCTTGGTACGGCAGCTATAAAATTTAATGTTGATTTTATTCTGGATGGATTGAACATCCGTAGATATTTTACTTCTATAGTAAGTGCTGAAGATGTAACAGTCAGTAAACCTGACCCTGAAACATTTTTAAAATGTGCTTCGCTTTTAAATGTATCTCCACAAGATTGTATTGTATTTGAAGATTCACCAAAAGGTGTAGAGACAGCCCTTAATGCCGGGATGCAAACTGTGGTGCTTACCACAATGCATACAGCTGAAGAATTTGAGCATTACCCCAATGTTATTTGTATTGTAAATGATTACTCAGATAAGCAACTGCAAAGATTTTTTATGTAAGGCATTACTTCCCCATGACCAGGAAGTTCCCAAACAATGCCTGTTTTCTTAGCATCCTACCGTTAACTCAATAATCAATAACGCCTGCTAATTATTTTGCTACAGAACACTACGCTGTCTTACTTTCATTGAGTAAAGATTTTTTTTTCATTTATAATTTATCAGTCATGCAAAACAAAACAATTTTCTTCGCAGCAATTTTTTCGCTGTTTCTTTTTGCTTCCTGCAAAAAAGACAATGTTGTTAAACCGGTTATTTCTATCGAGGGAAACTGGGAAGGTAAATCATCGGTTCTCAGTGGCCCTTTTGATAATCATTATGGGTTTAAGATAAAAGCAGGTGGTGTACTGGAACGTATTAATGAGAGTGGACAAAAAACAGGTGAAGGCACCTGGGCTTTTTATGCTAATAATACTGCCATCACCGGCACCTACACTCTTTTACCACCTGCCACCGGCACTTTTTCTATAATAGCAAATTTTGATAAGACTATTGGTAAGCTGGATGGCACCTGGGGAACTGGAACAAATGATTACAATGGCGGCTATTGGTTTATGAATAAACAAGATTAACTGCCAGCTATGCAATGGCTGGATGACATTAAGCCAAATAAAAATTAAAGCAAATATAAAACTCCAGGGAAAAGAGAATCTTGACCTGGAGTTTTGTGGTTTTACGGGTTATCCCACTTATTTTCATAACAGGATTTATTGAAAAATATGACAACTCATCTTCATCATAAATCCTTTGCCCAACTGATGCTTACCATGTGCTTCCATTGATTATTTTTAACCTGAATGCATTATATTTGTCCCTCATCTTATATTGATCCGCCACCTTATTTCATTAGAAAGCTGCACTTTCCAATAAAATTTTACGATTGTCAATGACCTGACTGAGAAATCATTTAACAGCAGATGAAAATTATTTTTTTTATTATAAGTGTATTTGGCCTTGCAGGCAATGTGCAGGGGCAGCAAGCTTATGATTACTATATAAGTAATGCAGGTAATGATGCCGGCACAGGTACAGCGTCTGCACCAAAGCGTACAATAGCTGGAGTAAACACTGCTATATCCGCTGCTTCGCTTTTACCGGGGCAGTGTTTAAAAATTGGGTTCCGGAGCGGAGATGTATTCAACGAAACTTTTTACCCTGGTTATCCTGTAAATGCATCCACTTATTTTCCAAATGGTGGGAAAAATTTTGCCTTATTAAAGGGTTCACAGGATTATAACACTGGCTGGCAGCCGCAAAGTAATAATGTGTACCGCCAGTTGATTACAGTAAATGGCTTCAGAGGGTATGGTATCAATGTGATTGGAGGCTACAGCTATGTATATGTTTTTGAAATCGACCGGCAACTTGAAGCCACAGCGCCCATAACGGCGAGACGTATGCTTAAGTTTGTGTCTTCGCCTGTTACTTTGTCTTCCACTCCTGGCAGTTTTTATCAGCCACCAGTAACTGATCCTGATTCAGTAGAAGTTTATATTCATACCACGGATGGCTTTTCACCTAATCAACATAGCAGGTACCGCTACGAAGTATGTACAAGGGATTGGGCCATTAACAGTACTTCCCAGGAGAATAATTATTTCGAAAAGCTGTGGATTACAGGCTACGGTGCAGGCAATGGTATGATACCGGCCGGGGCAAATTCAACTTTTAACAGGATGATATTTGGGCCCGGTGCAGGCATACATCATTTGGGGTTAAGAGGCGCCACTATCAACAACTCACTTTTTTTGCCTGGCCCGGCTAATACCAACGGATTTGCGGTGGTGTTTTACGATATACAGGGGTTCAGGCGACACAACACTATTCGTAATTCCATTTTTATGGATATTAAATACCCGATGTACACCCATAAGAGTAGTGGATCAAATTTTGGTGCCCTTGAACTTGATAATGTTATCGCTTTTGCCGATACCGCCGAAGCCGTTTCTTTTATGGAAAGCCTTGATACAGATTCGGCTATTCTTACAAATGTGTACAGCGATAAATATCCTAATGGTTATAATTTCCCCTGGGCAAGGTATGCATCAATAAAAAATTGTGTATTTAAAGATGTAAGAACAGGTATAGGCTTTCCTGCTATTGATCTATCTGCAACGGTGAACAATAATTATATCAGGATAAGCAATGTACGAAATGGACAGCGGGGTAGTGGCATCTGCATGTCAGAGGCAAACAGGCTGGTTGTATATAACAACATTGTTCATTTCAAAAATCAGCATCCAATAACTACTTCTTCCTTTGCAGGCTACCTGTTTGCAGGCAGCGGTAGCAGCAACAGTTATCTAAACGCTACGGGTAATATTTTTATATGCGATGTGGCACCAGGTAATTATGTAGTGGCAGCAACAGCTAACACTGATAATGGAGCTGGTTCAGGTGGGCATATTTGGCGCAACAATGTATATATACTCGTAAGAGGTGATGGGTTGCAATGGATGGTAAGCAACAGAACCACCAATCATGGCCGTTTTGAATTGGGAAGTTTTGAAGATTGGAAACTACAGAGCGGACAGGATAATAACAGTTTGTTTTTCGACCTGCGTAATGATCCCCGTGGCCTCAAAGCAATTTTTGTTGACCCGGATAATGGGGATTATACCTTGGCCAATACTATTGAGGGCAACAGTATAAAGAATATAAGAGCGGGTATGGTGAACCCAATTACCTGTTTTTTAAAAAGGCCTACTTATGAGGAAGCTGCCCGGATAATAATGAATGATGCTGTGCTTAGTGCAAGCGCCTGCCGCAATCCATGCAACCGAAGCAATATCCGTACATCACATACACTTACCAGCAGTATCAATGCAAATAAAAAGGTAGCTATTGATTGGCATATCAATGATGAATCTGCGGTAGATCGTTATGAGATAATGCGGTCTTTTGGCAACAATGATTTTACAACCATCGCATCTATTCCGGCAACCGGTGATTTTAATTATGCTTATACCGATAATAGCGCAATGGCTGGTATTACTTATCGCTATAGTGTAGCTTTAATTACTAAGCTAAACGAAAAATGTTATTCATCTGTAACTACTGTAAAAACGGATGACGGCAGGCCTGTTACTGTATATCCAAATCCTTCTACAGGCAGGGTTATGCTTGGATTGAATGCTTACAACGGACCCGTAAAAATCACTATCCATAATGTAATGGGGATAAAGGTTTTTAGTAAAGAGATCAATGCAGTTTATGGCACACCAGTTTCGATAGATCTTTCTTCGGAAGCAAAAGGATTTTACTGGCTGCAGGTGCAAACAAATGATAATAGTACAAAGCAGGGCTTTGTGTTGCAATAATACAGGAATTAGCCTGCCACCACGCTCACTTCCACATCGGGGTTTTCGTTTAAAAACACCGCCATTTCATCATTCATAGTAAAGCCTTTGCCTAACGTGTACATGCCTACTTTGTAATTATTTCTTGCATCACTGATATTTACTTTGAATTGTGTGCTGCCGGGATTTGCTTTAAGGTTAGCTTCCACAAAGTTGACAAACTGTTCATCCACAGATTGCGGGGGCACATCCACTGTTACCTGTTTTGTAAGCATTGTTTTCACTGTATCAAGCAAATGGATTTTTGATAACCTGAATTCATATTGGTCGCTGTTGTATCTAGTTTTAAATCCACCTTCCACCAATACGATCATTCCTTTCTCTAAATAATTATTATACTTCACATAATCTTCGCTCCACAACATAAATTCACTTTTGCCGGTGTAATCTTCAATGGTAAGTACACCAAATGGTTTTCCTGTTTTAGTAGTGCGGTGTTGTCCATCAACAACCAAACCTGCCACACGGAACGACCTGGCAGGATTAGGGAATGTATTTATCGCTGCTTTAAATTCATTGTAATCAGCCAACGGAGTGATGTTGTAATACTTCATCTCAAACTTAAAGTTATCCAGCGGATGGCCGCTCATGTACATGCCTGTAACATCTTTTTCATAATCCAGTTGCTGTACTAACTGCCACGGTGCACAAGGTAAAATTTTGGGTGGCACAATATCGGGCATTTGCAAATCACCAAACAGTGTATTGCTGGTGTTGGCGCTCTGTGCCTGGTAAACATTGCCAAACTTTATTATTTTGTCAAGCGCCACTGCATCGCCGGGTGCCTGGTAAAAGTATTGAGCCCTTGTATATTCCTTAAAGCAATCAAAAGCCCCT
>JAZKGV010000146.1:15504-22580 GCA_040385725.1 Bacteroidota bacterium | reverse complement strand
GTACTACTTTAACTGTAACGGAAGGAGATGTGCCGGTAAGCCGCCAATGGAAATATGGCATTACTCCCGGTGGCCCATACCCTACTAATCTTGGTACAGGCTCAACTCAGATCCCCAACTTTGCTTTAACCGGCACTTATTATATTGTTTGCGAAACCGTTTATCCTGCAACCCCTTGCGGTGGTGCCCCTGTTACCAGCAACGAGGTGCAGGTGAATGTAACCAACAACAGCATTGTTACCACAGCAGCAAGCTATGGGCCATTCTGTAATAATATCAATAACCCTGTTACAGTTGATTTTACCTATTCTCCGGCAGCAAACTTTGGTGCTGGTACAGCAGTATTTACAGCACAACTTTCTGATGGAAGTGGCTCCTTTGCTGCACCAACCAATATAGGAACAGTAAATTCTGATGCAAGTGGTACACAGTCTATATCAGCTACTATACCTTCTGGTATAGCAGGCGGTACAGGTTTCAGGATAAGGGTAGTGAGCACCAATCCAAACAGCACCGGCTCTAATACAGGAACAGATTTTATAATCGGCGGTTTCCCTTCTGCCACTATTTCCTATACAGCTTCGCCATTCTGTGCTACTGCAGGCATACAAACTGTAACACTAACGGGAACCACTGGTGGCACATTCTCATCAACAGCTGGTTTAACCATAGATGCTGCAACAGGTAATATAACGCCTTCAAGCAGCACTCCCGCTACTTATATTGTTACTTATGCAATGCCAGGCGTGGGAACCTGCCCTTCACAAAACACTACTACTTCGGTAACCGTTACAGCTTTGCCTGCTGCAACTATCAGCTATACTACTTCTCCTTTCTGTAGTAACAGTGCAATACAATCTGTTACAAGGACAGGCACAGCAGGCGGCTCGTATAGTTCTACCGCAGGGCTTTCAATAAACAGTGGCACAGGAGCCATAACGCCAACGCTTAGCACGGCAGGAACATACAATGTAACTTATACAATGCCTGCTGCAGGAGGTTGCCCGTTGCAAACCACCGCCACATCATTAAGTATAACACAGGCACCAACAGCAACGATATCTTATACAGGTTCGCCATTCTGCAGCAACGATTTTACGAATAAACCTGTAACAAGAACAGGTACTACCGGTGGCACTTACACTGTTTCCCCGGCAGGCCTTACTATCAATGCCTCTACAGGTGAAATTTCAATATTCAGCAGTACACCCGGTACCTATACTGTAACTTATTCAATGGCTTCTGTTGGTGGATGCCCGACACAAACCACTACCACATCAGTTACGATCAATACAGCACCTGTAGTGGCTGATGTTACAATAGCTCCCAGCACCACTATTATTTTGCCCGGAGGTGCCACTGCCAGTTGTATCACACCCGGCGGCACATGGAGCAGCAGCAATACATTGGTTGCCTCTATTACAGCAGGTGGCGCTATTACGGGTGTAGCCCCGGGAGGAATAGCCGTTATACGTTATTCAATTACCTCTGGAGGATGTACCACTGTTTCCAGTGCTGGTATAAGTGTGCTTACTGCAGGTGGTGTTGGAATATGGACTAATACAATCACAGATGCAAACCCCAGCAGTGCAAATCCTTATACAGCTGGCCAGGTGGTTAATGGCAACCTTTCAGTTTCCGGTATCAGTTATTCAGCAGGAGTAGCTGCCTCTGCTGCGGCAAACAGGTTTAGTGCCAGCGGCTGGGAAACCACTGCAAGCATTAATACAGCAAAATATTTTGAATTTACGCTTACGCCTGATGCAGGCTATGCGATAGACTTTACAAGTTTTGTTTATACAGACCAGACATCAGCTACCGGCCCAACAGGTATTTCTATACGGACAAGCACTAATTCATATGCATCTGACCTTGCTACTTTAACGCATGTTACAGGAGCCGGTGGAGCTACTACCAGCCTTACCGGGGCTGCATTTCAAAATATTACCAACCCTATTACATTCAGGATATATGGCTATGGCGCTAGCGCAGCAGGTGGTACGTTTAGTATAAACGAGTTCCAGTTTTATGGCAACATGCGGCTTTTGTGTTCTTCGCCTACGGCTATTGAATTTGTAACACAGCCTGTTGATGTTGCACAGGATGCAATAATGTCGCCTGTACTGGTAAGGGCTAAATGTGCTGATAATACTACCGGAGCCGGCTACACCGGAACGGTTACGCTTTCTGTTTTTACCGGTTGTGGATATACCACACAATCTGTAAATGCTGTGGGCGGAATAGCAGTGTTTAATAATATTGTATTTACAAGAAGTGCCCAAACCGGTGCACAGCTAAGAGCTTTTGCTGCTGGTTTCCCTAATGTTACAAGTAATACATTTAATGTAACATCGCCTGGTGGTTCACCGACTGCTACTGTTATTGCAGCAGAAACTTTTGAAGCTGGTACCACATGGGCTTATACAGTTGGTACCCCAACATATTCAGGCTCTGGAACAGGAACTGATATTGTTACAGTAAAAACCCTGGGTGGCAATAAAACATTGGTAAAAGCTTTTTCTGTAGATAACGGTTCCAGTGGAGCCAACTCAAGAAGATCGACCAATACCATTACGTTTGCAAATCAGGCAATCGCTGCCTCTTATGACTATGCCACTTTTGTTTTTAAAGTGGCTTCCCTTGGCGATCCGGCCAGCCCGAATGGAAACAATGGCGCTGGTGTTGATAATAGCGATGACCTTGTGATCGAAATAAGCCTTGATGGTGGTAGCGTGTGGAGCAAGACGCTCACATATAATGGCAATAGTGACTATCTCATTCCTTTTACCACACCAATAACTTCGCTTGCATACAATGCAAATGCCAGTTATAATAAGCCTGATGCCAACAGTAAATTCTCAGTTACTTTACCAACAGGTTCTACCCAGTTCCGTTTTAGAATGACGGCAACGAATAACCGCATTAATGAAAACTGGGCCATTGACAGCCTTTCGCTTACTGGATATACCATTGGGTCAGGTGTAACAAGCCCTATGCCTTCTGTTACTAACAATACAATACAATCATGTCCTAATACTAATTCAACAATATCTGTTGTTACTTCCAATACACAAGGTGTGGTGAGTTATGTATGGTCACCCGGAATGAATTTAAGTAGCACCACTATTTCAAATCCTGTGGCCAATCCTCCGGGAGCCCAGGTTTATACAGCCACAATAACTGATGCTGATGGATGTACTGCAAGTGGTACTGTTTCTATTACTATTCCCGGTGGTGTTGCAGGCACATGGGCCGGCACAGATAACAGCGATTGGTTTCAATGTTCTAACTGGGGCGGTGGTGTAATACCAACCAGCGCTACCAATGTAACAATCCCTGCCAGTACGCCTATTGCAGAAATTGACCCACTTTCAACATTTGCCACTGCCTTTGGCGGCATTGCAAGCGCAAACAATATTGCCATATATGATTCACTAAGGCTACAGGCAAATGCTGTTTTAAATGTAGGTGGCAACTTAAGCATCAATGCCCTTGGCACTGCAAAAATTGATATGACAAATGGTGGGCAAATCAACCTTAGTGGTAGCTGGACAAACAGTGTGGGTGCTGCTGCTTTTATTGCCGGAACAGGTACTATCAATTACACAGGCGCTGCTCTTCAAACTGTTGCCGCAGAAAATTATTATAACCTTACTTCTTCTTCCACAGGAAACCGTACAATGTCTGCAGGCACTGTTGGGGTAGCCGGCACCTTTACCAAAGGGGCAAATACATATTCCTTTACCAATGGCAGTATTGTTAATTACAATGGAAGCGGCACTCAAAGTATCGCTGCATTTACCGCAGGTGCAAGCACAGGTGCCACTTACGATAATCTTACGCTTTCAAATACCGGCACTAAATCTTTATCGGGCAATACAGATGTTGAAAGTGATTTGACACTAAGCAATGATATTCAACTGGCAGTGGGCGGCAACTATCTTACATTAAAATCAACAGTTGGGAAAACAGCAAGAGTAGCGCCTGTATCCGCCACAGCAACCATTACATATGGTGCTGGTAAGTTTGTAATAGAAAGGTATTTCCCCGGTAACAGGGCATGGCGGTTAATAACGGCACCGGTTACCGTAGATGCCTCTAAAACATTCTTTAACTCATGGCAGGGTGGTGGTAACAATACTATCGATGGTAACGGCACTTATATTACAGGCCCGGGTGAAACTGCCGGCAATGGATTAGATGTATCACCCCAACATAATTATTCACTAAAATCATTTAACCAAGCTACCAGTGCTTATGATGGTATAGGCGATACCAAAGGAACAAACCTTATTTCGGGTGTTGCAGGTGTTGCAGGAACGCCAGATAATGTTGGCTACTTTATGTTTGTAAGGGGAGACAGAACAACCAATAATCTACAACCATTTAATCCTGCTATTAACGGCAATGCTACGGTGTTAAGAGATACAGGTAAAATACAAATACAGAATTATGTATTCCCTTGCAACCCAACCATTGGTACTCATAGTTACACTTTAATAGGCAACCCTTATGCTTCCCCGGTTGATTTTGCAAGCCTTTCAAGAAATGGTATTGCAAATAAATTCTGGGCATGGGATCCTAATTTGAATGGTGCTAATGGTGTGGGTGGCTATGCAATTGTTGACTTTACTTCAGGCCTCTCTATCACAGTTCCTGTTGGTGCTGGCACTACAACACAAACACAGATCATTCAATCAAAGCAGGCATTTTTGGTGCAAACAACCGGAGGCTCTCCTACCTTAACTTTTGGTGAAGGCGCAAAGTCTGCTGCAAATAATCTTACTTTATTCAGGCCTGTTACTCCTGCATCTTCTTTAATTGCAAACCTGCACATAGTAAATCCAGATGGAAGCGATAACCTGGCTGATGGTGTGCTGGCACAATACAATGATTTGTATATAATGGGAGAAGATCAGATGGATGCAGTGAAATTCACTAACGTAAATGAAACTTTCAGCATAAAGAATGGCAACAAATATTATATGCTTGAACGCAGGCCATTTGTTCAGCCAACAGATACTATTTTCTTCAGCCTTAACCGTGCAAGACAGTTTCACTACAGGTTCAACATTAAGCTAAACAATATATTGCGCCAGCGTAACAGGGTTGCCTATCTTGAAGACAGGTATTTAAAAACTGCTACTCCACTGAATATGAACGGAAGTACCGTGGTGGATTTTAACGTGACTGCCAATGCTGCTTCATCTGCTGCCAACAGGTTCTTTATTACCTTCAAAAGAATTACAAGGTTTAACAACATCAATGCGAATGTAGTATCAACAGATGTTGTTGTTAACTGGGACAACGACAATGAAGCTGCCATTGACCGCTATGAAGTGGAACGTTCGGCAGACGGTACCAACTTTATAAAAGTAGCAGAAACAACAGCTAAAGAAAGCAAGGAGGTATTGAATAGTTACAGCAGCACCGATGTTGATCCTGCGCCGGGTATTTATTATTACCGCATTAAAGCCATCAGCAGTGCTTACGATGTAGATGATTACAGCGATGCAGTAAAAATAAAAGTAGCGAAGAACAAAACAGAAATGTATGTGTATCCCAACCCGGTTACAAACAATACCATTGGTCTTAAAATGAATGCGGCTATGCCTGGAGGAGTGTATGCTGTAAGACTGTTAACCGCCGGCGGACAAGTGATGATGAATATGAAATTACAACATACCAAATCCGCTTCAACAGAACAGATCAACTACCCTGCTTATATTACAAGCGGTGCTCACCAGTTGGAAGTTACCGGGCCGGATAAAAAGAAAACACTGATTAATATAGTTATTGCAAATAAATAAAGCCGTTTTCAAAACCAATTGCTACAGCCTGCAGGTGAAAACCTGCAGGTTTTTTATTTGGTATAAAACGGCCCCAATACCTCCTTGGAAAAATATATAAAAGGTTTTACATTTATAAAACCAGTAATCTTTCCATTGGCTGGTCTGACTCTTACTTCATCAAAAATTAAAAGCCATGTTGCCTTCAGCAAAACCACGTCTTTCATCAACAAGCCTGAGAGAAGCTATTTCTTCATTCAACATCAACAGGAGCAAACATCCATTGGTATTAGTTGGTATCCGTGGATATTATATGAATACAATGGGCAAGCGCCTGAAAAATGACCGTGGCATTTATGATGATGCAATATTTATTGATACCCCCAATGCCACTGTTTCATTTAATGCCAATACAGACCCAAGTGTTACAAGAACAGGCATTGCTGTTTTAAAACCCGGCATTTACCATGCTCATAAATTTGATACGCACAGGGGCCGGCGATCGCAATACCCTGCAATATGCCAGCGGTTAGGTAAAGTAACGGTGATACGTGACGGAACGATTGAAGAGACAGGCAATTTCGGTATTAATATTCACAAGGGTGGCTTTACAACAACCAGCAGCGAAGGATGCCAGACCATACCACCAGCGCAATGGGATAGCTTTTATTCATTGGCAAAAAGCGAAGCCCAAAGATTGTATGGCGCCGACTGGAATAAAGTAATAATCCCTTATGTGTTGTTATTAAATGAAGGGCAGTTTTAATTTTTTTGAAAGGCAAATTGAAAGCTACTGTAATGCAACAATAAAAAAACCCGGCCACAAAGTGAACCGGGAATTTTACGATTGCTTGCCAGCTATTTTTAGTATTTAGTATTAAGACATCAGTACGACTAAATACAATTTATCTTATCTAAGGAACAGCATTTCCCTGTACTTAGGCAACATCCAGTAAGTATCATCCAATACCAGTTCCAGCTTATCTACATGATAGCGTATTTCATCAAAGTACTTGCCCTTTACTTCATCGCAGTAAGCAATGGCTTTTTCACGGGTGTCGCTGATATCGTTGGCTTTTTTCCTTGCTTCGATCATCGCTTTTACACCGGCACCCATTGCAGTTATGTGTGTGCTGATATCTTTAACAATAGCTAACTGGCTTCCGTAGCCGCTTTCATCAAGCCCGGCATCTTTAAGCCCTTTGATATTTTCTATCAGTACATTCTGGTATTTAACTGCTGATGGAAGAATAACTGAAGTAGCCAGTTCTCCCATTATCCTTGCTT
>JAZKGV010000146.1:0-15494 GCA_040385725.1 Bacteroidota bacterium | reverse complement strand
TTATAAGCTAAGTCACCAATTACCCTTGCTTCTATCTGTACTTTTTTAATGTAAGCTTCCAGCATAATTTCATGCCTTGCTTCCAGCTCTGCATGGTTATAAACTTCGTTGCTTTCAAACAGGTGCGTAGCCTTGTTTCCAACATAAGCATCTAATGCCAATGGCGTGGTTTTTACATTTGGCAAGCCTCTTTTGGCAGCTTCATTTGCCCATTCTTCGCTGTAGCCATCACCTTCAAACAATACTTTTTTGCTTTCAACAATATATTTTTGAATGGTCTGCATAATAGCGATCTCTTTTTTGTCGCCTTTTTCAATTAAAGCATCCACATCTTTTTTGAATGTCTTTAATGTTTCTGCAACAATCGTGTTCAACACCGTCATGGCATTAGCACAGTTAGCAGCAGAACCTACGGCACGGAATTCAAACTTATTACCGGTAAATGCAAATGGAGAAGTACGGTTCCTGTCTGTGTTATCCAGCATCAGTTCAGGAATAGTTTTATGAATATCCAGTTTCAGCATTGCTTCGTCCTGTTCATCAAACTTATCTCCCACCCTGCTTTCCACCTGGTTCAATACATCGGTAAGGTATTTACCAATAAAGATAGAGATGATGGCAGGCGGCGCTTCATTAGCACCCAAACGGTGATCATTACCTGCACTGGCGATAGATGCCCTTAATAATTCAGAATAATCATGTACCGCTTTGATCGTGTTAACGAAGAACGTTAAGAACATCAAATTGGTTTTTGGTGTTTTGCCTGGTGCCAATAAGTTAACACCAGTATCTGTAGCAATACTCCAGTTATTATGCTTACCACTACCGTTAATACCGGCAAATGGTTTTTCATGCAGTAACACTTTTAAGCCGTGGCGCTTTGCCACCCTTGTCATTACGTCCATCAATAAGGTATTGTGGTCAACAGCAAGGTTTGCTTCTTCAAAAATGGGAGCACATTCAAATTGTGATGGCGCCACCTCATTATGCCTTGTACGCAAAGGAATACCCAGTTTGTACGATTCGTTTTCAAAATCCCTCATGTAAGCGTACACTCTTTCTGGTATGGCACCAAAGTAGTGATCTTCCAGTTGCTGGCCTCTTGCAGGTGCATGTCCAAATACAGTACGCCCTGTCATAGTAATATCAGGACGGGCATTTGCCAACCCTGCGTCTATTACAAAATATTCCTGCTCCCAACCAAGGGTGGCAGTTACTTTAGTTACGTTTTTATCAAAGTACTGGCATACATCCACAGCTGCTTTATCTAATGCCACTAATGCTTTTATTAATGGTGTTTTAGCATCCAGTGATTCGCCTGTATAAGAAACAAAAATGGTAGGGATACAAAGTGTTTTGCCAGCGCCTACTTCCATAATAAATGGAGGAGAAGAAGGATCCCACCCAGTATAACCACGGGCTTCAAAAGTTGCCCTTAACCCACCGGAAGGAAAAGAAGAAGCATCTGGTTCCTGTTGTATCAAAGCAGCACCTTCAAATTCTTCAATGGGTGTGCCATCGCCTTTTAAAGTAAAGAATGAATCATGTTTTTCTGCAGAAAGATCTGTAAGCGGCTGAAACCAGTGCGTATAATGTGTAACACCTTTGCTTTCGGCCCATGCCCTTAAACCGTTGGCAATTTGCCCACCCATGGCACGATCGATCTTTTTGGAATTTTTAATGGAACCGGCCAGGCTTTTATAAGCTTCGTCGCTTAAATACTGGCGGGCCACTTTTAATGAGAAAACATTTTCACCAAAAATAGCGGTGATCTTTGCTGGTCCTTTCACATCAACTTCCCTTGCAGACTCTAAATTGTCAATAGCCTTAAAACGTAATGATTGCATATTTCAATAATTTTAAGGACACAAAATAGGATAAAATATCAGAATAAATCATTCTGGTTAATGAAAAATCAAATAAATGGGCAAAATTCGTGGAAAAAGTAAATGTGCTTTTATTTTTTAATGTATGCAAACGTTGCCAGCCTGTTCCAATCAATTCCTAAAATAAAAGGAGCTGTAATAAAAGGTAAATAAACAGAGCGGTATCTTACAATGGCCCCTATTACAGGCACGGTATATCCAATTATCAAGCAAAGCGAAAGCCCAAAAAGCAGGCAGAAAAGAACAAAAGGCCGGTTGAAGGAAAAGCCTTTTAACCTGAAAACGAAGAAAAGCAAGATCAATATTTCATAAAAAACTAATTCAATACTTAAAGGCAGCATTATTTTTGACAATTTTACATCCGTAATAAAAGGGCGGAGCAAACCATGCTGTATTGCCTGTGGTGCAACGGAAAGAAAACTCCCCGGTTCAGCATTAAGTGTATCAAGCTGGATAGTAGTGTTGCCTTTTTCAAGTTTAAAAAAGTCTGCCTGCTTCTCCACCATATATTGTGGCAGGTTTACCCTGGGCAATATATATTGAATGGTGAAAAACAAAAGCAGTGTTGCGGCATAGATCACGGCGAATGTTTTTGCGGCTGACAATTTTCTCTTCTCCGCCAATATCCATGCTGCCATTGCAGGAAGCAAAGCCATCAACACAAAATTTCTGAAAAAGAACAACAGCAACAGCGAAAGGAAAATAAAAATCACTCTTTTAAAAGCAAAACGATCTTGTAATGATCGCCAAACATTAAATACAATAACAGCAACCAACGCCAGCACCAGGCCATCTTTATGAATAGCGCTCCCAAAGAATAAAACAGAGGGCAGCAGGAATACAATTGCAACAGTTACTAATTTATTTGATTGATACAGCTGCTTAAAAACCCTGTACAAACCAACAAATCCAAAAAAGATGGTGAAATTGTAAAGAATAACATTGACATAATAATTACCACGACTAAAAATATGAAACACCGACACCAGTTTGATGATGAGGTTGTCTTTAAGGTCGTTCCAAAAGGAGTTTTGTGTTTGCAACATTCCATCATATCCATATGTATAGCCGGTATAAAAAAGGTTGGTGAAATATTCCCTTGGATTGGTAAACAGTAAATGATACTCGGCAAGGCCCTTCTGGTGATAGCTCCATGAATCGCTGTTAATATCATTATGGGCAAGCCATCCGGCAGCCAGCCCTGCCAGTATTTTACAAATAAATAAGGCGATGATAAGCCTGCTGCCCAGCCCTGCGCTTTTTACAAAACGTATTTTAGTAAGCAACCAGCTTAATACAATTAGCCAAAAGAAAAAAAGGAAATAAGCCAAAGCAAAAAATTGAATGGGGGAAGTTAGTTAAAATAATAAATTACACTCCTTCCATTTAAAATGATTACAGTTTGTACTTTCGCACTCTCTAAAACGCATTATGGAAATAACCGCACAAACCGCCAAAGAACTTCGCCTTACGGAAGAAGAATTTGAATTGATAAAACAAAAACTCGGGCGTACACCCAACTTTAATGAGCTCTGCTGCTTTAGCGCTATGTGGAGTGAGCATTGCAGTTACAAGAACTCTATCAAGTGGTTGAAAACCTTGCCTCGTGATGGGAAAAAGATGCTGGTAAAGGCCGGTGAAGAGAACGCAGGGCTGATGGATATCGGTGATGGATATGGCGTGGTATTTAAAATTGAAAGCCACAATCACCCCAGTGCAATTGAACCATTCCAGGGTGCAGCCACCGGTGTTGGCGGTATTCACAGGGATATATTTACAATGGGTGCCAGGCCAATTGCCTCTTTAAATTCTTTGCGTTTTGGAAAACTGACCGAAACAAAAACACAACATTTGTTAGCCGGTGTGGTGCATGGTATTGGCCACTATGGTAATTGCTTTGGTGTACCCACTGTTGGTGGCGAAATTTATTTTGAAGACTGTTATCATACCAATCCATTGGTAAATGCAATGAGTGTTGGTGTACTAAAAAATGGAGAAACAGTTTCTGCCACATCAGGAAACACAAAAGGCGATCCTGTTTTTTTTGTGGGCAGTGCTACAGGTAAAGATGGCATTGGAGGTGCATCATTTGCGTCAGGGGATATAACAGCAGACAGTGCAGACGATCTGCCAGCAGTGCAGGTGGGTGATCCTTTTCAAGAGAAAAAACTATTAGAAGCCTGTTTGGAAGTAATTAAAACGAATGCATTGGTAGGTATGCAGGATATGGGTGCGGCAGGTATTATTTGCTCCACTGCCGAAATGAGCGCCAAAGGAAATGCAGGCATGAGGATAGACCTGGATAAAGTACCTATGCGCCAAAAAAACATGAAAGCTTGGGAACTGTTATTAAGTGAAAGCCAGGAAAGAATGCTGATGGTGGTAAAGAAAGGTGAGGAAGAAAAAGTAAAAGCAGTTTTTGAAAAATGGGACCTGCCTTGCAGTGAGATCGGAGAAGTAACAACAGACGGCCAATTGCAATTCTATATGAATGGTGTATTGGAAGCAGCATTACCTGCACAGGAATTAGTGCTTGGAGGTGGCGCTCCTCAATATGAAAGACAATTCAGCGAACCAAAATATTTAGAGACAAATAAAAAGTTTGATGCTTCAAAAATTGCTGTTCCATCTGATCTGAAAAAAACAGCAGAACAAATAATTGAAATACCCAACATTGCCAGCAAGCGCTGGGTGTATGAACAATATGACAGCATGGTAGGCACAGGCAGTGTAAGTACCAACTCTCCCAGTGATGCCGCAGTTGTTGTAGCAAAGCCCACCAATAAAGGCCTGGCTTTAACAACAGACTGTAACAGCCGCTATGTGTATGCCGATCCATATAAGGGAGCAATGATTGCGGTGGCAGAAGCGGCCAGGAATATTGTCTGCAGTGGTGGCCATCCTTTGGGCATTACCAATTGTTTAAATTTTGGCAACCCTTACAATCCTGAAGTGTATTATCAATTTGTACATGCGATAAAAGGTATGGGTGATGCCTGCAGAAAATTTGACACACCAGTAACCGGGGGCAATGTAAGTTTCTATAACCAGTCGCCTGACGGTGCAGTGTACCCCACTCCCACCATAGGTATGGTTGGCGTAATGGACAGTGTGGATGAAAAGATGACAATGGATTTTAAAGCAGCCGGTGATATAATTGTTTTGATCGGCAGCAGTAAAGACGATATCAACTCATCAGAATACCTGCATAAAATTCATGGCATTGAAAACAGCCCTGCACCATATTTTGACCTGGAAGAAGAATTTGCATTGCAGAAGGCAGTTGCCCAGTTGATCAGTGATAAGTTGATCAGTTCTGCACATGATGTAAGCGAAGGCGGATTATTTATTACATTGATAGAATCATCTTTCAATAAAAACTTAGGGTTTGAAATAAGTACAGACAATAACATAAGAAAAGATGCATACTTATTTGGGGAAGCACAAAGCCGTGTTGTAGTAAGTGTAAATGAAAAACAATTTGCAGGATTAAAAAATGTGCTGGCTTCAATGAATATCCCTTTTGAAAAACTGGGAACAGTAACCAAAGGAAATATTTCGATTGATAAAGATAATTGGGGAAGCATCAATGAATGGAAAGATAAATACGACAATGCCATTGGCAACTTATTGGCCGGGCATGACGGAGAGCAGGCATTGAGTATGATTTAAAACCTTACAACCATGAGTAAAAAAATTGCCATCATCGGCGGCGGAAACCTTGGTACAGCCATAGCAGAAGGATTGATAAAAAGTAAATTCAGCAAGCCGGCTGATATTACTGTTACCAAAAGAAATACCGGCACTTTGCAGGCGCTTGCAAAAAGAGGTGTGCAAATTACAAGTGATAATAATGCTGCAATAAAAAACAGCGAACTGGTAATTCTTGCCATTAAACCCTTCCAGGTGGCAGATGTATTAAACAATGTAAAAAAAGATCTGACTGCCAATCATATTTTGGTCTCGGTTGTTACCGGTGTGCTTATCAATGATATTGCTGAAGCAATCAAAAAGAAAATACCTGTTTGCCGTGCTATGCCCAACACAGCGATTGCGATACAGGAAAGTATGACCTGTTTAAGTTTTAGTAATGCCACTACAGAACAAATAAACTTTGTACAAGGTCTGTTTGAAACATTGGGTAAAGTAACAGTGATTGATGAAAAGCTGATGGATGCTGCAACGGTACTTGGTGCCTGTGGTACTGCTTACGCCATGCGTTATATACGTGCCAACATACAAGGCGGCATTGAAATTGGATTTGATTCAGTAACGGCTACGCTTATTGCTGCACAAACAGTAAAAGGTGCCGCAGAATTATTATTACAAAAAGGCACGCATCCTGAACAGGAGATCGATAAAGTAACAACACCTAAAGGCTGCACCATTGCCGGCTTAAATGAAATGGAGCACCAGGGTTTCAGTTCATCCTTGATAAAAGGTATTGCCACCAGTTATAATAAAATAGTAAAAGGTTAATAACATTGCTCCTCATGGAAGCATTAGAAAGAGAAATCACAAACATCTCTGTTTTATCACCCAAAGTGATGAATATTTTTCTTTCTGCCTTTCAACAATGGAATGTACCCAAAGAGCATTTTCTTGTAAGAGAACATGAAGTATGCGACTATATTTTCTTCATTAAAAAAGGGATCGCAAGAATTTATTACCATAAAAATGAAAAGGAAGTAACTGAATGGTTTGCCAGTGACGAACAATTCTTTTTATCCATCACCAGTTTTTTTGAACGCAGCCCGAGCAGGCTTATTATTCAAACCCTGGAACCTGCCGAAGTAAGAGGTATTCATTATAATGACCTCATAAGGCTTGCATCAGAACACCACGAAGTAGAAACACTGTTCAGAAAGATGATGACAGCCTCTCTTATTCTTTCACAACACAGGATGGATTCCATACAATTTGAAACCGCACAGCAACGCTATGAGAACCTGGTGAAAAACCAATCCCAGATAATTAAAAGGGTTCCCCTTTCCTATATCGCTTCCTTTCTTGGTGTTACGCTTGAAACACTAAGCCGCATCCGTTCTGCCCGGTAGTATTATTTGACAATTGTCAAATCAACCAGCAACATACTACCGGAATTTTACATTCTAAAACGATTGTAAAATGAAACAGCTCCTTCTTTCCGCAGCAGTGGCATTAATACCTGCCTTGCTTTTTTCACAAACATCTAATTCTGTAAAAGCAAAACAAATTGTAAGCAAGCTATCGCTTGAAGAAAAAGTAAACCTTGTAACAGGCATGGGTATGAATATTCCCGGCATTACGCAAGAGGGGGGCACTGGTGTAGGCATCACGATGGACAAAGTTCCTGGTGCAGCAGGCACTACTTACAGCATTCCAAATGTTGGGCTACCCACCACCGTGGTGGCAGATGGCCCTGCAGGTTTACGTATCAGTCCAACCCGTGAAGGAGATAAAAATACTTACTACGCCACTGCATGGCCTGTGGCTACTTTATTAGCCTCTACATGGGATACAAAACTGGTAAAAGAAGTTGGCGCTGCAATGGGCAACGAAGTAAAAGAATATGGCGTGGATGTTTTATTAGCGCCCGGCATGAATATTCACCGCAACCCGTTAGGAGGTAGAAACTTTGAATACTATTCAGAAGATCCGTTAGTATCAGGAAAAATTGCAGCAGCAATGGTAAATGGCATACAATCAAATGGTGTAGGCACTTCTATAAAACACTTTGCAGTGAACAACGAGGAAAGAAACCGTAATACAGTTAATGCCATTGTAAGCGAAAGAGCATTGAGGGAAATTTATTTGAAGGGTTTTCAAATTGCAGTAAAAGAATCAAACCCATGGACGGTAATGAGTTCTTATAATAAATTAAACGGCCCCTATACTTCAGAAAGTCATGACCTGCTTACAACTATTTTAAGAAAGGAATGGGGTTATAAAGGAATGGTGATGACGGACTGGTTTGGTGGAACAGATGCAGTGGCACAAATGAAAGCAGGCAATGACCTGTTAATGCCCGGCAAAGCAGAGCAGAAAAAAGCGATCACAGATGCAGTCAATAATAGCACGCTTGATATAAAAGTGCTTGATGAAAATGCAACAAGAGTAGTGAATTATATTTTGGGTACCCCGGCGTATGAAAAATATGTATTCAGTAATAAGCCCGATCTAAAAGCACATGCTACCCTTGCCCGTAAAGCTGCAGGAGAAGGAATGATACTGTTGAAAAATGAAAACAATACCCTGCCATTTGCGACTCAAACAAAAACGATCGCTGCGTTTGGCATTACTTCTTACGATTTTGTTTCAGGCGGCACCGGCAGTGGAGATGTAAATGAAGAATATACTGTTTCACTAGTGCAGGGTTTGGCAAATGCAGGTTATAAACTGGATGAAGAAGTAAACAGTTTGTATTCAGTCCATGTAAAAACGGAAAAAGCAAAACAACCAAAGAAAAATTTCTTTGAAGAATTTATGGACCCAACGCCGAGAATACCAGAGCTGATCATTACCGGTGAATTATTAAACAACAAAGCCAATACAACACACCTGGCATTGATAACCATTGGCAGAAATGCCGGTGAAGGCAGCGACAGGAAAGTGGAGAATGATTTTAACCTGAAAGAAACAGAAGTGAATTTAATTGATGCGGTAAGCAAAGCCTATCATGCAAGAGGAAAAAAGGTGGTGGTGATCATAAACGCAGGTGGTGTTATTGAAACAGCAAGCTGGAGGGATAAAGTGGATGCCATTGTATTAACATGGCAACCAGGATTGGAAGCTGGCAATGCTGTGGCAGATATTTTAAGTGGTAAAGTAAATCCATCAGGCCGCCTTGCTACAACCTTTCCTGTAAAATATGAAGATGATGTAACAGCAAAGAATTTTCCAGGTAAAGAATTCACTGAGCAGGCTGTAACAGGAATGTTCGGCATGAAACTAATGCCTGCTGAAGTAACATATGAAGAAGGTATTTATGTTGGCTACCGCTATTACAATACTTTCAACATTAAAACTGCGTATGAATTTGGTTATGGCCTTTCGTACACCAATTTTACTATCAGTGATCTATTGCTGAGTTCTAAAACGATGGATAAAACAATCACTGCTACTGTAACAGTTGCTAACACAGGCAAAGTTGCAGGCAAACAAGTGGTGCAATTATACATCACCGCACCAACAGGAAAATTAGATAAGCCATCAGAAGAATTAAAGGCATTTGCTAAAACGGCTTTACTGCAACCAGGCCAGCAAGAGAAAATCACGTTCACAATTTCAACAGGCGACCTTGCTTCATTTGACACAGAAACTACTTCATGGGTGGCAGCAGCAGGTGGCTACAAAATAAAAATTGGCGCCTCATCAACTGACATTAAACAAACGGCTGATCTTACATTGACAAAAGATGTAGTTACTGAAAAATGCAATAAAGTATTGGTGCCACAGGTAGAGATCAAAGAGTTGAAGAAATAGATTCCCGGTAAACTAGAAATGAGCAAAAAGAAATATCATTTATTTCTTTTTGCTCATTACCTTTTCTTCATAAAAACAATAATTTACCAGTATCGTATAAGTATACTGCAGCACTATCTACCGGGCAGCCCTTTTATAAAAATAATAAGCAAGCGTACCAAAAATAATATTGGGCATCCACGCCGCCAGCATGGGTGGAAAATTTCCCTTAGTAGAAAACACAATAGAAAGACGGCTCAGCAAAACATAGATAGCACTTAGTATAACACCTATTGCCAGGTGAAAGCCACTACCACCTCTTACTTTCCTGGAAGATAATATAGCACCGATCAAAGTAAGAATAAGTACAGAAGCAGGAATGGCATCCCTGTTGTAACGTTCCACCATAAAGTCGTTTACACCTTCGGAACCCCGGAGTTTTTGCAGGGCAATATAATCATCCAGTTCTGCAGTGGTCATCCTGTCTTTTAAAAAATCATCCCGCCGCAGATCCCTTGGCCTGAAATTGTATTTCATACTAAGTGTAGGGGTATGTTTGATTGTTTCTTCATCTCCATTAAAATTTCTCTCCGTAACACCACTAAGGGTCCATTTTTTTTGTGTGCTGTCCCATGCAATGTTGTTGCTTCTTAAATTATATACCAGTTTATTGTTAACTACTTTTTGTACAAAAAACCCACTTCCACTCCTGTTTACTGTATCAAAATAACGCAGCCCGGCATAGCTGTTGGAGTCGATCCTGAAATAATAATTACGCCCTGTAAAACCTTTGGTGTAATCGAGGTTGCCCCCAACATACTTAGCTTCAAAATTGCTCCACCCTGCATTGGCATGGGGCAAAATGGTATGGTTGGCTGCCCAGAGCAACAATGCCAGCAGGCCACCTCCTACCCAGTAAGGCAAAAGAAAACGGCGGAGGCTTACCCCGCTACTTAGTATAGCAACCACTTCTGTACGGTCGGTCATACGGGAGGTAAAAAATATCACCGCAACAAAAGTGAACAACTGAAAAAGCATGGCATCAATATGAGGAATGAAGTTGCCATAATAATCAACAAATATTCTCCATGCCGAAAGCCCAGATTTAGTGAAGTCGTCCGTCTTTTCACTGATATCAATTACCACTACTATCATAGTAAGCAGCAGAATGCAAAAAAAGAAGGTGCTTAAAAACTTCTTAAGTATATAACGGTCGATAATTTTCATGCAGTGTTGCAAAACTAACTGAAAAGTGAAAAGGAAAACGTGAAAAATAAAAAGGGTATTACAACAACAGCCTTCGCTAATGCGAAGGCTGTTGTTTATTCACTGAATAAGCTATTACAATATCTTCACTTCTGTACGCCTGTTTTGTGCCCTTCCTTCTGCATCATCATTTTCAGCAATTGGCATTGTCAATCCATAACCTTTTGCCGTTACCCTTTCTGGTGCAATACCCTTCATTAAAAGATAAGCCCTTACGGTATTGGCCCTGTTTTGAGAAAGTATCATATTGGCTTCTGCTTTTCCTACATTATCAGTATGACCGCCTACTTCAATACTTTCATCGGCTTTTCTTTTCAGGTATTCCACCAGCTCATCAAGCACTGTATGTGCTTCTGGCTTCAATTCTGCTTTTCCTGTTTCAAATGTGCAATTGTCAAGTACAAATGATTTAGGCGCTTCAAATTGTATATCCACCTTAAAAGGATTTTTGTAATACTGGTTGCCTTTTAAAGCAGGTATGTCAAGTACGTTATAACTGGTACTGTCATTAAACCCAAGAATAAAGATCTCATACTTAGCTCCCATCGGTAACCTCAATGAAAATTTACCTGTTGAATCAGATAAACCCTGGTATTCCCTTCCATTGGCTGAACTTCTGAATACCACAATTTCGTTATTAAGCCAGTTACCAGTTTTTGCATCAGCAATGGTAACATTTACCGGGGCATCTTTTGGCAAATTCAAATCTGCCGGTGGTTGCTGTGCAAATGCCGCAAACGGAAGAAAAGATAAAAGCAAAATGTAAAAACGTCGTTTCATACTATCCTGATTTGGTTTTAAAGATAAAATAAAAATCAATTCCTGTTTTTTCAATTTCTATGCCACAGGTTACCTACACTTGTCGTTTACAGAGATTTTACAAAAGCGAAAAGGGTTGGCTGGCATTCTACCTTTGTTGTTAATAAAACGGTAAAGCACTACAAGCGCTGCTGCATCACGGGCACCATTTCATTTTTCCAGCCGGCAAAATCCCCGGCTTCAATATGTTTTCTTGCTTCAGCCACCAACCATAAATAAAAGGCAAGATTATGAACACTTGCAATGGTAAGCCCCAGCATTTCTTTTGCCTTTATCAAATGGCGCAAATATGCCTTGCTGTAATAGCTGCTCACTTCACTGTCTATCGCATCATCAATGGGACTAAAATCCCTCTCCCATTTTTTATTATCAATATTAATAACACCTTTTGATGTAAAGAGCATGGCATTTCGGCCATTACGGGTGGGCATCACACAATCAAACATATCCACGCCCAATGCAATACATTCTAAAATATTCCAGGGCGTGCCCACACCCATCAGATAACGTGGCTTTTGTTTTGGCAGTATATCGCAGCAATGCTCAGTAAACTCATACATCTGTTCTGTCGGTTCGCCTACACTCAATCCGCCAATAGCATTGCCCGTTGCATTTTTTGATGCGATGAATTCTGATGATGCAGTACGAAGGTCTTTATAAGTACTGCCCTGCACTATCGGGAAGAGGTTTTGTGTGTAGCCATATTTATCCGGAGTTTCATCAAAACGCTTTATACATCTATCTAGCCAGCGGTGTGTAAGCTCCATACTGTTCTTAGCATACTTATAATCACTGTGATGCGGTGGGCATTCATCAAAGGCCATGATAATATCACCACCGATGATGCGTTGTATATCCATCACTTTTTCCGGTGTAAACAAATGCTTGCTGCCGTCAATATGCGATTGAAAGATGACGCCTTCTTCATTTATCTTCCTGTTATTGGCCAATGAAAAAACCTGGTAACCGCCGCTATCAGTCAATATGGGCCTGTGCCATCCATTAAATTGATGAAGACCGCCAGCTGCTTCCAATGTTTCAAGCCCGGGGCGTAAATACAAGTGATAGGTATTGCCAAGAATGATCTGTGCTTTTACATCCGTCAGCAGTTGTTGCTGTGTTACGGCTTTCACACTCCCAACAGTACCTACTGGCATAAATATCGGGGTGCGTATTTCGCCATGACCGGTTTTTATCTTTCCCGTTCTTGCCTTGGTGGCGGTATCTGTTTTTTGTAAAGTAAATTCAAGTGCTGCCATAAAAAATCCCCCGGTAAACCGGGGGATGCAAATATATTTACAACTAAGGAGAATATCTTTTAATTAGATACCTGAAATTGTAGTTGCTTTTTTAAATACAACAGCAATAAGCACTATCAAAAGTACTACTGAAGCTGCAAGGCCGATCCATGACCATTTTACCCTGTTTGATTTAGAGTCGTCGTCAAATGCTACATAAGCAATTACAACGCCTAACAGACCAGCCAAAAAGCCAAGTGCAAAACCACCTAAATGGAAACCTGTATCACCAACAGTAGTTGGAGCAAACATTTTTGCCACTTTTTTATTAGTGATAGTACCGTCTTTAGCGATGCTGCGTTTTAATTTTCCCAGTGCTGCTTTATAAGCAATACGGTCAAAAAACCTCAGCTTTACATTAGCCAGTTTTTCGTACTCGGCTGGTTTCAATTTTGAAAACTCCATTAAAGAGATTTTCTGGCCTGTTTTGCCGATAGGGATCATGATTTCAGTGGCGTTCATTGACTTACCACCGTCTGTTGGAGGTGTTACCGCTATGCTCACATTTAATACAGCAATAGCAAGAACAAAAGCAATTAGTTTTTTCATACTAAACGTTGTTTTGGTTTAAGATAATTTGTTTAACGGGATGAAAATAGGGAAAATTTTCAAACGATTGCAAAATCTTCGTTAAATAAATACACACATTTATTTATTGATTGTTGATAATAAGGCGCAATCGTTGCCGGATTACTTCTTTCAATCTTTTATACTTTTGCTGCTATGGACCTAATGACACTGCACCTGAGCTGGCAAGGCATTCTATTTATTGCATTTTGTTTTATCTCACTTATACAAATATTTTATTACCTCTTCTTTTTTTTACGGCTGGCTATTTATAAAAACAAAACAAAAGAGAGTTCGCAAACGCATCCTGTTTCAGTAATTATTTGTGCAAGGGATGAAGCTGCCAACCTAGCTAAAAACCTTCCCGGCAGTTTGGTACAGGATTACAGAACCACACATGAAGTGATCGTGGTGGATGATAATTCATTTGACGACAGTAAATATTTGCTGGAAGAATTTCAGAAAAAATTCCGTCAACTGAATTTTGTAGAGTTAAAACAGGAGGCCAAACTGATACCTGGAAAAAAATTTCCTTTGAGCGTAGGCATCAAAACAGCTAAGTATGAAATTGTATTGCTTACTGATGCAGATTGTATGCCAGCCAGTGAACACTGGATAGATAAAATGCAGGCCACTTATAACGATGATACTGAAATAGTATTGGGCTATGGGGCTTATTATAAAAAACCGGGCATGTTGAACAAATTAGTTCGATGGGAAACAGTACACACTGCCATGCAATACCTCAGTTATGCTTTAAGCGGTCTTACATACATGGGTGTGGGCCGCAACCTCAGCTATAAAAAAACTATTTTCTTCCGGCACAAAGGCTTTTCTTCTCATAATAAAATACCAAGTGGCGATGATGACCTTTTTATCAATATGGCCGCCACCAGGCACAATACAAAGATCAATATTGATAAGGATACATTTACTTTGAGTGAACCGGTGAAAACCTGGGGGCAGTGGATGCGGCAAAAAACAAGGCATTACAGTACGGGCAAATATTATAAAGCAATACACAAATTTTTATTAGGCCTGTATTCATTAACACATTTTCTTTTTTATCCTGCTTTTATTGGTGCTATGATTTTTTTTAACTGGCAACTGGCGTTGATAGTTTTTGGGGTACGCTTTTTTCTGCAGGCAACCATTTTTTACTTTGTAACAAAAAAATTAGATGAAAAAGACCTGTTCCCTTCCTTTTTATTTTTTGATGTGTGGATGTTTTTTTACTATTTAATTTTTTCTGTGGCTTTGATCAGGAAACCTAAAATGCAATGGAAATAATAAACATGGAACTAATCACAAAATACTTTTCTGATTTTACGCCACAGCAAATAAAACAATTGACTGCACTAAAGGATTTGTATGCAGAATGGAATGAAAAAATAAATGTGATATCAAGAAAAGACATGGATAATTTTTATGAACACCATGTTTTACATTCACTGGCCATTGCTACACAATTTGAATTTGCAGACGGAACAGAAATAATGGACCTGGGATGCGGCGGCGGTTTTCCAGGTATTCCGTTGGCAATATTTTTTCCCAATGTAAATTTCTTAATGGCTGACAGCATTAATAAAAAACTGAAAGTAGTAAGTGAAGTATCCAATGCCATTGGCTTAAAGAATATCGCTGTCCGCCACACCCGTGCAGAAGAAATAAAAGACAAAAAATTTGATGTAGTGGTGTCAAGGGCTGTGGCACCATTAAAAGACCTATGGTGGTGGAGCAAGCCTTTATTAAAAAAAGGAACTAATTATAGAGGCTTAATTTGTCTTAAAGGCGGTGATTTGGCAAAAGAAATTTCTGACAGCAACTGTAAACCACGTGTGTGGGAAGTGGAGAAGATTTTTGAAGAAGATTTTTTTAAGGAGAAATATATGCTGCAGGTATTATAGATGAGGATTCTTTCTATGATGATTTAATTTTGATTGCTATGATTATTGTGTAACTTAATTATCGCAATTTTTATTGTCTATTGTCTATTGTCTATTGTCTATTGTCTATTGTCTATTGTCTATTGTCTATTCAAAAAACTTCCACAACCAGTTATCCCTTTGCGGCGTATTACCAATAGGAAAATCATGCGTATGGCCTGAATCTTTAAACCCCATTTTTTCATAAAACTTTTTGGCCCTGTCATTATGTTCCCAAACACCGAGCCAAAGCACTTCATATTTATTTTCTTTGGCAAAGGTTTCTGCAA
>JAZKGV010000145.1:0-2472 GCA_040385725.1 Bacteroidota bacterium | reverse complement strand
GTGGCTTTTCTTAAAAATGGCGAACGTAAAATAGGAGATCCTGCTAAAAGACAGGCTATTACAAACAGCCACAATACCATCAGCAGTGTGAAGCGTTTTATGGGCCGCCGCTTTGATGAGGTAACCGAAGAAATAAGCCACTGGAGCTATAAAGTAGTAAAGGGTGACAATAATACCGTTCGTATTGACATAGATGGCAGGTTATATACGCCACAGGAAATATCAGCAATGGTATTGCAGAAAATGAAAAAAACGGCGGAAGATTACCTTGGGCAGGAAGTAACAGAAGCGGTGATCACCGTGCCTGCTTACTTTAACGATAGCCAACGGCAGGCAACAAAAGAAGCTGGTGAAATTGCCGGGCTTAAAGTGAGCCGCATTGTAAACGAACCAACCGCTGCCGCTTTGGCTTATGGTTTGGATAAAAAACATGCAGACCAAAAGATTGCCGTGTTCGATCTGGGTGGTGGTACATTTGATATTTCAGTATTGGACCTGGGCGAAGGCGTATTTGAAGTAAAATCAACTAACGGCGATACACACTTAGGTGGTGATGACTTTGATAAAGTGATAATGGATTGGTTGGCTGATGAATTTAAAAGCCTGGAAGCGATAGACCTGCGTAAAGACCCAATGGCTTTACAACGCCTGAAAGAAGCTTCTGAAAAAGCAAAAGTTGAATTGTCTTCTTCTTCAGAAACAGAGATCAATCTTCCATACATCACAGCAGTTGATGGTGTACCTAAGCACTTAGTTTTAAAATTATCAAGGGCAAAATTTGAGCAGTTAGCCGATAAATTATTTGAGCGTTGTTTAAAACCATGTGAAGCTGCATTAAAAGATGCCGGCTACAGCACATCACAAATTGATGAAGTGATATTGGTAGGTGGTAGTACCCGTATTCCTAAAGTGCAGGAAATAGTAGAAAAGTTCTTTGGTAAAAAAGCTAACCGCAGTGTAAACCCTGATGAAGTGGTTGCCATTGGTGCAGCTATACAAGGTGGTGTATTAACTGGTGAAGTAAAAGATGTGTTGTTGCTTGACGTTACTCCATTATCTCTTGGTATTGAAACAATGGGTGGCGTAATGACAAGGCTTATTGAAAGCAACACTACCATACCTACAAAAAAATCAGAAACATTCAGTACTGCCAGCGATAACCAGCCGGGTGTGCAGATACATATATTACAAGGTGAAAGGCCAATGGCCAGCCAGAACAAGAGCCTTGGTACATTTAACCTGGATAATATTCCGCCGGCACCACGTGGTGTACCGCAGATAGAAGTGATATTTGATATTGATGCTAACGGTATCTTACATGTGACTGCGAAAGATAAAGGCACAGGTAAAGAACAACGCATTACTGTACAAGGTGGTAGTGGTTTGAATAAAGAAGAAGTGGAGAAAATGAAAGCCGAAGCCAAAGCACACGAAGCAGAAGATAAGGAAGCTAAAGAAAAAGTAGAAAAGATAAACCAGGCAGACAGCTTAATATTCCAGACAGAAAAACAACTGAAGGAATATGGCGATAAGATACCTGCTGATAAAAAAGCACCTATCGAAACTGCATTGAATAAACTGAAAGATGCACACAAGGCACAGGACATTCCAGCCATTGATGCATCACTTGCAGAAATGAATACCGCATGGACAGCAGCCAGTGAAGAGATTTACAAAGCACAGGCTGAGGGTGCAGGTGCTGCTGGTGGAGCACAGCAAGGCCCGACAGGTGGTGAACAACAATCACAACCTACAGGAGGAGGAAGTGACCATGTGGAAGATGCACAGTTTGAAGAAGTGAAATAAGAAATAAAAAATAGAATCCCTCACAGAAATGTGGGGGATTTGTTACTTAAATAGTTTATGGCAAAACAAATGAGAGTCGGTGTAAAAGCTGCATGGATTGGAGGTGTAGCTATTATTCTTGCGGCATTAGTTACGGCTTTATTGTCAAAGTCAGCGGAGAGTTCCAACGAAATTCAAATGCAAAAAATTAAAGAACAAAAAGTAGATAGTGGTTCAATAAATAATTACACGGCTGGACGGGATTTGAAAATTGAAAATAATAATTATTCGGTCACATACGACAAAAGCGATTCAATAAAAGAGACAAAAAATAAAAACAACACTTTTTTGAGCGTTGAGAAGAGAGTAACTAAAAATAGAATCGTTTCAATTCAGCTTCCATCAAAAAGTAAGGGGTTTCTAAAATTGTTATTAGATGGGAATGAAATATCTCATTTAGGGGAAAGTACAAAGTTCAATCCTAGAATTGATATGCCAATTAACTATCAAGGTAAAAAATTATTATCAATAATATTTAATACAAATGATACCTGTCAGCTTACAATACCACAAAATATTACAAGCGATTTTATAAGATTAATTCCTAATTGCTATGAATAAATTTCATTTACTTTTTATAATTTTTTTACTACCAATGCAAACTTTTAGTCAGAAAAAGTTTAATAT
>JAZKGV010000144.1:0-6612 GCA_040385725.1 Bacteroidota bacterium | reverse complement strand
CATTGCTAATGGTTCTTCAAGAAGGAGAAGAACTTATAAACACATATGGTCTTGACGATTCTTGTTTACCGGTAGAACGATTTGGTTATTGGAAAAGACAAAGTAAAATTGAATTTGACATAGGACTTTTCGAAATGCAAGATTTAGGAAATATTCGATATTGGTTGGATAAGATTAAAGAACACATAAGAGAAAATGATAATGGTTTTGTAAAGTAGGTTTATTAAAAAAAAGGCGATAGATTTTTCTATCGCCTTGAATTTTGAGAGAAGCTATTCATTTGAGCCAACCAATAACAAACCCAATGTAGTGCTGGTGATCTGCGAAAGTTTTTGCATGTTCCGCAGCAGTATGGCAGGCAATCCATTTAATACTACCCCCTACTTTAATGAACTTTGTAAAAATGGTGTTTTCTTCGACCGTTGTTTTACCCCTTCGTTTCCTACTGCCCGTGGTGTGTGGGCCACTATTACCGGCATACCCGATGTGATGGGAGATAATAACCGCACTGCCAGCCGCAATCCTGAAGTGGTGGATCAGCAAACCATCATCAATGATCTGGAAGGCTATGATAAATTTTATTTTCTGGGTGGCGACCCCACCTGGGCAAACATAAAAGGAGTGTTGATGAATAATATTGACAGCCTTCATTTATATAGCCAGGATGACTTTAAAGCAACAAAAGCCGATGTGTGGGGAATAGATGACAAAAGTTTGTTGCTGGAATCAAATGAGATATTGGCTAAACAGGAACGGCCTTTTTTTGCAGTGATACAAACAGCCGATAACCATGGGCCTTATACAATACCGGAGAAAGAACTGGCCTTTTTTAAAAAAGAAAATTATCCAACAGACAGTTTAAAAAAGTATGGGTTTAGCAGTAATGATGAACTGAATGCATTCCGCTATACTGATTATTGTTTTGAAAAATTTATGGAAGCGGCCAAGAAAGAAAAATATTTTGCCAATACCATTTTTGTATTTGTCGGCGATCATGGTTTGCCGGGTAATTCAGATGCTATATATCCCAAAAGCTTTAATGAAGAGTACCTTACCCGTGTGCATGTGCCCTTGCTTTTTTATGCACCACAATTGCTGTCTGCGGAAACAGTGCATCATGTGTGCTCACAGTTGGATATTATGCCTTCTATCGCCACATTACTTAAAACGACTTACAGGAATAACGGGATGGGGCAAAGCTTATTTGATAAAAGAATAAATTACCGTGATAATGCTTTTGTAATTGACCATGAAGCAGGAGCTATCGGCGTGGCAAACAACGAATATTATTACATAAGAAATGAGCGGACAAATAAAATAAAACTTGTTTCCCTTGTAAATAATGATCCTGTGCCTGTAAATCAAACTACCGACAGTATTAAAAATTACCTGGGTATTTTGGCCGATGCTTACTATACCACATCAAAATATCTATTGTACAATAACCGGAAAAAATGACGGCTGAATTAGCGATACCTCTTTTACTATTACTTGTTGCGTTTCTCTATGCTTCTGTTGGGCATGGTGGTGCCAGCGGTTATATAGCGGTGCTAACGTTGTTCAGCATCCCAATGCAGGAGTATAAACCTGTGGTGTTGGTGATGAATATTATTATTGCCGGTATCGCTTTTGTTCAATTTGCCAGGGCCGGGTATTTTAAATGGAAATTGGCATGGCCATTTTTACTTACTTCTATTCCCTGTGCTTATATTGGTTCACACCAACACTTTATAGCAAGCGAAAAGCTGTACAATTTTTTATTGGGCATTGCACTTGTCTTTCCAATCATCCGTTTATTGTCAAATGCACCGAAAGAAAAGAGGGAAATGAAAGAATTGAATTTGTTTGTTGCATTAAGTTGCGGTGCAATCATTGGCTTAGCATCAGGTTTTTTAAATATTGGCGGCGGCATTTTTTTAAGCCCGGTAATTATTTTACTGGCTTATGGCCATACAAAAGATGCGGCGGCAGTTTCAAGTTTATTTATTGTTTGTAACTCCTTGGCAGGGCTCGCTGCAGTAAAACTCGCCAGCAACAGCTTTCCAACTACTTCGTATATATGGATCGCTGCAGCTGTGGCAGGAGGATTGTCAGGTGCATATCTTGGCAGCCATAAATTCAAATTAACAACCGTACGTTACATACTTTCAGCCGTACTTTGTATTGCGGCGGTAAAACTTATCATTGATGGTATTAAAGGATTTATATAAAAGGGAATTTAAAACACTACGGGTAAGTTTGCTTAGCCGCTGTAACCTTAGCTGTGTGTATTGCACAATGGGTGAAGATGAAGTAAAGGAAAATAATTTACATCAGCACCCCGTGAGTGCTGAAACTTTACTAGCGCAAATTCAACAACTGCACTCCATTTTAAATCTTGAAACAATAAGGTTAACAGGAGGCGAACCCTTGTTATATCATGAGCTTGTGCCTTTAATAAAAGGGATACGGCAAATGGGTATTCCTAAAATTAAGCTTACTACGAATGGGTTTTTATTGGAACGTTTGGCTATAGTAATGAAGGAAGCAGGTTTGCAATCCATCAATGTATCATTAGATGCGGTAGACGAAGATATTTTCTTTTTGATGAGCAAACGAAATGATGTGAAAAGGATCTTACACGGAATAGATACTGCCATAGCGGCAGGGCTGCAGGTAAAAATAAATGCAGTGGTTATGAAGGGGATCAATGAAGATCAAATTCTTCCATTGCTGGATTTTGCTTTTGAAAGAAATATCAGCATCCGTTTCCTGGAGATCATGGCAATGGGTTATTTGCATGCTAATGCTGATAAGTATTTATTTACACAGCAAGAAATATTGAACGTAATTGGCCGGCAATATGTGCTTAAAAAAATGCCAAGATCAAATGCTGCTACTGCCAACTATTGGCAAACAAATGAGGGTAAAATATTTGGAATTATTGCCAATGAAAGCGAACCTTTTTGCCAGGATTGCAACCGGCTGCGGCTTGATAGCAATGGAAATATTTATGGTTGCCTCAGTAGTAATCACCCGATCGCACTAAACAGCAATGATACAGAAGCAACATTAATCAGTAAATTGCAGCAGGCAATGAGCCAGAAACAAGCAGTTAAATTTACAGGGAGTGATCTAAGCATGCTGCACATTGGAGGGTGAGGTTAGTTATGAGTTTTACTGCTGTACTTTTTACTTAAAAAAAACAAAAAGAACTTGTGGTTTTGGATGGCTAACCCACTGACCATTTACCACTGGCCACTTACTGAAAATGAAAATTTACACTTACGCTATACTAAAAGATTATTTCGACAAAGAATTTATTGTTGATGAGCAGTTGGTAACTGTTCAGGATCTGAATAATTTTTTATCCCAACACAATCCTGCAGCAGCAACTATTTTATCTGCCTGCAGGTATGCGGTAAAAGATAATTTTGTAACTGATGATTTTATTCTGACAACCGAAGATTCCATTCACATCATTCCACCCAGCAGCGGAGGATAACCATGAACCATTTATCTGCACATACAATTGATATTCCTGCACTGCTTGCGATGGCACATCATCCCAAAGCAGGTGCTGTTGTTTTGTTCAGTGGCGAAACAAGAGATAACAGCCATGGAAAAGAAGTTTCCTATTTAGAATATGAAGCACAGGAAGCCCTGGCAGAAAAAATGATGGCTGATATTTTGCAACAGGCAAAAGAAAAATGGCAACTGAATGTGGCGATTGCTGTTCATCGTACGGGAAAAGTGCCTGTTTCAGAAACTGCTGTTGTTGTTATTACTGCTTCGGCACATCGAAGCGAAGCATACGCTGCCAATCGTTTTATCATTGATAAAATAAAACATGAAGCCCCGATATGGAAGTGTGAGTATTTTACAGACGGCTCAAAAGAGTGGGGCGGTAATTGTAATTGCAGGGAAATTACGGGTGATGTAAACAAGCATGTGTATGAATTTGAGGGTAAGTAATTTTTTTGCTTGTAAAATAATCCGGTCTGACCTTTGGTGCCGACCGGGTGTAGATTACAAACTTCCCATATAAAAATGCAGTATTTTTTTTCTCAACAGGTATTCATATTCTGCCACAATTAAATTCGCATTTGCCCTGTCCATATTATTTTTTGCGATCAGGTATTCCGGTGAATTGATGGCGCCATTTTCAAACCGGAGCGATGCAATGCGAAATGATTCTGAATAAGCACCTGTTTGTATTGTAAGTGCTTCGTATCTTTTGTAGGTAGTATTAATATTTATATAGGCCTGTTCAATTGATTGCCTGAGTTGCTGCTTAATATTGTCAGCAATATAACGGGTGTTTCTTTCATCATTTTTTGCCAGCTTCACCGCAGTTCTTGTTCTAAGCGAATTGAAGATCGGGATACGGACACTTACACCAAACCCCGTAGAGATATTATTTTTAAACTGGCTTTCATAACTGATAGGGGAACCCTGGAATTTATCTTGCTGAACCAACACTGGCAACCTGTTGCCACCACTTTCCACAAATGCTCCTGTTGTGTCGGTTGATGAACCTATAAAATTATTGAACTGGGCGCTGCTGGAATAATTTGTACTGGCACCACCAAATAAAGCAACAGAAGGATAAAAATTTGAACGGGCAACTTTTACAGCAGCAGCACTGCTGTTTACACGATACTCTGTTGCTTTAATTACTGCCAGCTTTTGAAGGGCACTGGAATAAATTTCATCGGGTGCTGATGCAAATGCTTTTACTTCCTCAGTCAATCCTGTCCTGTCAAACTGTAAATTTTCATTATAGGGTACCAGCATTAATTGCGTTAATGAAAGCACTGAGGTTTTGTAATTATTTTCTGCACTGATAAAATTAATTTGATCTCCGGCATACTGGCCTTTCAGGTCGCTTATATTTCCGGGAGGGGTAGCACCTTCTTTTCCTATAATTTCAATACGGTCAACCTGTTGTTTGGTTACTTCTGCCTGCTTGTTGGCAAGCGCCATTGCATCTTCACCACTCAATACCTGCAGGTAAGCCAGTATCACCTGCAAAGTAAGTTCATCTTTACGCTGCTGCCATTCCATTTTAGCACCTGCAAAAGCCTGCTCGTTTTGCTTAATGGTATTTTTTAGCTGGAAGCCATTGAAAAGCGGAATAGAGATCTGTGCATTGGCGTCACTCAGGTTCAATTGTTGATTGATGTAGGTGTTGGTGAAATTGTCAATACTGCGGCCATTATTAATGCTGTAATTGAAAGATGATTGAACAACGGGCAGCATATTATTTTTTGCCTGCCTGTAATTAAGCTCCGCCGTTTGCGATAGTAGTTCACTCTGCTTTACAGTAATATTATTTTTCAGGGCAGTTTCAATACAATCGCTCAAGGTGAGCTTGTTTTGTCCTTTTGCTAAAATTGCGGCTGCTACTAATACAGCCACTAAAAAATATTTCTTTTTCATACCAACTTTGTTTGTAATAGATTTTATTCTTAATTCTCTATTCTTGCATCCAGCAAATTGATGATGCGTTTTCCATAGGCAGCATTTTTTTCCGAATGCGTTACCTGTATAATTGTTACACCTTCATCATTCAATTGCTTAAACAGATCCATTATTTCCTCTCCCTGTTTTGAATTAAGATTGCCCGTAGGTTCATCGGCCAATAACAATTTCGGCTTGCCAATTAATGCCCTTGCAATACCAACCAATTGTTGCTGTCCGCCACTTAGCTGTGTTGGGAACAGGTCTTTTTTCCCAACAATGTTGAACCGGTCTAATGTATCAGCCACCATTGCTTTTCTTTCGGAAGATTTTACATCTTTATACAAAAGGGGCGTTTCAATATTTTCATACACAGTTAATTCATCAATTAAATGATAAGCCTGGAAAACAAAGCCGATGTATTCTTTATATAACTGGCTCCGCTGTTTTTCTTTCATTTTGTGTACGCTTTCATGGAGGAAATTATATTCGCCTTCATCAAATCCATCCAGCATACCAATTACATTTAATAAGGTTGATTTTCCGGAACCCGAAGGGCCCATAATAGAAACAAATTCGCCTTCGTTTATTTCAAGATTAATATCCTTTAAAAGAAACGTACGGTTAGCGCCCGTGTTCACCCATTTAAAAACGTTTTTCAGTTGTATCATCTTGGTTTTGTTTTTCTGGCTGAAATTAATAATTGGCTTTAATACTTTAAATCCCTTTTTAGTAGCCACTGTTTTCAACCACCGTGCCACAGGCTGAAACCCTTTACTGGCTTGATTTTATGGAAGAGGTGTTAGTGAAATGTGTACGGAATCGAACACTTTTTGTTTGATAGCGGACACTCCAAAGCAGTAAAATGTTGGGGCATTAGTTTCATTCAGGCAAAGCAGGGAATTATTATATGTTTTTGCACAATAAAACCTGGTTTTTGGAGTTATAACCGGGAATTACACCATTTTGGTGATAAAAATCCTATATTTACGGTACTGAAAAAGACTTTCACGATATTAATTATTTTGTTTGGCTTAAGCCTTACGTCATTTGCCCAATTAAAACCTGCTATAGAACAGGAGCCGGCAAAAGTTGTAAAGTTTTATCCAAACCCCGCCACCACTGCCATCAATTTTGAATTGCCGAAGGGATACGATAAATCTTATACCA
>JAZKGV010000143.1:33304-48147 GCA_040385725.1 Bacteroidota bacterium | reverse complement strand
TTATGTTTTTGATTTGTTCATATCGGTAATTAAGCGATAGGTGAAAAAGCCAAGTACGATAGCAGCAATGGTGATGATAAACCAGATTAATTTGTTGGAACTGTCTCTTGGTTGTGAGATTATTGTTGGTTTTTTTAATGAGATAATTTTGCCGACTGTTACAGATGGAGTGATTGCTTCCTCTGAAATATCTTTCATATCCAAATCATAATTGGGTATAGAAGCAGATGGGTTATCAAGCAACAGTTTATAATGATTTCCTTTTTCAAAATAAGCGGTCGCCACACGGTAACTATTAAATGTCTTTACTTCTTCTATTCTCAAAGGGAGGTTATCATCATTATGAATAAAAATGTAAAACGTTTGGGGGTTGCTTTTCGGAAAATGGAATTGTAGTGTACTATTATTAGAAAGCGTAAAAGTACCTTTTGAGTGTTTGGGATTATTAAGAACTTCGTTACGAGAATTCGGAATATATAAATAGGCTTCTCTTTTAAAATATTTGACTCCGCTAATTTTTATTGAAAGTACTTCAAAATGATATGCTGCAGATTGTTCAACTTTAACGACTGTAAGCTTACTGCTGTCTTTTTGATAAATTACACAGGCAGGGTTTTCGATCATAGGATAGCGGCCAAATTTTGCAGCAGCACTTGTAATTCCTCTTGTTCCAACCTTAATCATATTGAACGGCTCTCTATCTTGATTATTGATTTGAAGCCTTAAAAATTTATAATTACATGGAGGGAAACTGATATCGAAAGTGGTTTCAGTTTTTTTAGCATCACCAACTGGGTTAATTAAAACGCTATCATTGATTATAAACCAGGAACTCAAATCATTACTTCCGGAAACAGCACAAAATCTTTCAGCGACCGTATTACCAATGTAAAGTACCAGGTTTGAAGTGATACTATCTTTTCCTGTAACAATTAATTCTGTCCTTTTACTGCTACTTTCTTTTTTTACTGTTTTCAAATCATAAACAATAATATCATCTAAAAATCCAGGACCAAGATTTCTCACCAAATGCGGCACCCATTTTCCTGTATCATTCACAATCCTAAGATCGCTGTAATCAGTTTTCAAATGTGCATTCAATTCCGGCGTAAGGACAATATTATAAAAGCCGCTGCTGTCAACAGGTTTTATAGCAGCTTCATAATTAAAGCCTTCTTTCTGTGCAACTGCATTCAATTGGCACAATAAAAGAAACACAATGAGTCTATGCAGTTTTCTCTTCATTGTCTATAATAATTTTCTTTAACCGCTGGTACATAAATGAAATAACAAGCAACAACACACCCAGCATAATAAAGGCTGCGATTTTACCACCGGCAGAAATATTCCTGATATCAAATAAAAATAATTTCAACAACGCCAATGTAAAAATGCTCAATGAAATAATACGGAGCGTTTTGTATTTATGCTTCATACCCAGCCATATAATTACAAAGGAATATATGGCCCATACAATGGTAAGACCTGCTTTCATGTATTGTGCATGATAAATATAAATTGATTTTTCGCCGGCAAAAATTGATACATACAAATGCCTGCATTCAATACTAAAGAAAATAAGCAATAAAATATTGATCAACCAGCCAATACCATTGGTAAAGCCGCCTTCCCTTGCCCTCAAAATTTTTATCAATTCATAAAACAAATACAATAACAATATATCTCCCAACAAATGCATGTACAAATGCTTGGTTGCGTATTGATCCTGAATAACGCCATCAACAAGATTATAAGTGGCAATAGTGCTGAAAATATACAAGGCAAAAGCTGCCAGCACTAAAACAAGTTCTGTCACCGGCAACTCAAAGGGTTTGATCTTTTTTAGCGCCAGCATCAGTATTGCTATAAAACCATAGGTTATTATCTGATGATAAACATTTGGAATATCGTAGTACTGTACAACTGAGAAATGAAGGTTAACGCCAAATATCAAAGAGAAGTATGTAATAAGCAGGGCCAGGATCGCCATTATAATGGCTGCAGATCTGTTTCGAATACCTATTACATAATCGTCATCGGTTTGCTTACGTAACAGGAAAGCATAGAGAGATAAAGATATAACTGCAACAATATTGGTAACGATGCCTTGCCAGTTGGTAAAGATCACCGGTAAGTTTGAAACACTTCTTTCATTCGCCAAAGACCAATCCATCAGCAGGCTGATGAGCATCATTATTAATACAATGGAAGACGAGTATTTAAAAATATTGATCTTGCTTTTCTGGTGCAACCAGTAAACCAGCACTGCTTCTGCGGCCCAGAACATAGTGATGCTGTGCCCATGCAATTGCACCGGCGCTGCCAATGAAAGAAAAGTAAGTGTGAGGCCGATCAACAGGTACAATAAATTTTTATCGCCCTTATGAGAAACATACAACCACCATGCAAGACAAAGATTTATCACACTCATTACAATGGTAAATAAACCCTGGTAGGCACCATCGTTCCATTCATCCAAAATAGAAATGCCTTCGAAATAGTAACTGAAAGTTACCAGCATCAGCAAGGTGAAATCAAAAGCTTTGAATGGCCTTTGCTTACGGATATTATAAACGAGAATAATAACAATGAATATCACATAAAATGAAGAGGCAAACAACAATGCATTTTTGTAAGGCATTATTTTACTGCCAAACAATTGGTCTATCAACCATCCGCCAAAAATGATAAGTGTAAAGAAAAACGAAATAATATGCAGCAGCGGCCATTTTTTAAAATAAGAAATAGTGAGTATGCCGATATTTAAAATAATGAGGTAAGTAAACAGCACGATATAGTTTCCGCTTCCGTTGCTTACCAGGAAAGGCGCTAAGAAACCACCAAGCACTGCAATTACCGCCAGTTCAATTTTATCATACAACAATGCAATGGCCACTGCAAATGCAGTTATCACTACCATAATGGCAAATGCAGTTGTTTGAGAAAACATATTGTACTCATGAAAAGCAAATGCAATAGTGAAATAAAATACTGCAATGCCTCCTCCTGCCATTACTGAACTGAAAGAACGGTAAGTATTTCTTAAATAATGTGCAATGCCGATCATGATAATACCGCAACCGATACCAATAGCAACTCTCCCAGCCTCTTTTATCCAGTTTTGATCAATGGCATATTTTACAAAGAAACCAATGCCCAACACCAATACTGCAATACCGATCTTGTTGGCCAGGTTTTCTCCTACAAATTTTTCAAAGTCAGGATTATTTCGTACCCATTTATCCCACCAGCCTTCTTTAGGTTCTGTAGGTTTAACAATAGTAACTGTTGGTATTTTTACTGCTGGCCTTATTACCGGTGTAACTTTTTCTTCCACGGGTGGTACCAATGGTTTTGGTTCCGGTTCTTTTGGTTTTGGTACAGGCACAGGTTGTGGTGCAGGCCGCCATTGCACAACATTTTCATCTGTTGGTTTTAATGCTGTTTGCTCTTTCAGCGTTGTATTCCCCGGTTGCGAAAGCTGTTCCTTCAGATCAAGCAGATCTTTTTTTATTGACTTAAATGCCTGTTCATTCCGTTGTTGCGATTCCTTTTGAGTGGAACGAATAATGAACAGCAGAACCAGTATAATGATTATTGCTACTAATAATAAGAATTCAAGCATAGCCGGTGGTTTTGGGTACAAGCAAGATACATTTAACTCTGCTAATGGTTATTGACGAAATAGTTAAAATGTAGCATTTATCCAATGAAGTGCTTACTATTTTAATTCAAGGTATACCGGGCAATGATCGCTATGCTTAACATCAGGAAAAATGTCTGCATCTTTTAAATTTTTTCTCAGCGGTTCGGTTACGGTGATGTAATCAATACGCCAGCCTTTGTTATTTAATCTTACCGTGGGAAAACGCTGGCTCCACCAACTATAACGGTGAGGCTCCGGGTGAAATACACGGAATGTATCTATCCATCCATCATTCAAAAACTTTGTCATCCATTCCCTTTCTTCCGGTAAAAATCCGGATGAGTTTTTGTTGCCTTTTGGATCATGAATATCAATTTCATTATGGGCAATATTATAATCACCACACAAAATTAATTTAGGATGTGTCTTTTTTAATTTATTGAGATACGCATGAAAATCTTTCAGCCAAACATATTTGAACTGCTGTCTTTCATCACCGCTTGTTCCCGAGGGAAAGTATGCATTGATCAATCTTATATCTCCAAAATCAAATTGTATCACACGGCCTTCATCATCGCTTCCGGGAAAGCCGCAACCATATTGCACATGATCTGGCTTTACTTTTGAAAAAACCATTACGCCGCTGTATCCTTTTTTTTGTGCACTAAACCAGTGATGATGAAAACCCAATGCTTCAAACTGCTTTACATCAATATCATCTTTGGTGGCTTTTGTTTCCTGTAAACAAATAACATCTGCAGGGTTTGTTTTTAACCAGTCGGTAAAACCCTTTTTTACTGCGGCACGTATGCCATTTACATTGTAAGAAATAATACGCATGTGAACTGTTATTGAAGATTATTTAATATTATTGTTAGACAAACTTTTAAAATGGAAAACAATTTACAGGAAAATCAGCAACAAGATTTGTTAGGAGATGTAGGCGGCGAGGTTGATACTTCCGAATATGATGCCCAGGTGAGAAAAGCCCGTAACTGGCTTTTCGTAGTTGCAGGCATTCAGTTATTGGCAGGCCTTATTGAAGTTTATAATACACCCGATGATCTGAAACTGATCGTACTGGGGATCCATGGCGTAATTATTATCATTTTTGTAGCGTTGGCGCTCTGGAGCAATAAAAAAGCTTTTGAAGCGCTGGTTACTGCCATAGTAGTGTATGCTTTGATCTATATCGCAGGCGGGTTGCTTGACCCAATGAATTTTTTACGGGGTATTCTTATAAAAGTCTTTGTGGTCATCGCACTTATCAATGGAATTAAAGCTGCAAAAGCTGCAAGGGATATCCGAAACCTTGGTGCATAATAATTATTCCAGTATCGGCCTCAACCATCTTGTTGCATCTTCTATGCTCATGCCTTTTCTTGCAGCATAATCTTTTAGCTGGTCTTCATTTATTTTGCCCACACCAAAATATTTGCTTTCGGGGTTTGCAAAATACCAGCCGCAAACTGATGATGCAGGATACATTGCCAATGATTCAGTTAAATGAATGCCTGTTGCTTCTTCGCCGCCCAATAAATCAAACAGTTTGTATTTTTCTGTATGATCAGGACAGGCAGGATAACCCGGTGCCGGGCGGATACCGTTATACTCTTCTTTTATTAATTGCTCGTTGGTAAGATTTTCATTTGTTTCATAACCCCAGAATTCTTTCCTCGTTCTTTCATGCAAACATTCAGCAAATGCTTCCGCTAAACGGTCGGCCAAAGCCTGCAACATAATTTTATTATAATCATCAAAAGCAGCTTCAAATTTTTTGATGTGTTCTTCAATACCTTTTATGGTAACAGAAAATGCCCCCAGGTAATCCTCCGTGGGAGAAATAAAATCTGACAACGATAAATTCGCCTGTCCATCTGCTTTTTTAACTTGCTGCCTCAGCGATTCCAGTTTTATTGCAGCGCCATTATTTTTTACTTCAATAGTATCTGCCGCAGTTTTTGTTGCTTCCCAAAAACCAATACAACCTTTAGCACTCAACCATTTTTCATTTACAATTTTATCCAACAATGCATTGGCATCATTATAAAGTATGGTTGCTTCTTTTCCTACTTTTTCATCACTCAATATTTGAGGAAATTTGCCATGCAGTTCCCATGCAATAAAGAATGGTTGCCAATCAATATATTTTCTTAACTCACCCAGATCGTAATTGTCAAATTGTTTTGTTCCTGTAAAAGTTGGTACAACAGGTTTGTAAGATGCCCAGTTAATTTTAGTTGCATTTGCCTGAGCTGCTGCAAAAGGCAAAAATTGTTTTACCGGTTTTTTATTGTCAAAATCTTCTTTCAGTTTTTGATACTCAATTTTTACATCCGCTAAAAAACCTTCCTTTTGTTCTTTGTTTAATAAGTTACCTGCAACCGTTACACTTCTTGAAGCATCCAGCACATGCACCACCCCTTTATCAAACTGCGGCGCAATTTTTACAGCTGTGTGCATACGTGAAGTGGTAGCGCCGCCAATTAACAATGGCTGTTTCATGCCACGCCTTTTCATTTCATGCGCCACATGAACCATCTCGTCCAGTGAAGGTGTTATCAAACCTGATAAGCCAATAATATCTGCGCCATATCTTTCTGCTTCATCTAAAATTTTATCTGCAGGCACCATCACGCCCATATCTTTTATCTCGTAGCCATTACAACCCAACACCACACCCACAATATTTTTTCCAATATCATGCACATCGCCTTTTACTGTGGCCAGTAAAATTTTTGCTGCACCAGCGGTTTCTTCATTCACTGTACCTGCGGCAAGGTGAGCCTGTTTACGATCTTCCTTTTCCTGTTCAATGTATGGCGTCAATACTGCTACCGATTTTTTCATCACCCTTGCACTCTTCACCACCTGCGGCAAAAACATTTTGCCACTACCAAACAGGTCGCCTACCACATCCATGCCTGCCATTAACGGGCCTTCGATCACTTCCAATGGCTTGGAATATTTCTGTCTTGCTTCTTCTGTATCTGCATCAATATAATCCGTAATGCCGTTTACCAATGAATGTTTCAGTCTTTCTTCCACAGTGCCGGTACGCCATATTTCATTCTTCTCTGTAATTTTTCCTCCGGCCTTTACGGTTTCTGCAAAAGCGATCAGCTTTTCTGTTGCTTCATTGTTATCATTATTGCGGTTGAGAATTACATCTTCACACAATTGTTTTAACTGTGGTTCTATCTCATCATACACCACCAACTGCCCTGCATTTACAATACCCATGTCCATTCCGGCCTTGATGGTATAATACAAAAACACAGAATGCATCGCTTCTCTTACATGCTCATTGCCCCGAAATGAAAACGATAAATTACTTACGCCACCGCTGATCTTTGTCAATGGCATCAGTTGTTTTATCTCTTTGGTTGCTTCAATAAAATCAACACCATAATTATTATGTTCTTCCAAACCAGTTGCAATGGCAAAAATGTTTGGGTCAAAGATTATGTCCTGCGGATCGAAGCCAACCTGCTCGGTTAATATTTTATATGCCCGGTGACAAATTTGTACTTTCCTGTCTTTGGTATCTGCCTGGCCTACTTCATCAAATGCCATTACGATTACTGCAGCCCCAAACATTTTACAAATGATGGCCTGTTCAATAAACTTTGCTTCTCCTTCTTTCATGGAGATAGAGTTTACAATACACTTGCCCTGCACACATTTTAAGCCGGCTTCAATAATTTCAAATTTTGATGAATCTATCATCACCGGAATTTTTGCAATGTCTGGTTCACTTTGCAGCAGGTTTAAGAATGTTGTCATGGCATGCACACCATCCAATAATGCATCATCCATGTTCACATCAATTACCTGTGCGCCATTTTCCACCTGCTGTCTTGCAACACTTAAGGCTTCCTCGTATTTATTATCACGGATAAGGCGTGCAAATTTTTTACTGCCGGTTACGTTGGTACGTTCGCCAACATTAATAAAGTTTGTCTCAGGACGAACGATCAAAGGTTCCAGTCCGCTGAATCTTGAGTATGGTTTGATAGTGCTCATGTTTTTTTTACCACAAAGGGCACAAAGGCTTAACACAAGGTTCACAAGGAACCATTGATCACCCTTTTTACCCCATCTTTAAAAAGTAATACATTAAAATTTATAAGTAGCCCTAATTTACAATTTGACAACTTTAAATAAGTCAATACCTGGGCAAGATGTATGTCAGTTAATGCTTCCACAGATTTAATTTCAAGAATAAATTTGTTCTCAATAAGGAAATCAACTCTGTATCCTGTATCCAGTTTTACATCCTCATATATTAACGGCAATCCTTTTTGCCTCTCAAAAAATAAACCCTGATTAGAAAACTCATAAAACAAACACTCTTCATAAGCACTTTCCAAAAGTCCAGGGCTTAATGTTCTATGAACTTTTAACCCTGTTTCAAAAACAACTTTCGCTATTTCGTTTTCTGTAAGCATTGTGTCCTTTGTGCCTTCCTTTGTGTTCTTAGTGGTTAAACCAATTCTGTTTCCACAACAGGCAACCTTCTTGGTTCAATCTTACTCACATAATCTGCAATATGTTTGATATGGTCTGGTGTAGTACCGCAACAACCACCAACAATATTCACCCAACCTTCTTTTGCCCAGTCTTCTAAAAAGTGGCCTGTTTCTTCCGGCTTTTCATCATACTCACCCATGGCATTTGGTAACCCTGCATTTGGATAAGCAGATACATAACAATTAGCGATCTGAGATAACTCTTCAATATGCGGCCGCATTTCTTTTGCCCCCAATGCACAATTCAATCCAATGCTTAATGGTTTCGCATGCATTACTGAAATATAAAATGCTTCCAGTGTTTGGCCGCTCAATGTTCTTCCGCTGGCATCGGTGATGGTTCCTGAAATAAGTATGGGCAATTCTGGTTTGCCTTTATCCTGGAAATATTTTTTTATAGCGAAGATGGCAGCTTTTGCATTGAGTGTATCAAAGATGGTTTCGATCAACAACACATCAACACCGCCATCAACCAATCCTCCCACCTGTTCGTAATATGCTTTCACCACCTGGTCCCAGGTAACTGCCCGGTAGCCGGGATTGTTTACATCAGGTGATAAACTCAAGGTCCTGTTTAAAGGGCCGATGGCACCTGCAACAAATCTTGGCTTGGATGGATTCTTAGCCGTGTATTCATCGGCAGCCCTTCTGGCGATTTTAGCGCCTTCCACATTTATTTCATGCACATATTCTTCCAGTTTAAAATCTTCCTGCGCTATTACAGTACCGGCAAAGGTGTTGGTTTCAATGATATCAGCACCCGCTTCCAGGTATTCTTTATGAATACCTTCAATAATTTGCGGCTGGGTAAGATTGAGAATGTCACTGTTGTTCTTTACATCCATCACCCAATCTTTAAACCTTTCGCCACGGTAAGTGGCTTCGGTTGGTTTATGCCGCTGGATCATGGTGCCCATAGCGCCATCAATTACTAATATTCTTTTTTCCAGTTCTTTCCTGATGTCCATAGTGATGTATTTAACGACTTCCCTGTTTAATTGTTGCATGATTTGATACAGCACAAAAGCCTGTACCCAAAAGAAAACACTTTAAACTTATAAACGCTGGAAAAACTATGTGAGAGTTTTGTAACGTTTATTAGTTCTGATGTTGGCCGAACAATAAACAAATCCGCCTGTAGTGGCACAAAAGTAAAGCAACTGCACCGTATTGCAAAATACAGTATTGCTTGGTAAGGCAAATTACCTGTCTGGCTATGATTTATTCCCACCCGGTGATGTTTAGTTTTTATGGGCTGGTAACGACACTACTTTAGCACTGTCATTTATTCATCATAAAAAAATTGTCACTTATGAAAAAGCTATTAATGATCGCAACACTCGCCGTTATCCTCGTTTCCTGCGCTAAACAAAAATTGCCTGCAGATGACAGTTCATCATCTTCATCATCATCCTCTTCCAGTTCTGGTACAGAAGATAAGGTTGGTACACCGCCGCAGGCTGTGCTTACTGCATTTGTTTCAAAATTCGGTAACGTACCTGTTAGACAATGGAAACTGAGAAGCGATGGTACATGGAGGGCACACTTCACAAGAAACGGCGTGGCATGGGAGGCAACTTTTACCGCCAGCGGAGCCCTGATTAAGTCAGAAGCAGCCTGATAAAAAATTTCTGTCCCGTTTTTAATTTCTGAATATCCACCGGCATTTTTTATTTTGCCGGTGGGTTTTTATTTATTGTCGCCCAGCCACAATTTAAAATCCCCGGATCTTTCTGTACTTACAATGGTTTCATGCTTGGCTGCCGGATTTAATTTTACAAGTACACGGCTTTTGGAATAAGAAAACATTTCTGCAATAGCGTGAATGCTGATGATGTATTGGCGATTGATACGGAAGAATACACTGGGGTCAAGCATGGCTTCCAGGGCATCAAGATTATTATCGATGGTATAGCGGCGGTTTTCTTTAGTAGTGATGAAATTTATTTTATCCTCTGTATAAAAATAGGCGGCTTCATCAATGCTGATGGTTTTTATATGTTCACCATATCTTACTGCAAAGCGCTTTTTATATTTTCCCTGTGTACCGTCCGACATCAATTCAAGCAGTTTGCTCAGATCAGTGGTGGTGGATCTTCTTTCCTGTACCAACTTTTTATGCTTATCAATAGCTGCCGTAAGTTCCTCTTTTTTTACAGGCTTCAGCAGGTAATCAATACTGTTTACTTTAAATGCTTCTATGGCATATTGATCAAATGCCGTAGTGAAAATTACAGGGCAAAAAGTTTTGATGGCTTTAAATATCTCAAAGCTTAAACCATCTGCCAGTTGTATATCCGAAATGATCAAATCAGGCGAAGGATTTTCTTTTAACCATTTAATTCCTGATGCAACACTTACAATACTTCCCAGCACTGCTATGCCCGTATCAATTTCTTTCAGCATTTTTTCCAGCCGCTTTGCAGCCGGTTCTTCATCTTCAAGCAATAGAATATTCATATCAATCTTGTTTTAAAATTGGCAAGCTTACGGTAAAATGTTCTGCTGTTTCCTTTATTTCAACTGCTTTGGAATTCAACATTGCGTAACGGCTAACGATATTCTGCAAACCCATGCCAGTGCCTTTTTCTTTATACATTTTTTTATTGATGTTGTTCTGTACCACTATACAATTGTCTTGTTTAAACAGCCTTATTCTCAGCAGCGCTTCTTTTGATACTACATTGTGCTTAATGGCGTTCTCCACCAACAGTTGCAATGTCAGCGGCGGTAAAAAAATCAATTCCTTATCGCTGTCATTAATATCAACGGCAAGCTGAAGATTACTGCCATAACGCTTTTGCTGCAGGTAGAGATAGCTTTGCAGCAGTGTAATTTCTTCCCGTAGTGAAATAGTATTTTTATCCCGGTAGTTTACTATGTTCCTGAAAAAGTCTGACAAATGCTCCACGTATTCAACGCCCATTTTTGGGTTTTCTTCAATTGTTGAAATAAGCGTATTGAAACTGTTGAATAAAAAATGAGGGTTTACCTGGTTACGTAATACTTCAAATTCAAATTTTATTTTCTCACCCTGCAGCCTTTCTACATGCTGCAGGTTTCTTTCACGCTTTTTTATGTACCAATATAATAATCCAATTATTGTAAGTAAACAACCTGTGATGAACCACCATGTTCTCCAGAAAGGCCCGCCTATTTCAAAAGCAAAGGAGGCTTCGGAAGCATTGTTGAAATTTTTATTGAGCGATGACCTTACTTTAAAAACATATTTTCCGGGTGGTAACTTAGGGAATGCTTTGGTATTATCTGATGTAAATTGCCAGTTGGTGTACACACCTTCCAGTTTATATTCAAAAAAAACATTCTCTGGGTCGGTATAATACAAAGCGCCGAAATTAAACCTGATATTATTTTCATCATATTTAAAATAATTTATGGCTGCGGTATCAATATCATTTAAAAATAACTGTACTGTTTCAATAACAGTTTTGGGGGTATTGTTGATGCCATTTAAAGCAGTATAGGAAACAATTGCTTTGCTGGTACCAATAAAAATATTACCATCTGCATCAGTACATACAGCACCCAACGCATCATTGATACCTGTTACTCCCTGCACTGCATTGATATAAGAAATATTTCCTGTTGCAGGATTAATAATATCCAGTCCTTCTTTATTGACCACCACTATGTTGCCCTGCTTATCTGCTCTAACAACAGATATCAGCAAACTACTTAACCCTTCCTTTATTCCATAGTTAGCAAAAATTTTTCCATCAAAAAAATATACGCCTGCATTGCTGGTACCGAACCAGATATTTCCCTTTTTGTCTTCGGTAACGGAATATATATGCAGGTCTTTAATGCCGTTGCTTTCGTTGTAATGGGTATAAATTCCATTATTCAACATGGTAAGCCCTTTGCCATCTGTTGCAAACCAAATCCTGTTCTTACTGTCTTTAAAAACATTATAGATATAAGTACTGCCGATCGTTTCAATTTTATTGTAAACCGTAAAGGAGTAATTGTTATTTATATCAATGTTTATTGGTGAAAGTTCAAATATAATAGCACCTTCCAGGCCAGCAGTACAAACCGTATTGCCTTTGCCCGTTATAGAAAGAATACTTCCGGATGGCAGTGCTTCTTTTAGCTGCCTTGTTTTACCTGTAAATGGATCCAATACAAAAACACCTTTACCCATGGTGCCGATCCAGATATTATGAAACGCATCTTCATGCAAACTGGTAATATCAGTTTTTATATCCAGTCCGGAAACAGGATATTTTTTTGAAACATATTTGCTGCCGTTATAAGTATACTTTACAATTGCCATATCGGTGCCTGCCCAAAAATTATTTTCATGATCAACAATGATTGTATGCACCGTTTCAGAAAAGCTTTCAGTAAAAAGCTGATAAAACTGCAGGGCATTTGAGGATGATCTTACCAATGAATTGTTATCAGACAGTAACCAGATATTTCCCTGGTCATCTTCCGTAATTTTATTCACCGTTTTTTGCCAGTTAGCTACTGCCGGAGTGAGGACATTTTTAGATGTGTTATAACAGATCAATCCGCTATCCTGTGTGGCTATCCAGAGATTGCCATGAGTAAATTTCAGGTCATTTACCTGGCTCATGTGCCAGCCGGATAAAATTGAAGGAACAGAAATTTTACCTGTTGTATGATCATACAGGCAAACACCTTTGTCCTGTAACCCAATCCAAAAAGTATTGTTGCCTGCCGGAATAATTACAGTAACAATATAATCGGGCAACCCATTTGATGGAGAAATAACAGTAACGGTTGCCTTAGTCCCTTTTAATGTGCAAATATTTATTCCCTGGTCAGTTGCCGCCAGCACATCCCCGTTAGCCGCCAGGGACAGCGAATGAATATTCAAATCTGTTAACCCGTTTTCTTCATTTATAAGAAAAAGCCTTTTCTCTTTAAAATAATAAATACCCTCACCCCTTGTGCCAAACCAGGTATTGTTTTCTCTATCCTGTATAAAAGAAGTGACCCTTTTTTTGGGTGTGCCTTCATCCGGTTCAATGTATGTTAACCTGCCCGCAATTGTTTTAGCAATGCGGCCACTTTGATAACCTATCCATAAATCGTTTTTATTATCCTGGAAAATGGCTGTGGCCGTATCGGCCCGGGAAGGAATGTTGGTTTTTATTTCATTAAAATGAATACCATCAAATTTATTGATGCCATTGCTACCGCCCGTTAAAAGGTATCCTTCTTTATTTTTAAAGAGTGAAAATATCCTTATACTGTTTTCTGCAAAGAAAAAAGATTTGAAACCAGGAGATTGAGCAGAAATTTTTTGTGTTGCCTGCAGCAGGAAAAAGATCAATGAAAAACAAAAAAGTATTTTTTGCCGCATACATATACTATTACTTTAAAGCCAACTCTGCCTTTACTTCCACTATAATTTCTGAAGCCAGTTTTTCATGTACCACTTTTGGTATTGGTATGCCATGATCTGCCAGCAAAACAGAAAAATTTGATTTAACTGAGATTGATTTTTCTTTTATAACAAGATCAACTTTTATAATTCTTTCCTGTATTACTCCATGCACATTAAGATTGCCTTTGGCTCTTACATTATACATTCCGGACTTACTGTAGTCAATATCTTCAATCACCTTTCCATCAAAACTGGCAGATGAAAATTTGTTGCTCTCCATATAGTTTTCATTAAAATGCTCTTTTTGCAAGGCAGTGTTAAAGCCCTCAAAACTGCTGACCTTTATTCTGAAAGCAAATTTTTTTGTACCGGTATCAAAAAGGCCGGCCAGTTCATTGCTTGAAGCTTTTATTAATTCAAGTGGTGCATCAGACCGGAATGCAATAGTGCCGGTATTTACTTTATAGACCGTTACTGGTGCAAAGGCTGCTGAAAAAGACATCAAAGCAATGATAGATAATATTTGTGCAATCTTAACCATAATGAAGACGGTTAAGGTAAACAAAAAAACGGTGATGTATTGCTATGAAACGTTATAGTTATTTGTTTTTGCCAATGGTGAATACCCTTGAAATATTAAACCCGAAAAGCACATCCCCTTTTTCCCATTTCCCGGTAGTACCGCTGATAAAGCTTCTCTCCGTCATACCTGTAGAGTTGGTGAAATGAAGCTGAAATACGTGGCCACCTGTTTCAATATCAAAACCAACAGATAATGGGTTGGTGGTTCCTGCTACTTTATAGCCGGGAATTTGATAATAATACTCCACGTTAAAACTTAACCGTTTGGTCAGTTTTTGCCTGCCTCCAATACCAATGGCATAAAGGTCGTTCGGTTCTGTAGCAAGCGTAGCAAGGTTACGATGAATATAGGTAGGCATTAACTGCAGTGAAGTTCCTTCTGAAAACTTCCTGCCGATCAGTAACTGATGGGTATAACTTAACCGGGAGCTGAAATAATTTTTTCTACTTGTGTCTGCCCATTTTAATGTCATTAATGCCACCGTACCAACATAACTAACGGTTACCGGCACATTAGTTTTGCCGGTTGACTGGCGGAGCAATTTGAATTTCAGCAAAGCATCATAGGTTTTTTGAAAAGTACTCCTTCCAATGCCCACCATTAACCTGCGGCTGATACCATAATCAAAACCCATACGCATGGTGGCATTATCAAGGCCAAACAATTCGTAGCCACCTTTATTCAATGTCCCAAAACGGTGAG
>JAZKGV010000143.1:0-33294 GCA_040385725.1 Bacteroidota bacterium | reverse complement strand
AGATATTTTTACGTCCAATACCCCTTTACCTACATTCTCTACTGTGTGGCCATTTACCAGTCTTGTGGTTTTAAATGTGGCAGTAGTATAGTCGGTTGCGTTTTTATCTACAGATTCTTTTTCCAGCTCTGCCATTAAATCGGTAGTATCGGCTGAAGGGTTTTGCGCCTGCACGTGGTTACAAAAGCAAGCAGACAAAACAAACAGCAATAAAAATTTCTTCAACAGCATAAAAAGTATTTACCGGGTTTACATTTTTTGATCATAGAGAGAATTCACTGTTATCTCTATTGTTTTTGAAATATTATTTTCCACCAGCTTTGGAACTTCAATTTTATAGTCAGCCAATGCCACCTTAAATACAGATGTTCCAGTTATTTTTCCTCCTTTCACTATTATTTTTCCGGTGGTGCTTACTTTATTCGTTACACCATGCATGATAAGATCTCCACTTACAGTAACAGGATATGTTCCGTCTGTTGTAAAATTCACTTTGCTTACTTCTGCGATAGTGCCCTTAAAACTTGCCTTAGGATATTTGGCACTTTCCATATAGTTCTCATTAAAATGCTCTTCCATCAAAGCTTTTTCAAAATGAAAACTTTTAACCAGTACAGAAAACTGCAGTTCCCCTGTTTGTACATTCAGTACACTCAACACCTGGTTGTTATCAGCCTTTATATCTTCCATATTTGTTTTGGAGAAGAAAGAGATATTGCCGTTTTTGGTGTAGTACTTTTGCGCTGTTGCAAGGCTGCATACGGTAAGCAGCAACACAATCTGTAAAAAAATCTTTTTCATAAAGTTTGATTTATAAATGATATGAATTAATTATTGGGTGCCCCACTTTCGATCCAGCACTTTATTATATTTATTTCAGAAGGTTGTAAAGGAGCTGCAGATGGCATTGTTTTTTCGACAACTGCCCTTGCATTGATCCTGTCTTTTGCGCTGCTTATCTGTGCATAGCTTTCCAGTATCAATCCTCCCGATGCAGTTGCATCGTGGCAGCCGGAAGTTGCACATTTACTGTTTACCAGTGGCTGTACATTGGCACCAAACTTTGCAGTAATGGTTGTGCAATCTACCATAGCATTGCTTCCCGGGTACAGCAATTCTTCTTTATCGTAGTAGCAGCTTTCTATAAATGTCGCTAAAATGATTATAGAGAAAAATAATCCTGCTTTATACTTCAGCTTCATAAAATATTGTCTTTAATTATTCGGAGCCCCGGCTTCAATCCATTTCCTGATGATGGTAATTTTGCAATCGCTGATCTTAGCACCATTCCTTGGCATAGGATAAGCACCGGTGTGGTCAATGGCTGGTAGTAAAAAGTTGCCATTTACCATTTCTTTCACACCATCATAAGTATCTAAAGGGATAAAGGCTCCATCTACTGCAAGGCCACTATGGCAACCAAGGCAATGTGTTTGCAAAATAGGCCGCACATTGCCACTGTAAGTAAAACTGCTGCTGTCACAAACCGGTGCACAGCCGGCAGTATTCAACGCTCCTTCATTTATCCATTTTGCAATGAGATCTATTTGTGCTGCCGATAATGGATCGTTGGGTGATTGCGGCATTCTGTCATCGCCACTTTCAATCAATACTTCATATAGTTTGCTGTCTGCAGCATTACCAGCCCTTACGCCCCTTGCCATAATATTACTATAGGTATCCAGCACATAATTTTCGGATGCTGTAACAGCATCGTGGCAACCACTTTTTGCACAATAGCTTTGAAAAATGGGGAGTATATCATTTTCAAAACAGATCCCTGTATCTCCCGGTCCGGGACCGGGCCCTGTGCCGGGTATTGTTGGTATATCATGTTTACATGAAAAAAAAATGCAGAATAGACAAGCACTTGCAAATACTATAATTCCTGTTTTCATTTTTATCATTATTCAGCTATATAACATCTTATTAAATATACATCACCCATTATACCTAAATCAGCATCGCCTTCCCCAAGGCCAGAGCAAATTCCTTTTATTTTAATTTCTATTCCTTCTTTTATTATTGCATCTTTCTGTTCCATAGTACAGTTTACTGCTGCGTCGCCTGCTTTGGTTTGTAAAGACACTACTTTTTGCTGCTGCTGATTTACAGATGTGCTTTTTATTGTGCCTGATACTTCCACTACTTTATCTATATATTTTGCATTGGCAGCAGCAGAGTCTGTAATAAATGCCTGGTACAAATCAGGGGCATTGGCTTTTATGCCTTCGGAGGCGGAAACATCCTTATGAGGTTTGTTCCATAAAAAATACCCCGCTGACGCACCAACCAATGCCAGAACTACTATTATCAATCCGATTTTTTTTGCTTTGCCAGTCATAGATAATATTATGGAGCTAAAGATATACTGTACGCTGCTGCACAAGTCACAAAACCTGCCCAACAGGAATTAAAATATACTGAACGGGAATTAAAATGGCTTAGTTGCCTGTAGTGATATAGTTCTCCACCGGAATACGGTTGCTGATGCTCTTGGCAAGCGTCATTTCATCAGCATATTCCAGTTCGCCGCCAAAGGCAATACCACGGGCAATAGTGGTGATCTTTACGGGTATCCCTTTTAACTTCTTACTGATGTAATAAACAGTAGTATCGCCCTGCACGTTGGCATTGAGTGCAAAAATGATCTCGGCAATATTTTCTTCCTTAACACGGTTTACCAGCGATTCAATATTTATCTGGTCTGGCCCCACACCATCTAATGGCGAAATGATGCCGCCGAGTACATGGTACAGCCCATTGAATTGTTGTGTGCTTTCAATGGCAATTACATCCCGGATATTTTCCACCACACAAATTAATTCCTGTTTACGGCTGCGGTTGCTGCAGATATTACAAACCGGTGTGTCAGAAATATTATGGCAACGGTTGCAGAATTGTATACTTTCTCTCATGTGGGCCATAGCACCGCTGAATTGTTTTACAGCAGCTTCGTCCTGTTTGATCAAATGAAGTACTAAACGCAATGCCGTTTTTTTACCAATGCCGGGGAGTCTGGCAAATTCATTTACTGCATTTTCTAAAAGAGAGGAAGAGAAGATCATTAGGCAAAGATAGCTTTGGGAGAGATATGTTTGTATAGAAGAAATGCCGGCTGCACAATAATTCAAAGTATTACTTTGTACTTTCAGCCTTCTATTATGCATCGCTATTTTATTCTCAATAAACCAGCCGGTATTGTATCACAATTTGTAAGCACTCATACTGTTGGGCTTTTAGGTGATCTTGATTTCACATTTCCGGAAGGCACACATGCTATTGGCAGGTTGGACATGGATTCGGAAGGTTTGCTGCTTTTAACAACCAATAAAAAAGTAACCCGTTTATTATTCCTGGCAAGTAAACCACATTTGCGTACTTACCTGGTGATGGTACAAAATGAAATATCTCCTGCTACGTTTCAACAACTACAAGAAGGCATTTCTATTAAAATAAAAAATGCAGAAACCTATATTGCAAAGCCAACAGCTATAGAAATAATAAGTAATGCTGTTGCACTTTATCCTTTTGCTGCAGACAGAAGAGAAGTTTATCCGCATACGTGGTTATTAATTACTTTAACAGAAGGCAAATTCAGGCAGGTAAGAAAGATGGTATTGGCCGCAAGACATCGGTGCCTCCGGCTTATCCGTTTATCCATTAGTAATATTACATTGGGTGATTTACAACCAGGAGAAGTGAGGGAATTGGATGAAGAAAGTTTTTATAGCTTGTTGGGGATTGAGACGTGAGAAAAGTTGACTATTGATATGTGGTACAAGTGAGCCCCGACGCTGCAGTCCCGGGTGCTGACTAAAACGTCAGCATGACACAACGATGTACCACAAAGAACAAATGTTCGTAACCAAAATCATCTCTGTTCCAGCAAACAAAACCCATACGGCTCCAAAATCAAATGCTCATTATCAAAACCAACAGCATAACTTTTACCTTGCCAGTGATCGTACAATTCATTGGCTGTAGGACCATGTTGTTTAAAGGCAGCCCATGATAGATAAACTGTTTCCTTGCTAAAGTTGAATACACAATAGAGTTTTGCATCATCAAGCGTGCGGAGATAACCAGCCACATGTATGTTGAATGGAGAAAGCCAGGTAAGATTTTTATAATCGGCAACCACGGGCAGTTGTTTGCGGATGGCAATTAGTTTTTGTGTGCCACTAAAAATTTTTTCTTCAACAGTACCAGCTTCATCAATGTGTTTATTTTTATTCCAGTCAATAACGGGTCGGTGCATCCAGCGGTTGTCATAACTTTTTCCGGGTTCATTTAAGTAAGAGTAATCATTGGTGTAGCCGCACTCATCACCATAAAACATCATGGGTACGCCCCCAATAAAAAAACTATGTGCCTGCATCAGCAAAATTTTCTTTACTGATAATTCAATGCCAGTTGCATCATTGCTGTTGATGGCTTTTTCCAATCCACACAAAGAAGCCAGGGAACCACTGATTCTTGCATCCTGTGTTTTTGGATTTATAGAAAACAATGCACCTGTCGCTGGTGAGCCTGCAGCGACTCCGGAATAATAATCTTTGATAAACTTCCGGTGATCATAAGGATTGTAACCTGCATGTTGAATCATGTAATCATCATAACCAAGCCCGATATCATCATGGCATCTTGTGTAAGTGATCCATGAAGTGCCGAAAGGTTTTTGTAATAGTTCATGTTGTGCAGCCAGCATTACTTTTGTATCGCCGGTGGCGAGTGCATCCCATTGCAAAGCCATGTGTGTGGCGTTGTAAGCAAAGTCGCATTCTTTAGCAGTGTACATTCCGGTGCCAAAATATTTCATGATCTCTTTTGGCGCTACAATGGCTTCGCCAAGCAATGCCATACCGGGAGCCGCTACCTGCACACATTGTTTTATCAAACGCAATAAGGTATGTGCCTGTGGTAAATTCTGGCAAGTGGTTCCCAATTGTTTCCAGATAAATGCCGGTGCATCTATTCTTAAAATATCCACCCCGAGGTTGGCGTAAAACAAAATATTGTCCACCATATCCACCAGTACTTCAGGATTGGTATAATTCAAATCCCACTGGTAATGATGAAAGACTGTCATCACCCATTTCTGGCATTCTTCGCTCCAGGTAAAATTGCCGGGTGAACTCTCCGGAAAAATTTCGGGCATGGCTGCATCATACTGGTCAGGTATGTTCCTGTCATCATACATGTAAAAATAATCCTGGTATTTTTTGTCGCCCTTCTTTGCTTTTTCTGCCCAGGCATGTTTGTATGATGTATGATTGAGTACGATGTCGATCATCAGGTACATCTTTTCCTTTTTCATTTTTTGCTGCAGCTTTTTAAAATCTGCCAGCGTACCAAAGCGTTCATCCACTTTTCTAAAATCACTTACAGCATAGCCGCCATCGCTTTCGCCTTCGGGGCTTTGCATCACCGGCATCAAATGCAAAAAATTTATGCCGAGTTTTTTGAAGTAATCTAATTTTTCTTCCATGTTGGCAAGGCTGCCGCAGAACCTGTCTACATACAAACTCATGCCTGCAATTTCATTACTGAGAAACCAGTTACCTTTTACTTCTTTTTCTTCATCGAGTTGTTTTAATGCAGCGCTGCGTTTTTGATAAGCATCGGTGATAGTTTCTATCAACCGCTTAAACATCCCGGCGCTTTTTGGGTGGTTCTTATATAATTCGCTGTATAAAAAATAAATAGAAGCGGTGTTAGCCACAAATCTTGTGAAGAAGAGATTGTCCTTCCCTGCAATGTCCACCTGCTTTTCCTGCAGGCTTGCGTTGATGAGCTGATGTATTTTAGGATTATACACGTTGTTTATTTTTTTGCCACGAATAACACAAATGGACACGAATTAATTTAGCCACAGATCACACGGATTAACACAGATTTTGTTCGTGTCCATTTGTGTTATTTGTGGCTGGTTTTAATCAAAGATGTTGTTACTTAAATGTTTGAACGCCTCCATTGCACCGAGGTACTCACAGGTCCTTGCACCAGCTTTATTGGCATTGGTTACAATTTTTTGCCATTGCTCTTTTGTTATGGTTGCATTTTCCTTCGTTACCAGTTTATCCAGCTGGTATAATACTGCTCCTACAAATGCATCGCCTGCGCCAGTAGTGTCTACAGGTTTTACAGGAATGCTTGGGATAATTTCTGTTTCTCCATCCATGCCTATCATGGTACCGTCTTTGCCTAATGTAATGGTGAATACAGACCTGGTTTTTTTTAGTAACGCATCGGTTGCAGCTTGCAATGTTCCTTCGCCTGTAAGTAACATGGCTTCTTCATCGCTTACTTTAAAAAAACTACAGCGCTCTAAAAAATACCAACTTTGATCTATGAATGTTTGTGTGTTGTTTCTAAATAATAAATGACGATAGTTGGGATCAAAGCTGATAAAGATATTTTTCACCAACGCTTCCTGTAATAATCTTTTGTATGCTGCCTGTAATGGGCCAGGCAAAAAACCAGTAGCTGAACCAAAATGAATAATGGACACATCGCTGAGATCAATCGCTTCAATATCCGCTTCGCTTAATTGCCCATCGGCGCCACGGTTAAAATAAAAATCACGTTCGCCATTTTCCATTAAGGATACAAATGCAAAAGTGGTAAAATAGTTTACATCCTGCAGCATGTATTGTGTACCCACGCCAAAATCTTTCATCACATCCACCATGTGTTTTCCAAAGGGGTCAACACCAACTTTGGCAGATAGCTCTACATTGCCGCCGAGTGCAGCAATCGCCGCCGCCACATTGGTTGGTGCACCACCAGGTTTTTTTAAAAAGTTTTCGCCATCACTTAACGCTTTGCCTTTGTCTGTACAAATCATATCAATGAGGGCCTCGCCGATACATAATATTTTACTCATAAATTTATTTTAGCCACGAATTACACAAATTAACACGAATTACTTTTGCCACAGATCGCACAGATTGACACAGATTTTTATTGGTGTTGGTTTGTGTAATTCGTGGCAAGTATTAATGCAATACAACAGTTGCCTTATCCATATCTTCCAATGCAATACCTTTTGTTTCCGGCATCATGCGCCAAACAAAAATCAATTGCAACACCATCATTCCTGCAAAGAAGGCAAATATTTTTGTTCCAACCTCTTTGGGATCTCCTCCGGCAAAAAAAGGAAACACCTGTGCCACAATTGCTGCCCAAACCCAATGTGTAAGGCAACCAAAAGAAGTGCCTGTAGCCCTTACAGAGTTGGGAAATATTTCTGAAATAAAAACCCATATCACTGCTCCCTGCCCAATGGCATGTGCAGCAATAAACATAAATACATAGTAAGTGATAAATTCACCATTACCGCTGTTGAAAGAAAACGCAATCAATCCCAACGAAACGATGTAACCAATAGAACCAATAAACATCAGTGTCCTTCTTCCAAACTTATCAATCAGCGACCAGCCGATCATCGTAAACAAAAGGTTCACAACACCGATACCGGTTGTGCTTAAAAAGGCTGCTTCCTTTCCAATACCTGCCATTTCAAAAACCCGTGGAGCAAAATATATAATAGCATTGATGCCGGATAATTGGTTAAAGGTGGCCAGTAAAAAAGCAAGCAGTAATGGTTTATAAAATTTCTTATTAAAGAGCGGTTCTTTTGTGGTGGTAGCGCCTGCTTTTATTTCGTTGATGGTTTTATCAATATCATCTTCAGTAATCGCAAGCACTTCTCTTGCATGTGCCTCATCATTTTTATAAAGCAGTAACCATCTTGGTGTTTCCGGTACCGTTATCATGAACAAGGAAAAAAGTAAGGATGGTATTGCTACAATGCCCAGCATCCAACGCCAATCATTTTCACCACCAACACCCTGCAGCAGGTAGTTTGAAAAGTAAGCGATCAAAATACCGGTCACTACATTTAACTGAAAAGAAATTACCAGCCTGCCCCTGTATTTTGCCGGTGCTATTTCAGAAATATAAACTGGTGCTACTACAGAAGATGCACCAATGCTTAATCCACTTAAAAAACGAAAGAACATAAAACTATATACTTCCGGAGCCATGGCTGCACCAATAGAAGAAACTAAAAAGATGATCCCGATCCAGATCAATGATCTTTTCCTGCCAATCTTGTTAGCCGGGATATTGCCAAACGCTGCACCAAAAGCAGTACCATACAATGCCATGGCAATAGCAGTGCCTTGTTCCCAATCACTGAGGTTCCATAATTGCTGAATGGCTTTTTCTGCACCGGAAATAACGGCTACATCCATACCAAATAACAAACCCCCGAGCCCTACGGCAATTGACCAGATGATAATTTTCTTGTTCATGATAATTTGTTATTTTTTTGAACGTGTTTTTAATCTATAATTCAATCACCGTTGCTTCATACGGCTTTAATGTTTCACTTGCTGAAGGGGCTGCATAATTATTAATTAATACTTTTCCTTTACTTATATCAACACCTGTTTTCACAGTTGCTTCTTTCGCAGTAAAATTTAACAGCACTAAAAATGTCTTTCCTTCCAGCTCTCTTGTGTAAGCATACACCGCAGCATTATCCTTATCAAGCAGTGTATATTTTCCATATACAAGCACGGGATTGTCTTTACGCAACTTCACCATTTTCCTAAAATAATTCAGGCAACTATTGGCATCGGTTTCCTGTGCTGCTGCATTAATAGATTTATAATTTGGATTTACTTTTATCCACGGAGTACCTGCGCCAAAACCTGCATTCAAAGTTGTATCCCATTGAAAAACTGTACGGCCATTATCACGGCTTTCAAATGCTTTTCGTTTGATAAAATCTATAAGATTACCGCCGTGTGTTTTTTGATACTGGTATTCATTTAATGTGGCCACGTCCCGGTAGTCTTCTATTTTATTAAACCGGATATTTGTCATGCCCAGTTCATCACCATAGTAGAGATACGGCGTGCTACGCATGCTTAGTAAAAAAGTATTCAGCATTTTTGAAGACAGCTCCCTGAATTCAGGTAAATCATTTCCAAAACGGGTAACTAATCTTGCCTGGTCGTGGTTGGCAAGAAAGATAGACAGCCAGCCATCATTGGCAAAAGCACTATCCCATTTGCTAAAAACCTGTTTTAATTTCAATATGCTATACCCTTCTGGTTTGGCAATATCCACTGCTTCAAAAGCATAAGCCATATTCAATTCATTCCTGTTTGCATCTACCAGTTCATGTGCTTCTTTAAAATTTCTTCCTGCACCTTCTGCCACACTCATTACATCATATTTACTAAAAACTGCGGTGTTCATTTCCTTCAGGTAATCATTCAAGCCGGGAACCATTGCATAGTATTGAACAAAATCTTTTTCAAAATCTTTTGGGAAAGCAGGCCAGGTAGTGTCCTTTGCGGCAAACTGAAAAGCATCCAACCGAAAACCATCCACACCTTTGGCTGCCCAAAACTTCATCATGTCATAGATCTCCTGGCGAAGCTTTGGGTTTTCCCAATTCAAGTCTGGTTGCTTTTGTGAAAAATAATGTAAGTAATAGGCATTAGTGAGTGAATCATATTTCCATGCGTCATGATTCACATCAAACAAACTATAACGGTATGGCGGCTTGCCTCTTTCTGCATTCCACCAATGATAATAATTCCTGTAAGGGCTTGTTCTTGAACTGCGACTTTGTTTAAACCATTCATGTTCATCGCTGCTGTGATTCACCACTATATCCATTACAAGTTTAATATTTCTTTCATGCATCCCTTTCAGCAACGCATCGAAATCTTCCATTGTTCCAAAATCTTTCATAATGCCACGGTAATCACTTACATCATATCCATTGTCGTCATTTGGTGAACTGTAAATTGGATTTAACCACACTGCAGTTACTCCCAAACTTTTTATATAATCCAGTTTTGAAACGATGCCTTTTATATCACCGATGCCATCACCATCGCTGTCTTTAAAACTTCTTGGATAGAGTTGATAAACGATGGCTTCTTTCCACCATTTTTTACCGGAAGAATCTTTTGATGATACAATCGCTTCTTTTTTTGTTTCTGAAGAATTGCAGGAACAATTAAACACTGCTATGATAATTATTGCTGCAACAATATTTAAAAAAAGTTTCATCGAGATAAATTGTGTTGTTAACTTTTAGTGTCCGACGCCGCCAGCTAAACTTATTTCTCCTGTTAGCTTATCGCTTTTAATTAATAATGTAAGTGACGCTGCAATTAATAAAAACACGCCTGCAAATGCGATCGCATTGCCGGGATTATTGTTTAAAAAATGTTTTAGAATAAAACCGAAAGTGGTGGTTTGAATAAACATTGGTATCACGATCATCATATTGATGACACCCATATACACACCATATCTTTCTTTAGGAATTTTACTCACTACCATTAAATAGGGTATGCCCATCATACTTGCCCAACCTATTCCGAAGCCGGTAATAGCCGGGAACAACAAATATTTATTTTCAATAAAAGGAAAAGCCAGCAGCCCAATACCTGCCAGTACCAAACAACCGAAATGCACCAGTTTGGGAGAATATTTTTTTGCAAACCACACCAGCCCGAATGCACACAGGAAGGTTACGACGTTATACCATCCGTTTACCAATCCAGTCCAGCTAACAGCCTCTTCATATAATTTTTCATTTTGCTGCGGTGTTGTTTTCCAGACAGAGAGTGCAATACTTTTAGAAGAATTTTGCCAGTAACAAAACAATGCATACCACTGGAACAAATATACCAGTGCCAGTTGCCACATTACTTTGGGCATACTTAAAATGGCATCAATGATCTCAATATTCTGGGCAAATAATATTTTAATGGTTGGATGATGTTCTGCATAATTCAACACCCTTCGATATAATCCTTTTGAAAAAACTGCAGGAATGATCAACAGCACAAGCACTGCATAAGCAATGACAGTAGTGAGTATGGATAGAAAAAACTGAACCAGCGGATGCGGCATCCCTTTATTCTTTTCCCTTAATGCGATCAGCTCTGTATCTGTTGGTGGAATTTCAGGCGTTGTTTTTATGCTCCACAATATTGAGCCAATGGAACAGGCTGCACCTAAAAAGAAAGAAGCAAAAACCCAGGTGGGCAACTTGCCCGTTTTGCCAATAAAGATCAGGGGAAAAATAAACAATGAAACGTTGGCCAGTGTTTGCCCAAAGCCAGTGAAAAAACTCTGTGCCTGGAAACCGGTTGGTTGCTGTGTTGCATCTAATTTATCAGCAATAAAAGCACGGTAGGGTTCCATTGCAGTGTTATTACCTGCATCCAGTATCCATAACAACCCGGCTGCCATCCATAAAGCACTGCTGAAAGGAAATAAGAATAACGCTATACTGCAGATCATAGCCCCAATAAAAAAGAAAGGTGTTCTTCTGCCAAACTTTGGATGCCATGTTTGATCACTCAATGCACCGATGATAGGTTGAATAATTAATCCAGTTAAAGGACCAGCCAAATTGAGCCAGGGAATTTCATCTGGCTTTGCTCCAAGGAAATCATAAATAGGATTTACAGCGCTTTGCTGTAAACCAAAGCTGTACTGAATGCCAAAAAAACCAACATTCATATTAATGATCTGCCAAAAGGAGAGAGCTGGCTTTTGCAAAGACATAAGCAATCGTTTAGCTGGTGTTACCAAATGTAAACATTGCTTGCTACAATTAAAAGCGCAAAGGTTTGAGGTGGAAAAGATAATAAGGCCCCACCTGCAGTAAATACGACTATCAGGTGAAATCAGAAACCAGTAAACCGGAAATTCCTGACGGTACTATTTCATCAATTTTGTAAGAAGCAAATATTGTAAAGGCAAGTAAAAGAATACTGACGATCAATATCACCCACTGATCCTGCTGCATTCCATCTATTACATAACGGAAAGGTTTATTAACAAGGTACTTGAGCCGCATTGCATTACCGGGCCTGTAGTGCCAAGGCACGTGGTTGCTTTTGCTGCATGGTTTTTACTAAACCCGATCATCCTGATATGAGTTACTTAAAGTATGCTGAACCGTTTGAATTCAATCAACGATCCCCTGATTGCGTAGCCGGTGCTGCCTAAAGAGAAGCAATTCATATTATAGCAGCTTGCAGGTGTGGTGCCGGTCCAGCTTTGTTGCTGCACCCAGGTATTGGTGGCAGGTAAGTAATCCCACAGATCAGAAAAGCCAGCACTTGAATTAACCAGGCCTCCGAACCCTATATATGGCCTGCCCTCTAATACAAAGCCTTTGGCATAAGCCCTTGCTTCACCGGGGAAAGACGCTTTTATAACAAAGAACGGTGATGCAGGATCATACAATATCCAATCTTTTTTGTAGCGTTTTACAGGTGTCGTATTAAGATAAATATGATCATAACCCAGGCCCATATACGCTTTGTTACCCACTACCATTACTACAGCGCCTGCCCTTGCGCCGAGAGGGCTGTTTCCTTTGTTCACCCATACATTGGTATCAAAATTATACTCCCAAAGCTGGTTAACGGGAGTGCCGCTTTGCGTATGGCCGCCGGAGATATACCCCTTATTGCCAATCACAAAACAGGTAGGGCTATTAACTGATGTACCGGGAAAAGGAGCATGCTGTATATAAGAATTAGCCACCTCCGGAAGCTGCGACACCAGCCGGTGGTCAATACTGTCATTATTCTTGTTCATTCCAAAATAAATTCTTCCGCCATAGCAAAAGAAAAACTGCTGGCCTGTTTCAAAATGACCCATTTGCTGTACAGGAGCCGCTTCCCAAACTTTTGTGCTGGTATTATATTTATATGCAAACCCTGAGGAAGTCACACAATACACATTATTTCCTGATTGTATCAAAGTGCTGCTTCCTGTATTACCATTAGAGAGTGCTGTCATGGATTTCCATGTGTATCCCGGCACGGGTTGAATATCTGCAGGTATATTAATTGTATTTCCTGCAATATCATGTTGTAGTAAAGTTTTTTTACAGGAAGAAAAACAAATAATAACTGCAGCAAAACATAATATCTTTTTCATAACAGTAAATTTAATTGTACTTCAAAGTTGAAAAATGAGCCCGTTACAGGCAATAGCGAAATCGGGTGACAATAGAATCGTTTAGTACCTTTAAGGCAAAGCTTTGCTTATAGTACTTTACACAGCATGGGTGGTATGCTACGTCTTTGCGTACCCTTACTTTATTATTTTTTTGGATGGTAAAAAGAATAAGCATTGCAGTCAGCCCAATAATGACCAGGCAAACAAAGATCATTTCTACTTTTTTAATAAGAGGTTCAATGCATTTTTTAATTCTTCTATTTGTTGCCTCTGTGCTTCAATTTGTTTTTGTTGTTCTTTTACTGAATTGATCAGTATATAAGTCATGGCAGTATTATCAACGTTGTAGTATTCTGTTCCTTCTTTTTTAAAAGTGCCTACCATGTAAGGAGCAACTTCCTTCATCTCCTGTGCCAGCACACCTACATATTTTTTTTCAGTATCGTACCCACTTAATTTATTGTATTGATACAGCACCGGGTTTATTTTCAGCAATTGCTGCAGGCCATCATTAAAAGGCGTTACATTTTGTTTAAGCCTTTCATCACTTGTGGCTGCCCAACTGCCACCGCCGGGTTTTGCGGCAGTGCCGCCTGCCTCAAGAGCCCCGCCATTATTTTGCAGGTAAAGCGTGTTATTGGCACCGTTATTACGGGAAACGATTTCGTTACCATCAAAAACAAGGTTAGCGCCATTGATATCTCCTATCACTAAAAATCCTGAATTGTCAACCAGGCTTGCATCTATTCCTCCATCAATATGCAGTTTTGTTTGAGGTGCATTAGTGCCAATGCCTGTCCTGCCACTTTTTAAAACCACCATTGCGTTGCTACGGCTGGCATCTGAGCTACCATTACCAATCATAAATAAAGGATCGCCGGGAGTCCAGAGTGCAGCAGTAACGCCAAAATCATCATTGAACCTTCCGAGGGCCACTGAATTAAAAGATCTGGCAATAGTTTGAGCTCCCATTGCTGTTGAATTACCACCCTGCGCTGTAGTTTGATATCCCATAGCTGTAGACTGGCCACCTGAAGCTATTGTTTGAGATCCCATAGCTGTTGCACTTTCCTGTGTGGCGGATGTTCCATTACCCATTGCCGTGGCATTTTCGCCAGAAGCTGTCGTTTCAAAACCCATAGCTGTTGAGCCAATGCCCGAGGCTATTGTTTGACCTCCCATTGCAGTAGATGTTTGCCCTGAAGCTGTAGTAGCAAAACCCATGGCTGTTGAACCGATGCCATTTGCATTTGTGCTGCTGCCTATCGCTGTTGACTCCTCGCCTAAAGCTTTGGCAAAATTCCCAATTGCTACCGAGCGGGGACCGTTGGCTGTGGTTAAATAACCCATAGAAATAGTATTGGCTCCTGAAGCGGTTGCACCCAATCCAATAGCTGATGAATACTCCCCGGATGCAGATACAAGCCTTCCCATGGCAATGGCATTGAGGCCTGTGGCTTTTGCATTGTTGCCATAAGCGAAAGACAGTCGTCCCAGGCTATCCGCCGCCCAATTACCCGAAGATGCCAAACCACCTCTTACTGCCATTTTCTTATCATTAAAATACCAGCCATACAATGGCGGTGCTTCCGTGCTTAAGCTGTTGACAGTTATTATGCCCCACCTTATTCTGTACCCGGCAGCATTGCCTGAAGCATTGGATAAAAAAGCAAATGTGAGGTCGCTGGTTGCAGCAAAATAAAATGATCCCGTTCTGCTACCTGTAAAAAAAACGGCACCTGGTATGTTATCAGGCGTATAAATTACAAGCGTATCTCCTGCAGCAAGATTCATTTGCTCTACCAGCACCCTGTAACCTACAATACTGTCGTTTGCTGCAGGCGAGACAACATAGGTATCATAACTGCTGTTGTTGTAATTTGCAGCCGGCCCTCCATTATCATACAATAAACCGCTTGCGGCTGTAGTAGTAACATTATTATTATTAGTAAGCATATTGGCTGTAACCGCAGGATTGCTGATATAATTTGAGACCACTAAACTGTCTGAATTTCTTTCACTAAACAGCCTCCACTTACCTCCATCATGAAAATAAAATGCAGAGAGCGTTGAATCATATACCATCATTCCTTTTTGAACATTCGTCATTGCATTTTTTGTTGCAGTACTTAGCCTAGGCATCAGTACACCTTTGTTGTTGCTTCTTATTTCAAGCATAGCGTTGCTGTTAGGTGTGGTGGTGCCAATGCCAACATTTTGTGCATGCAGTAAACCAAACGGTGTAGCGAATAATAAAAGAAGAAAATATTTTTTCATTTTTTGTTTATTTAATTATCACTCAAAAATTGAAAGGCATAGTTATTTTTTTTGCAACTGTTCGACTTTGCTTTTCAGTTCTTCTATTTGCTGCTGCTGCTCTTTTACTGCATTTATCAGCATATACACCATGGCGCTGTTGTCAACATTGTAATACTCATTGTTTTCCTTTTTAAATGTGCCAACCATGTATGGGACAACTTGTTTTATCTCCTGCGCCAATACACCTACATACTTTTTTTCTGTATCGTATCCGCTTAATTTATTGTATTGATACACTACGGGATTTATTTTCAGCAATTGCTGCAAGCCATCATTGTAAGGTTGAACATTTTGTTTCAGTCTTGCATCACTGGTGGCGGCCCAACTGCCGCCGCCTGGCTTTGCTGCAGTGCCACCAGTTTGCAGAGGCCCGCCTGTGTTTTGTAAATACAATGTATTGTTAGCTCCATTGTCCCGGGCTATAATTTCATTGTTGTCAAATACAAGATTGCCGGAGTTTACATCGCCAATTACAAAGTAACCCGAAGTATCCACCAGGCTGGCATCAAGCCCGGCATCAATGTGCAATTGTGTTTTAGGAGCATTAGCTCCTATACCTATACGGCCGTTTTTTAAAACCATCATTGCATTGCTGTTTGAGCCGCTTAACCTGCCATTGCCTATAATAAATATTGGGTCTGATGGAACCCAGCTTGTGGCGGAATAACCAAGGCTATTGGTATTGTTTGCGCCTATTACGATGGACCTGTATGCTGTTGCCCGGGTACTGGTACCGATAGCAATAGCATTATCACCACTGGCTTCTGTATAACTTCCTATTGCCGTAGAATTATATCCACTGGCTTCCGTATAATTACCCATAGCAACAGAACTGTAGCCGGAGGCGGTATTTTTTGAACCGATTGCTGCAGCATTGGAACTTCCGGCGCTGTTATCATCACCCATAGTAAAAGAATTAAAGCCTGATGCTTTACCTTCTCTCCCTAACGCAACTGAATAAGGGCCCGAAGCCTCATTGTTACTGCCAATAGCAAGCGAACCGCTGCCAGATGCTTTCGTATTGTTACCGGCAGAAAACGAATTCATACCGGTTGCCAAAGCATTGATGCCCCAGGCAAAGGAGTATCTGCCAAGACTGTCACTTATCCATGAATTATTAATGTTTAATCCGCCCCTTACTGCAGTTTTCTTTGCATCATAATACCAACCAAAAGCAGGGGGTGCGGTGCTGTTGATCGCATCTACTTTGCTCCATCTTATCGTAAAGCCGGCAGCATTAGCAGCAGCATTGCTTTTAAAAATAAAAACCAGCGCACCGGTGGCTGCAAAATAGTAAGAGCCGGGAGTATTACCAGTGAGGGATATTTTGTGTGTTTCGTCATTGCTGATATAAATAAAAAGTGTATCCCCGGCACTAATATTGATTTGTTCCAACATTACCCGGAAACCAACTGTGCTATCATCAGGCAAAACACCATACACATCGTAACGATTATTGCCGTAGTTGGCTGCAGGTCCGCCATTATCATATAAAATACCACTTTGTAAAAAAGTATATTGATTATCTGCTGCTGGTGAAATATTGATAGTTTCCTGTGGCGTATTGAGATAATTTGTTGTAAGGCTGTCGGTATTAGTTTCACTGAACAGCCGCCACTTGCTTCCATCGTGGTAGTAAAATGCAGACACTGTTGAATCATATACCATCATTCCTTTCGGCACATTTGCCATTGCATTTTTTGATGCAGTACTAAGCCGTGGCATCAATACACCTTTGCTGTTGCTTCTTATTTCAAGCATGGCATTGCTGTTAGGCGTGGTGGTGCCAATGCCCACACTTTGAGCGTAAGAGATTAAAATAGAGAAATAAAAAATAAAAAATAAGGACAGCTTTTTCATTTTGGTGTGATTTTAATTACAACACAAAATTGAAAAAGTAATAAAGGGGAAACAATAGCGAATTAGGGTGAAATAATTTTTACGATGGCGGGTAAGTATACTCCCTGGTAAGTAACCAGTAGCAAACCCATGCTATCCCCGCCAATAAAATAATGCTGATGGGCAACAGCCATTTAAGGGATTGGCCAAAATCTGTTTTAAAATTGCCGGGATCATCTGTTAAATACATCAATGGTATATTATCCCCTGCTGCATATTTCTTCCACGATATAGTTTGACCAGAATATTTTATTCCGGTGTGAATGATATAGTCTATATCAAGCAAATAATAAGTTGAGTTTTTAAATCCTCTTCTTTTTTCGGATGCGGTAACCAATGCGGTGGTGATTGTTGCTTTTGCTTTGTACTTTTTGAGCAAGCGAATCTTTATAAGGCATATTGCAAGTGGGAGCAGGCCTGTAACTATAAGAATTAATGCTGCTGTTTGTATGATATTCATACTTAAAAGCTGATAATATTTTTAATTATATATCACTGGCTGGCTATACAAAAACTGTGGAAAGGCAGCAGTGATTAGCTGGTTGTTAAAAAAACAGGATGTACAAAAAGCTATACAATCTTATCCCTTAACGCCAGCGATACAGCTTCGGTGCCGGAATGTACATGCAGTTTGACGTAAATATTTTTTACATGCGTTTTAATAGTGTCATGCGCCACAAACAATTCTGCTGCTATTAGTTTATAACTTTTCCCTTCCACCAGTAACTGCAATACTTTTTTTTCCTGTGTTGTAAGATTGTAATCTTTTGATGGGGCTACAGGTGTAAGATTAGTACGAAAAAGTTCCAGCACACGTTTTGCAATACCCGGTGTCATAGGCGAGCCGCCACTTTGTACATCTGCAATGGCTTCCATATAACCCTGCGGGGTAGTGCTTTTTAAAATGTAGCCCGATGCACCTGCACAGATAGCGTTGAAAATATACTCATCTTCAAAAAAAACGGTTTGTATAAGAATGGGAATATCCGGAAAATTTTCTTTTATCAGTTTTGTGGCTTCAATGCCGCTCATCCCGGGCATTTCAATATCCATCAGTATCACATCACATTCTGACTCAGCAACATCCTCGATCACATTACTGCAATCAGGGTAAGCGCCGGCGCATTGATAACCGGAGGTATTGTTAAGCAAGAACTGGATGGTTTCTCTCAGGTGCTTATTGTCTTCAAAAATGGCGACTCTTGTCAAGGGAATAAATTTTTACAAAAATGGAGAAAAGAAAACAGCAATGCAATAGCGAAATGGGGTGAGTAACCTCACTCTCCTTCTCCTGAAGGAGAGGAAGCGGCACAATATGTCTTTAATAAACGCTTTATCTTCCACATCGCCATTTATTCTTTAATCATCAATTAAGCACACATTAGCATTCAATATTCTCTTGAAGAAAGAGTTTACGCATTCACCAGTTTATCAATTTCCAGCTTTCTCATTTTCATTAACACCTGCATGGCTCTTTGGCCATTTTCAGGATTGGATAGAATACTGCCCAACATAGATGGAACAATTTGCCAGCTTACACCATATTTATCTTTCAGCCAGCCACACATACTTTCTTCACCACCATCTGCAATAAGACTGTTCCAGTATTTGTCTATTTCTTCCTGTGTATCGCAATTTACAGAAATAGAAACACCTTCGCTGAATGTGAACGCATGTGCTGCACTGCTATCCATTGCAACAAACATTTGCCCATTCAATAAAAAGCGGCCATGCTTTACCGTTCCTTCCACATCAGGCTCCCCTTTTTCGTAGCGGCTGATATGTTCAATGGATGAAGCAGGAAAAAGAGAAGTGTATAATTTCATTGCTTCTTCTGCTTTGCCGGCCACTGATTTTGTAAACATGAAAGCAGGTATAATTTTCTGCTCCTTTATACCTGGCTTGGTAAGTATTAATTGCCATGACACTCCAAACTTATCCTGCACCCAACCATACTTATCACTCCATGGATATTTGTTCAATTCCATAAATACCTGCCCGTCATCAGTCAATTTATTCCATGCTGCATCAAGTTCCTTTTCACTTTCAAAAGTTATAAATAGCGAAATGGAAGCATTGGGTGTAAACATTGGCCCACCATTTAATCCCATTATGTTACAACCGCCTATTTCAAACATTACCACCAAGCCATTATCACTGGTAATGGTGGTGTTACCAAATGCTTCGCTGTACAGTTCCGCAGCCTGCTTTGCAGTTCCATTAAACCAAAGACAGGGAAATAATTTATTTTTCATTACAATGTTTTTTTATTTATGAGATTAGTACCTGGTGCTATAAGTAAACATCCACTGCATACCAAACTTATCAACACAACTTCCAAAGTAATCACCCCAAAACATATCCTGCACCGGCATGGTTACCTTTCCACCTGCAGATAATGCAGCAAACAATTTATCCGTTTCTGCTTTTGAGTCTGTATGCAGGTTAATATGAACATTGTTTCCAACATTTACTGTGAAGCCCATGCTTTCCGGGGCATCAGTACCCATAATTATATGCCCGCCGGTAATAGCCAACTCAATATGCATCACTAAGTTTTTATCTGCTTCAGGTAATGGCGGCATTCCCTCCATTGCTGGCATATCGCCAAAGCGTTTGATGCCGCCGGTAAATTCGCCGCCAAAAACGGAGCGATAAAAATTAAATGCTTCTTCGGTGTTTCGTGAAAAATTCAAATAAGTGCTTACTCTTGACATAGCAATTGATTTTATTTTTTAAATGATCATTTGTGATGTAAAACTACAGCCTTCCTTTTTTGAAACAATGTACGGCTGCGACAATGAAAGGGCATTTTACGACACTCATTTTACACGGGCACAGTTAACCTGACTTCTGTACCATTATCAACAAGTGAATGTATGTGTAAAGTGCCACCACTCTCCTTTGCCCTGTTTTTCATATTATCCAGGCCATTGCCCCTGGCGCTCTGCGATGTATCAAACCCTTTACCATAATCCTTTACCTGCAATTGCAATTGTTTGTTTTGAAGTGAGGTACTTACCCCTATTGTTTTTGTACCGGAATATTTTACTGCATTATTCATAGCCTCTTTGAAAATAAGATAAATATTCTTTCTTTGTTCCATCGTTAGTTTAATGTTTTCAATTACTGCAATATCCATTTGCAAAATAATATTTTTCCCACTGCAAATTTCATGGGCAAATCTTTCCATTCTTTGTTTTAAACTGCCGGCCTCTGTTTCTCCGGGCTTTATCATCCACACAATATCACTCATGCGTTCCATCGTTTCTTTTGCATTGGTGCTTACTTTATCCAATATATTTTTTTGATTGCTATTTTCAATATTTGTATTGGCCATCTGGCTCAGCATATGTATGCTGCTTAGTGAACTTCCCACTTCATCATGCAGATCGGCTGCAAGCTGGTTCCTTAATTCGAGTTCCTGCATTTTTTGTTTCAGCCTGTTCCTGTTTATTATCATCCATGCGCCAACAAATACCAACAATGCCAACGCTGCGGCTGCTATCATTAACAACCATTGCTGTCTTAATTTTTGCTGCTGCAATTCCTTGTCTTTTGCCAGCAACAGTATCTCGTTGTCTTTTTCTTTTACCTGGAATTTTGTCTGCATAGAAACCACTTCACCATCAAATTTTTTTCTTGAAACAGAATCTATTAGATTACGGGATATTTGCATATAGCTATGTGCATCTCTATAGTTGCCGGATTTATGATATGCCTCTGCCAGCAGATCAGCTATCACCTGGGTTTCTTCTGTAAATTCATTTTCTTTAAATATTGTATATCCTTCCAAACCAGATTGTATGGCGGCAGGAAATTTTTTCATTTTGATATAAGCAGAAGCAAGTGCCATCTGCGCCTGCCCCACCTGAATTTCATTTTCATTTTCCCTTGCATACGCCAGCGATTTTAAACCATTAGTTTCTGCATCGGGCAAACTGCCTTTTTGCAGGTACACATCCGCCATATTTGAATAATACATCGGCATGTTTACTTTATCATTTACTTCAATGCCGAGTTTTATTGCATTTTGAAAAGAAGTTACCGCCATTTCGTATTGCCTGGTGTGCTTATATATATTGCCAAGATTGTTCATTACAATGCCCATCATTTTTTTGTTACCTCCTTTTTCATACAACTGGTATGCTTTTTCATAATACAGTTTACTTTGCTGCCAGTTGTCCTGTGCATGATATACACTGCCGATAGTCTGCAACACCCTTGCTTTTGTATCATCTTTATTTGCTTTTTCTGCATACAGCAATGAAGTGTCACAATCCGCAAGAGCGTCTTTCATATCTCCCATCTGCCTTTTATAATCTCCCCTGTTAAGGTAAGCCAATGATATACGTCCTGGCTCGCCAACTTTTACTGACCATGCAATAGCAGTGTCCACATAGATAAGCGCCGAATCCAATTTTCCTGCATTATTATAAGAAGCGCCTATGTTAAGGTAACAGCCGGCCACCCCTTTGGCAAAATCAATTTTTTTTCCCAGCGCTGCACCAAGTTTGCCGTAAGCTATGGCCTTTGCCGGGTTAGTGTTTGTAGTTAGCCCTGCTAACATGCGGTAAGCAATCACTTTGCCTGTATCTTCTTTTCCAGTGGCAACCACTTTAATAAGCGAATCAATATTGTGTAATTGCGCCAATGAAAATTGCTGGCTGAAGAGCAGTACAGCAATGAAAAAAAATCTTTTCATAAAATAATTTATACGCAAAAAAAATTTATACCGGTAGCAGCACTAATAGAGCAGTACCTTCCGCAGCAGAAGATTTAATTTCAACTCTACCACCAGATTCTTTTGCCCGGTGTTGCATATTATCAAGCCCGTTGCCTTTTTTTACAATACTATTATCAAAGCCTGTTCCATAATCTTTCACTATTAATTCCAGTTGTTTTGACTGTATAATTGTTTTTACTTCTATTTTTTTTGTTCCGGAATATTTTACTGCGTTGTTCACTGCTTCTTTAAATATGAGGTAAATATTTTTCCGTTGCTCCATTGTTAGTTTCAGTTTTTCTAATTCTTCCAGCTGCATTTGCAGCTCTATGTTTTTACTGCTGCATATTTCATAAGCAAACCTTTCCATTCTTTGCTTAAGACTGCCGGCCTCCGTTTCACCTGGTTTTATCATCCATACAATATCACTCATACGATCCATTGTTTCTTTGGCATTAGTGCTTACTTTATCCAGAATATTTTTTTGATTATCGTTTTCTACGTTTGTATTTGCCATCTGGCTAAGCATGTGAATACTGCTAAGTGAACTACCTACTTCATCATGCAGGTCAGCAGCTATTTGATTGCGTAGTTCCAGTTCTTTCATCCGCTGCTTTAATTTATTTCTGTTAAGTAAAAGACCGATGCCCATCAGTGCCAATAATAGCAATGCCGCAGCGCCTGCAAATAATAAGCGCTGCCTTGATAATTTTTGTTGCTGTAATTCTTTGTCTTTGCCGAGCAATACAATTTCCTTGTCTTTTTCCTTTACTTCAAAAGAAGATTGCAAGGCAGCCACCTGTTCATTGTATTTTTCTTTTGTAATACTGTCTTTAAGGCTGTTACTGATGCTTAAATATTTAAACGCATTTTTATGGTCACCCATTTTGCTGTAAATCTCGGCCAGTGCAGCCGCTAACGTTTGTTGCTGTATTATCACCTCGCCCAATGAATACTTATAAGCAGCTTCACATGCGGCGGCGGCATCGGCAAATCTTTCCTGCTTGTAATAAATTTCCCCCAACAAGCTGTACACCGAGGCAAGTTGGTTGTCATTATCCTGCCCGGTTGCATAGTGCAGCGCTTTGTTTACATACACTGCAGCTTCCTTGTACTTGCCCTCTTCTGACAATAAATGCCCTATGCTGCAATAATAGCCACTTAGATTTTTATAATCCTTCTGCCTTTCGCCAATAGCGATTGCCATTTTATGGTATTGCAATGCTGAATCTGATTTCCCCATCTGCTGGTAAAGCATGCCTACATCGTCATACAACTGCCCTTCCATTATTTCATTGCCGTCTTTTTTATACATGTTAAGGGCTTTATTGTAAATGCCAAGGGCTGGGTAATATTGCTTTTGGTCAAGGTAAATGGAAGCAATAATATCATATATCCTTGCAAGCCTGTCTGTATTCCCGGTTTTATTGGCATACATGCTTGCGGTATCGCAATAAAGGAGTGCCGCTGTAAAATTGCCAAGGTTGCGGTAGCCATCTCCTTTGTTCAGGTAAACCAACGCAAGTCTGTCCGGGTCGCCAATTATTTTACTGTACTTAATGCCCGAGTCTGCATAAATAATTACTGAATCCATTTTTGACAGGTACGAATAGCCGGTACCGATATTGATGTAATTTCTTGCCAGCCCTCTTATATAATTCAGTTTATAACTAAGCGCCACGCCTTGTTTCCAGTATTCAATGGCTTTTCTTGGATCCTGGTTGGAATAGGTAACTCCGATATTTCTTAACAGGTTTACTTTATTGGTATCATCTTTTGCTTTTGCCAGCTCATTCAGCAACGAATCTGTTTTGGCATCCTGCGCCCTGGCAAATAAGAGTGGAATAAAAAAAAGTAATACAATAAGGCAGGAGTTTTTAATCATATAACAATTTACATTTTATCTGCTATCAAAACAACAACACAGCAATAAAATATGTGCTTGCAAAATATACGTCTCATTGAAAAATAAAACAGTTGCCGGGCAATTCACCCGAAGTAGTGATCACAAAGGTGCTGCAGCGATAGGTGCAAACATGCATGCGTTTGCTTACAGTGTAAGAGTATTGAGTGGCGCTAACTTATCGATGGGAACAAACAGTACACTGGAGATCACAAAGAACAATCCTTAATGATCTCCATACAATTTTTTCAATGCCAGGTACACACCATTTGTCCAGCCAAAACCATCCTGGCCGGGATATTCGCCGCCGCCTGCTAATTGAGAAATATCTTCAACATTATATTTCTCCATCATTTTACCTGTGGCGGCAAATACTTTATCATTGAGTGCCAGCCAGCGTTCTGCAATATTTTTCGCCATAGAATGATGTCCATAATTTTCCAAACCAATTATCGTCATCCATTGCAGTGGTGCCCAGCCATTGGGTGCATCCCATTGCTGGCCGGTTTGTTTTAAGGTAGTAACCACACCGCCTGGTTTTAAAAATTTTGCCTGTATTATTTCTGCCACCAGGTCCGCTTGTTCCTGCGTTGCTATTTTAAAAAATAATGGTGCTATGCCGGCCAAAGTAAGCTCCTCTTTTTGTGCGGTTGTTTCAAAATCATAATCAAAATAGAAACCAGCTTGTTCATTCCAGCAATATTTTTGAATAGCTTGTTTTCTTTTCTCTGCTAAAATTTTATAATGATTACTTTGTTCCTCACTGTTGCCTGTTGCATATGCTTCTGCAATAGTTTGCTCAAGATGAAACAGCAAACAATTCAAATCCACAGGGATAATTTCCGCCGTATGAATAGTGGAAAATGATTCGCCATCTTTAAACCAACGGCAACTATAATCCCATCCGCTCTCCGCTCCTGCTCTTAAATGCCTGTATAATATTGCTGGATCCTGCGATGATTGATGTGCCAGTTCCACATCCTCCCTATACGATTCCGACCTTGCTGTATCATAAGTATCACAATAGCGGTTCATTACTTCACCATCTGCCAGTTTTACAACATGATACATTACCGCATTATTTTCACTTAAATATTCAGCGCCTTTCATCCAGTACTTATACTCTGTTTCTAAAGTTGGTAAAAATTCAGAGAGGATATCTTTCCCTTTTATTTCAACCAGCATTTGCACCATTAAAGAATAAAACGGCGGCTGGCTTCTTCCCAAATAATAAGTGCGGTTGCCATTGGGAATAAAGCCAACCGTTTTTATCAGGTGAGAAAAATTACCCGCCATATTCTCAATCATATCAACCTTGTCAGAAGCTTTTAAACCAAGCATAGTGAAATAACTATCCCAGTAATACACTTCTCCAAATCTTCCTCCGGGAACGATATAAGAATTTGGCAATGGAATAAGGGAGCCCTTTTTTTCATCTGGCTCACGGGTAAGTACAGCCCAAAGATTATTGATGTGTTGTGAAGCATTAGTACCAGCTACTGTTTTAAAATCACCGGCAAAAACTTTAGGCACTTCAAAATGAGTGAAAACAAACTCCTTTAAATTAAAGCCTGCTTTATCTTTTTGCTGAAAATATTTTTCAAGTATTGCATCGGTGTTTTCCCGTGGTACACAATCAACAAAAATTTTACCATCAGCAAATATCTGCTGCATCTGCACATCTGCAAACAATGGTTCAAGCTGGAATATTTCTTTTTGTGCCATAAAGATTGATTAATGGCCACCGCCGGTAAATGTAATATTGCTGTTACCGGCTTTTACCTGTAACCTTTTAAAAAAGAAAAGCAGCACTGTCAATATTGCAATTGGTATCAATGAAAAATAAAAGGCAGTTTGCCCGCCATACTTCTCAAAAATATTGCCGGTGATAATAGAACCTGTTGTGCCACCCAATGCAGAAAAAACCACAATCAACCCCGACATGGCGGGGTGCCTGTGTGCAGGAAGATTACTGAGTATAACGGAATTGATAGCAGGATAAATTGGCGCAAGGAATAAACCAATCAATGGAAACAGGTAGGCTACCAATGGTACATCTGCAAGGCTTTTAATATCCAACCCGGAAATATTTTTTGTAAGCGGCACAGTAATTAAAACAATAATTGCTGATGCCACTAAACAACCCAGTAACAAATAAAGCCAGTCAATTTTTCTTAGCAACACACCTGCCAAAAACCTGCCTAATGCAATGGAAGCTGATAAAATACTTGCCATCTGTATGCTGAGGCTGGTGGATAATTTTAATACATCATTATTGAATGTGGGCAACCAGCTCATAATGCTCTGTTCAATCAATACATAAAAGAAAGCGCTGAAAATAAATACCAATACTAATGGAACCGCAATCAGTTTCAGCATATCGCCAAAATCCTCTGTGGCTGTTTTTGATTGTTCGGCTTTTTGTATTTGCGATTCATCAAGCTTTGTGGAGAATAATAAAAGAAAAGCCAGCAACGCAAGCCCACCAAGAATATAGTAAGCATTAAACCATTCTGTTGATTTTGGATTGTCATTGTCTACAAAATATCCAAAGAAAAAATTGCCACACAATATTCCCACCATAAAAAATGACTCCAGGAAATTCATCAGGCTAAGATGTTCCTTATCATTTTTAGTAACCAGTGCAAGAGTAGAGAACACTGTTACCTTCACCAAAGCAAAACCAATGCCTACCGCAGCAAATAATAATTTAGTGGTAACAAAACTTTTTACTGTCGGCATCATCATACACATAACAGCAACCAATGCCAATGCAAACAACATCGTTCTTTTATAACCAATCTTTGCTACCTGTGATGCAATGATAAAAGAAGTAATGGCAATGCTTAAATCCTTAAAAGCTTCCAGTACGCTTGCGGAGCCTTTGGAAATATCAAAATTGTTTTGCACCTGCAGTATCACAGTACCTACACTGTTCAGCAGAATTGCAAAAACAAAATAATTTAAGAACAGGGATAGTTTGATCCTGAAGTTTGACATAGCAAGCGTATAAATGATGACTATCAAATATACCTGTATGCTTTTTAAAAAGCAAGGTATTACTTATAAAGAACCGCCTTTTATAATCACCGATTCAACTATAACGTTTTCGGGAACGTTTTCTGAACGCAGCCTCGCCAGCATTTGTACAAAAGCAAGCTTGCCCAATTTGTTTCCGCTTGTTTCCACATAGGTTATTTCGGGATTGTACATCGTTGGAATAAACCCATTGCTGATGCCAATAACAGCCACATCCTGCGGCACTTTTAAATTCAATTGATGTATAGCTTTCATCACGCCAATTAAGATCAGGTCACCCATGCAAAAGATCACATCGGGCGGTTTGGATGAAGTAAGCGCTGAAATAGCCGCTTCTTTTGAAGGCAAGGGGTTTTCTGTTGCTTCAATTTTAATTTTTGTCTTTGGCGCTTTGGCTTTAAAAATATTGATAAAGGTTTCTTTTCTTATTCTTGAAATACTCAAATGCGGGTGCCCAAACAATGCCAGCACATTCTTCTTCTTTTTTTCAATGATAGCTTCTGCAGCCATTCTTGCTGCTGCTTCATCTGCAAGGCATACCGTATAATACCCTTTTTCTTCCGGCACCCTGTCAACAAACACTACGGGGATCTCCAACTCTTCCATTTTTTTAAATGGCGACAGGTCGTCTGTTTCTACAGACAATGCCACAAACAAACCCATTATCATGTGCTGCCTGAAATACTGCAAACAGGCAGTTTCATTTTCTACAATATCACCGCTCTGCATTATCAGTAAAGAATATCCATGCCTCCTTGCCTCTTCTTCCACAGCGCCGATAAAAGTGTCGTAAAAAAAATTATTAATGGTTGGTATCAGCACACCGATCACATTACTTTTTCTTGTACGCAACTGCACAGCATAACTGTTAGGTTCATACTCCATTGCTGCCGCAAGGTCTTTCACTTTTTTTCTTGTGTTCTCCGAAATATCCGGATGATCTTTTAATGCACGGGAAACAGTGGAAATGCTAAGGCCAAGCGTTTGTGACAGCTTTTTCAGTGTGCTTTTCTGCATCAGTAGGAATTAGGATGGTTAGTTTTGGTAGCGGCAAATTATAATATTTTTTTGACAAGGGCATTTGTATTTCATAATGCTGAAATTCAGGGATTATGTCCTGCCTTACAACCTATGCCTTAGTGATTTAATTGTACAACTGAAAGAGTTTCTAAGCCCACAGATAAAATGTGCTGCACCGGTATTGAATGGAGAGAGTCATGTATAAGTTGCGGTAATACCGGATACAGAAGCTACCCGGAAAATAATGGTAGAGAAAATGGAAAAGGAAGAAACATTTGCGCCTGAAGCATTGCAACTTATAGGAAACTGGATAAAAGAAGTAACCGTAAAATAAAATGCTGCCCAGGGAGTAAACCTGCCATTATCCATTTATTCCCGGAGCAGCACAAAATGTTGTAATATTTTTACAGATCAGTTTTTTGTTCTACACTGATACTGCCTTTTCCCGATACTTTAATATGCAACACATTTCTCGTATTTGAAATAGTAAGAAGATAATCCGTTTGCCCCTCAAATGTGAGTGCGACAGCATTGTTACCCACTTCATACCCGGGATATTTGTTGTTTACCGCTTGCTTTACGGTAAGGGGCAACTCGTCCAACTCCAGTGACTTTGAAGATGCGATCATAATTCCTTCTTCATCATATGCCACATTAAATCTTGTATCACCTACTTTAAACTCCACCAGGTAATAATCGTCTTTTTCTGTCCAATGCACATTAGTGGCGCCAGAAAAAGCTTTTGCAAATGCAGACAGGGCTTTTTCGTTTACTTTTTTATTTGTGTCAACAGCGAAGCTGCTGGTTGATAACAACAGCGCTGCCGCTGTTACCAAGGTCATTAATTTTTTCATAACTATACATTTGGTTTTGAATGATGGCCTTTCGGCATGTTTTTCTAAATGGCATAACAAACATACAGGGAGCTGTATCAGCAGTGAAGGAAAAATTGACCAATGAACAGCCATATTTACCGAAGCATTAAAAACCGGTACTGAAACAATTATCCATTAAGAGCTGAGTATTCCCAATTGCCCATTGGCTAAGCATTACAGGTGTATTTTCGAAAAATGTTTACTCCTGTTTTTATTCTGTTAAAAAAGTAGAGAAGGTTTTTACAAAGTAAAAAACGGGTAGTTTCAAACTCAATATCTTTAACGTCAAATCATTTATCAATACATGAACCTGCTGGCACATGCATATCTTTCTTTTAATAACCCCAACATTGTGGTGGGCAATATGATCAGTGATTATGTAAAAGGCAAAACCAAATTTTTATACGCTCCCGAAATACAAAATGGCATTATGCTCCACAGGGCTATTGATGAATTTACCGACCTGCATGCCGCTACAAAAGAAGCAAAAGAATTTTTTCGTGCCGATTACCGGTTGTATGCAGGTGCCTGCGTTGATGTTGTGTACGATCATTTTTTAGCAAACGACAGCAATGAATTTGAGAATGAAGAAGCGCTGAAGCAGCTTGCCCAAAAAACATACGCCATTCTTGAACAAAACAAAATACAGCTGCCACCAAAATTTGCCGCTATGCTTCCTTATATGCAGGCGCAGGACTGGTTGTATCACTACAAATTCAGGTTTGGTATTGAGAAAAGTTTTGGTGGCCTTGTACGCCGCTCTGCTTATTTAACCGATAGTGCTACGGCCTTCCATATTTTTGAAACGCATTACGAACCCTTGCAGCAATGTTATAACCGCTTCTTCCCGGAAGTTAAAAAAATGGCTGCTGACTGGTTACAGAATTTTACCAGCGGCTCAAAAACAATGTAGTGGTCATGATTGCTTTTTTTAAATCAGTTAGCTTTGCACTATAAAATTTTTCTATGAAGCATATACTTTCGATTGTTCTTTTATTGTGGGTTTCTTTTTCTGCTGCCGCACAAAGCAAAGTTCCGGCTATTGATAAATCTCCGATGGACATGAGTTATTATCCTGTTGGTTACCCCGTTTTAAAAATACAGGATAAGGCAACAGAGCCTTTAGTGGCAAGAGTAATTTATGGCCGGCCGCAAAGAAATGGACGCTCCATTTTTGGCGACCTGGTTGAATACGGTAAAGTATGGAGGCTTGGCGCTAATGAAGCCACCGAGATCGAGTTTTTTCAAAACGTACGCATTAATGGTGCAAGAGTAAAAAAAGGCCGCTATACTTTATACTGCATCCCTTACGAAGAAAAATGGACCATGATAATTAACAGGGATACAGATACCTGGGGCGCTTTTAAATATGATGAAGCAAAAGATGTGACAAGGCTTGATGTGCCGGTGATAAAACAAACTGATATTACTGAGTCGATGTCAATGTATTTTGATAAATCAGCATTGGGTGCGTCTTTTATAATGCAATGGGACAATGTGAAAGTAAGTTTACCCATTAGTTTTTAAAACCCGGTGCTATAATTTATTATTCCGTTCGTTAGCTAACGGACGGAATTTTTTTTTGATATTTACAGCATGTGCGGCATAGCAGGGATATTAAACAGGGAGCCATTAAACGGCTCCAACAGCAAAAACGTTCTTTTTAGAAATATAAAGAGAATGACAGATGTGCTTGCACACCGTGGCCCCGATGGTGAAGGGCAATGGATAAATGACCTGGGTACAGTTGCCCTCGGCCATCGCCGGCTTTCTATTATCGACCTCAGCGATGCAGGTGCACAGCCTATGCAACGCTCTTTGTTCTCATCGCTTGAAGGAGAAGAAAAAAGATACACCATCACTTACAATGGCGAAATATATAATTACATTGAATTAAAGGATGAGCTGTACAGCAATGGCTACCGTTTTCATTCAAAATCAGATACCGAAGTAATTTTAGCCGCCTATGATTTTTGGGAAGATGAATGTCTTGAAAAGCTGGACGGCATGTTTGCATTTGCTATTTGGGATGCAAAAAAAAGAAAACTGTTTGCTGCCAGGGACCGCTTTGGCGAAAAGCCCTTTTATTTTTACTTTGATAAAGAACACTTTGTTTTTGCCAGCGAAATGAAGGCATTGTGGAGCATTGGCATTGAAAAAACAGCAGATAAAAAGATGCTGCTGAATTATCTTGCCCTTGGCTATGTGCAAAATGCAAATGACAAAGAGCAAACTTTTTTTGAAGATATCTATTCATTACCTGCCGCACATTATCTTGAATTTGACCTTACCAAATTTGACTACGAAGTACATACTTACTGGAAATTAGACAAGGATATTACAGTAGGTATTACTCCTGACCAGGCAATAGAAAAATTCAATAAACTTTTTGCCACCTCTGTAAACAGGCGGTTGAGAAGCGATGTAGAAACCGGTTCAAGCCTCAGTGGCGGCATTGACAGCACTTCTATTGTAGCAGGTATTTTTCAAACCCATTCAGTGGAAAAGCAGCAAACTTTTTCTGCTGTATTCCCCGGTTTTGTAAAAGATGAATCGAAGTATATTGAATCTGCCATTCATCAATTTCATGTAAGCAATCACCAGGTTTCGCCTGGTGTGGATGGCTTATTAAATGATTTTGAAAAATTATGTCTTCACCAGGAAGAACCCTTTCAGTCCTCGAGTATTTATGCCCAGTACAAAGTGTTCCAGTTAGCAAAGCAGCATAATGTAAAAGTAATGCTCGATGGGCAGGGCGCTGATGAAACACTGGCCGGTTATAACAAATATATTCACTGGTACCTTCAGCAGCTCATCAGCCGCAAAAAATACAAAGAGGCCATGCTGGAGAAAAATATTTTTCTCCGCAACAAAACACCTTTCCGTTGGGGAATTGGAAATTATTTAGCCACATTGCTTCCTGCACACGCTGCTATTCACCTTGAGTCGCAGGAATACAATAAAATAATGCGGCATCCCGACATCAATAAAGATTTTATCAGTGCATTACACGGAAGAGAATGGGAAGGCATACACAAACCCATCATTACAAAGCTGAATGACATTTTATATTTCAACACCACTTCACTTGGTCTTGAAGAATTATTACGCTTTGCCGACCGTAACAGTATGGCACATGGCGTGGAAGTGCGGCTACCATTTTTAAACCACCAATTGGTGGAATTTATTTTTTCATTGCCGGCGAATTTTAAGATTCATAAAGGCTGGACAAAGTGGTTGCTGAGAAAAGCAATGGTAAAAAAATTACCTTCAGAAATTGTATGGAGAAAAGATAAAGTAGCGTATGAACCACCACAAAAACTGTGGATGCAAAATGAAACCCTGATAGATTATATCCATGAGGCGAAAAAGAAATTAGTTAATAAGGCAGTTTTAAATAACAGTGTACTGGATAAGCCTGTTGCTTCCGGCGGTGCACATGAAGCTGATAATTATGACTGGAGATATTTATGTGCGGCGCAGATTATTGGCTAGAAGGTAAAAAAAGAAAAGAAGTCAAATAAGAAATAAAGGATCAATTAATATCACACTTTTTTATCCTTCTTTTCTTCTTCAAGCCTTTAGCACTTAACTTGCAGTTTCAAAATAGTTTTTAATGAGTGCAGAAAATTTAAAAGGCAAAGGCCTTGCAACAAAGATCATACATGCAGGTGCAGAACCAGATCCATCTACCGGCGCTATCATGACGCCGATATTTCAAACGAGCACTTATGTGCAAACTGCCCCGGGTGTACACAAAGGCTATGAATATGCCCGTAGCCAAAACCCTACACGTAAAGCATTGGAAGATGCTTATGCCATTTTAGAAAATGCAAACTACGGTTTGGCTTTCAGCAGCGGTGTGGCAGCTACAGATGCAGTAATTAAATTAATGAACCCCGGTGATGAAGTAATTGCAGCCAGTGATATGTATGGCGGCACTTACCGCCTGTTCACCAAAATATTTGAAAAGTTCGGTATCAAATTTATTTATGTTGATACAAGTAATGTTGATAATATAAAAGCAGTTGTTACAGCCAATACAAAACTCATCTGGTTAGAAACACCTACTAATCCATTGATGAATATAACAGATATTGCTGCAGTAAGTGTAATTTCAAAAGCTGCCGGTGCTTTGCTCTGCGTTGATAATACTTTTGCTTCTCCGTATTTACAAAACCCTATGGACCTGGGTGCTGATATTGTTATGCATTCAGCAACAAAATATCTTGGTGGCCACAGTGATGTGATACAAGGTTGTTTGGTAATGAATGATACAGCACTAAGGGAGAAACTATACCTCATACAAAAAAGTTGCGGTGCTGTGCCCGGGCCGATGGATTGCTTTCTTGTGCTCCGTGGTATTAAAACTTTGCATGTGCGTATGAAACAGCATTGTGAAAATGGAGAAGTGGTAGCAAAGTGGTTACGCAAGCATCCTAAAGTATTAAAAGTATTCTGGCCAGGTTTTGAAGATAGTCCCGGGCATG
>JAZKGV010000142.1:0-8319 GCA_040385725.1 Bacteroidota bacterium | reverse complement strand
TTTTTCATTTTTTGTATTGTATAAGTATTTCCCTGCTTGGTAGTAATGATGATACCGGCATTTACAGGAGCAGGGTTGCCTTCAATAATTGCCCACAACTCATACTGTTTTCCTTTTTCAATTGCCGGAAGGTTTGATGGATCAACATACACATCGCCATTATCCTTCATCCAGAAAACTTTTGCAGAAGCATCCGTAACTTTTAAGCCAGCCAGCGAAACAGGTGTACTGTATTTGCTTTTTACTTTTTCCAGGTAGTCATCCATCTCTTTATTCTTCTGTTCAAGAATACCGGCTACTTCCCGGCTTTGCTGCAATTGACTGCTAACCTCTGTATTTTTATTGTACTGTATTAAGTTCAACACGCCGCTTCCTATTAATAAAAGAACTGCTGCAGCTGCCACATTTTTCCATGCCGATGAAATTTTTACAACTTTCAGGCTGCTTTCATTTCCTGCATTTGTTAATGGAACCACTTTTGCTTTTTCACCTTCATTTATTTTTTCAAACACTTTTGCTTTTACAGAAGCTCCTGGCTGCTCGCCGTTGGCCTCTGCATACAATGCCATGCTGGCTTCTATCTGTGCCAGTTCATCAGCTACTTCAGGATATTGCTGAACCCACTGCTGTACCTGCACTGCTTCTTCCTGCGAAGCAAGTCCGGTAGCATAAAGCTCTAACAAACCTGATGATATGATGTCGTTTACTTGCACTTATTATTGTTGTATATACTTTCTCAGCTCTAAAATGGCTGAACGCATTTTTGTTTTTACAGTCCCCAAAGGAATATTTAATTGTTTGGAAATTTCATCCTGTGTAAAGCCATTAAAATAGGCCAGGTCGATAATAATTTTCTGGTCCGGTTTAAGATGAGACAACTGCTTTGTAAGACCTACAGAATCAAACTTCTCAATGCCTGTGTTGCCATCCTGGATATTACTTACGGTATTTTCGTTACCGGAGATTTTGGATTGCTTCTTATAACTTTTACTACGGAGTGTATCAATAGTAAGGTTCCTGGTAAGATTTAACATCCAGGTAAAAAGCCTGCCCTTGGTTTTATCGTAGCTGGTAAAATTATTCCATATCTTAACAAAAGCTTCCTGTAGTATATCTTCACTTAATTCCCTGTTTTCAACCATCCTGTAAATAACAGCGTTTAATGCAGGTGCATAGTTATCGTACAGGTAACTGAATACCTGCTGATCCCTAAGCTGCAATCCTGCAACCAGTTCATCTTCGCTGTATTTTAATTGTTGTGACAGAAACTAATTTTTATTGATGCTTACGAAAATAGAGTATTTTAAATAACTTTCGCAAACTTGTATAATTAATAATGTTTCAAAAGGCAATACCACTTTTACCTGCGTTAAACTTAAGGGCCACGGTTGATTTTTATGAAACAAGGCTTGGCTTTACCGGCATTAATATGGGTAGTTATGCTATTTTAAGATCCGGTACAGCTGAATTACATTTTTATTTAGTGGTGAATGTTGCTGAATTTCATCCATCTTCATGCCTTATTTACACTGATAATGTAGAAGATCTTTATACTGTCTTTGCAGGAAAAGATATGCTTTATCAACCGGGGCAGATAAAAGATGTAAAGTTTGGCAGAAAAGAATTTTCGATACAGGATAACAATGGGAACGTGATAAGGTTTAGTAAACAGGTGTAAAAGAATTTCCCACAGAGTAACAAAGAACACAAAGAAAACAAAGCTTAGTTTCCTTAGTGCCTTTGTGGGAGATAATCATCAATCTATAGTTTCTACTTCATACACCGGGCTGAACAAATATATTTTCCCCGTTGGCACTTCCATACATTTTATTCTTTTCCTGATCCTTTCTATACGCCTGAATACTTTGCCGCCTTTTATTTTAAAACTTTTTCCATCGGGTATTGCTTCCACTAAAACAACCCCTTCACCTTTTTCATCATACCTGTGTAAAACCCTCAACAATGATACATCAGCACAACTGCTGGCAGCAGGATTTTGTAATGTTTTTAATAATGCTTTATCAATATCAGGAGGAAATATTTTTTTTAAAAGAAACTGTGCCAGTATTTTACTGAATTCATTTTTCCATTCCAGGCCATGCGCCTGCACCCGGTGGCCAAAGCGTTCGTAAGTGAACAAATGCGCCAGTTCATGCAACAGTGTTATAAGAAAAGAATATTTATTAAGATTACCATTAACGCTGATGCGGTGATTTTTATCAGCAAACGAATTACGGTAATCACCTAAAACGGATTTGCGTTCTCTGGTGATAGTGAGGTGTACTTTATAATGGAGCAAATAATAAGCAACGTCATCAAAACTTCCTTCCGGCAAATATGTTTTCAGTTGATGTAACGGAGCTTCCTGCTTAGGCATTTTTCTTTTTGTTCAGTTTTGTTGCCATTCTTACTTCTACAAACATGTAAAAAAAGTATAAGAACATAGCGGCAAATACACTCATTTTACTGAATACGTTTTTAAATGCCAAAGCATAGATAGCCACTGCAATTAAACAAACCGCCATCTTTATCATAGTGCCACCCATTACCGCCCTCACAAATACATTGGGATTGCTGTTTTTTAAAGCCCTCTTCTGCATTTGATAAATCAATAAGCTTACAACAAAAAATATTGAATTGGCAATGATCAGTACTAAATAATCAATGCCGTGTTTAGCAAGCCAGCTTTTCCCAAACAGGAAAAAATTATTAAAAACGATAAACAACAATATCAGCGGTAACAATTCTTTTCCCTGGTTCTTCATTTATGTGTGGGTTAAACTACATTTATTTGTTTGCAACATTACCTAATTCTGCTGTCAGTTCCACTACATTGGCACCCATGTGGCAACTGCCGTTAAATGTAGCCGTAGGTTCTACTTCTAATTTACCGGCAAAAAGCTCTCCGGATACATTGCTTTTGCCACGAAGCTGCAACAGCTCTTTTATTTTCAGCATCCCTGTTACTTTACCCATAATATCGGCTTGCTGCCCATTAATATCACCCTCTACTACCCCATCCTGGCCTATTAAAACCTTGGCTCTTGAACTAAGGTTGCCAATCAGTGTTCCATCGATCCTGATATCGCCATTACTGGTAATGTCACCATTAATAACAGTTCCGGCGCCAATAATGGTAGTACCGCTGCCAGCTTGTGGCGCATCGTTAGTTTTTGTTTTAGAATTAAACATAGATTGGGATTTTGGTTATTGTTTAGTTATTGGTTATTTAGTAATTAGTTATTAGTAGTTGACTTTCTCCACTAACCGATCACTTATCACCGGTCACTTACTCATCACTACTCTCAATTTTAGGCAACTCCAACGCCGTAGTATCCAACTTCACCGTTTCACCAGCCAATACTTTTTTCATACTGTTCACAAATTGATCCTGCTTTTTATTGGCAGCTTCAATTGAATCTGTCCTGATCTTCAACGCCCTGTACTCTCTTACCTGTTTTGCATCGCCATAGCCAACACCCGGCAAATAATACTTAATAGGTGTAAAAACAATGAGTGAAACTGTTAACACCGTTAATATAACGAACACACTGCTCATTACAATATACACACTCATACGGCTAAGCCGGAATTTTACCACCTCCTCGTAAGTATCCTCGTTCATCACCACCAGCCGGTACCTGTTTCGTAACCTTTTGAGTGTGCTGCCGGTATCTAATTTAGCCATAATGTGTTATTGGTTGTTAAAATTAAGAAACAGCCGCCAAACGGGGCAATAATTACTTAAAATATCCGATATTTAACCGCTGGTACAACCCCGTAAATCATGTGTAAAAAAGTATTTTTCGTAGCCATATCCATATTATTCTGTGTCACCTTTTTATCACCTGCCCTGGCACAGCCACCCACCTGGACGATCAACCTGCTTGACTCAACAAAAAGATCAGATAAGTTTGCTGAAAGAAAGCTGGGTAGTGAAAAAATGGCCGAGAAAAAATTTAACCTGTACCGTCGTGTGGTGCAGAACAATTTTACCCACTTTAATTATTACTACAACGCCAATAATAAGATCAATTTAGTATTAGAAAGAGCTAAGGAAGCACAAAAGGATGATTATTCAAAACTAATCCCTTATTATCCTTACAGTCTTGAGAATACTGCTTCTCAAAAATCAGAATTAGATTCGGTGATATTAAAAGCAACAGCCGGCATCTTATTACATGACTTAAGAAACGATTGGATCGATAATATGTACCTGCTGATGGGCAAAGCATATTTTTTGAAAAAAGATTTTGATACTGCAGCAGCAACTTTCCAGTTTATCAACTACAATCTTTTTCCCCGTAAAAAAGGGGAAGATGGCAGCAGGATCGTAGGTTCAAGGGAGGAAACGGAAGGAAACAGGATAAGCATTGCCAATAAAGAAAAACAGAATGTTTTTCAAAAAGCAATAGCCCAGCCACCAAGCCGTAACGATGCATTGGTTTGGATGGTGCGTACTTTAATTGAACAAAATGAATTGTTTGATGCCGCCAGTTTAATAACCACCTTGCAAAATGACCCCAACCTGCCGAAGCGTTTGCAGGATGACCTTAATGATATTAATGGCTATTGGTTTTATACACAAGGCATATATGACAGCGCTGCTGTATATCTTGAAAGAGGGCTTACCAATGCGGAGAACAAACATGACCTTGCAAGGGCAGAGTTTTTAGTGGCGCAATTGTATGAGTTAACCGGCAAATATGATAAAGCATCTGAGTATTATGATAAAGCATCGGTACATACAACAGATGCACTCATGGATATACATGCACAGATGAACAATGCCAAGATGAGAAAAGGAAAAGATGACAAAGAACTTGATGAAGGCATTTCCAATCTTATTAAATTAAGCAAAAAAGATAAGTTTGAAAATTACAGGGATGTATTGTTTTATTCAGCCGGCGACCTTGCTATGCAAAAGCCCGATACTTCAATGGCAATTGACCTGTTCAACAAAAGCCTGAAGTTTAATGAAAACAATATCACCTATAAAAACAAAGCATTTTTACAGTTAGCAGAAATTGCTTATACCCGGAAGAAATATGTGGAATCATTTAACATGTACGACAGCCTGCAGAGCGGCGACACTACATTAAAAGACCAACTCGATAAAATACAGGCAAGAAGAAATGCGCTTTCAAAAATTGTAGAAAAAATTATTGTGATTGAAAGGGAAGACAGCCTGCAGCGTATTGCAGCAATGGATGTGGCCGCAAGGGAAGCATTTGTAAAAAAGATCGCCAAAAAATTGCGTAAAGAAAGAGGGCTTAAAGAAGAAGATAACAGCGCCTCAACAGATTTGATAACATTTGATAAAGACAATGACCAGCCACGTGACCTTTTTAGCAGCAATGAAAAAAGTAGTGGTGAATGGTACTTTTATAACGGTTCATTAAAATCAAAAGGCTTTAATGATTTTAAAAAGAAATGGGGTGTACGTACCAATACAGATAACTGGAGAAGAAAAGCTGCTGCCGGAGACAAAGGCAGGGCTCCGGATAAAGATATAGGTGTTATAGGAAGCATGAACCCGGATGATATAGATACACCTACACCTGCACCACTTTCCCCTGATGCAAAAGATGCAGGGCCAACCAGTGGCAACAAGTTTGATAAAAATGGGAAAAAACAACGTGGCAATGCTGGTGCAGGCGATGATTCCCAACCAGAAGATATTTCGTTTGAAGGCTTGATGAGCAACCTTCCTTTGAATGAAGAAAAAATGGCGATAAGCAATGCACTGCTGGCTGAAAACTTATTTGAACTTGGCAAATTGTTTCAGCAGGAATTGGAAGATTATGGCGAAGCCATTAATACATACAATGAATCACTCAGGCGCTTCCCTGATTCCACTTACGATGGAGAAATTTATTTCAACCTTTCTTATTGCTACAGCAAACTGGGCATGAATGATAGAGCGGAGCAGTATAAAAAAATGGTGAAACAAAATTTTGCAGGTGGCAAGGCAGATAAAATGATGGAGCAATTAAATGCTGCAAAAACAGGCGTTAAAAATCCTGAAGCCACCAAACGTTACGAAGACATTTATAATTTATTTATTGAAGGCAGGTTTGATTCTGCTGTGGCAGAAAAGCAAAAAGCAGATAGCCTGTATGGAAAAAGTTTCTGGACACCGCAATTGCTTTACATAGAAGCTGTATATCATGTAAAACAAAAAGATGACAGCGCTGCCATTAATGTATTGGGCAATATTGTTTCGCTTTATCCTAAGGCCCCATTAAAAGCAAAAGCAGAAAGGATGATTGAAGTGCTGGGGAGAAGAAAAGAAATTGAAGAATACCTGACCAATTTGCAGGTAACAAGAATACCGGAAGATTCAGTGGTTGAAGTGAACAACAGGAAAGCGATGGTAAGAAATGATTCAGCGCTTATTGTATCACCTAAATTTAATGACAGTGTGATAAGGAAAGAAGCGCTTGTTGCAAAAAATGATTCTGCAACAAAACAACTTACTTACGAACCACTTGTGAGCGGACCTTATACACTAAACCTTACTGTACCGCATTTTGTGATAATGGTTTTTGACAAAGTGGATATAACATATATCAACGAGTCGAAAAATGCTTTGGGAAGATATGCAACAGACAACTTCAGGGGCGCCGGCATATCAGTAGCAAAAGATACAGTTAACAAAGAAAATGCTTTACTTATATTTTCATTATTCCCGAATGCAGATGAAGCATTGATCTTTTTAACCAAAATACAAAAGGCAGCACCGGAAGAAATATCATGGCTGCCTCCAAACAAATACTCGTTCCTGTTGATTGATGAAGAGAACCTGCAACGCATGAAAAACACAAAAGATATTTCAGGATACAGGAACTTACTGATGAGGCAATATCCCGGCAAGATCAAATAGAAGATTAAATGAACTAAAAGCACTGAATTTTATTTATGAAAAAGTCTGTAAGAATATTATGGAGGGTTTTCTTTTATGGCCTGTTGGCTGTGGTGCTGTTATTTACCGCAGCTAATTTTGGTTTGTTTGGCAAGATGCCATCATTAAAAGACCTGGAAAACCCCGAAGCAGATCTGGCAAGCGAAGTATATAGCGCTGATGGAAAACAGATGGGGAAGTATTATGCGGAGAACCGGAGTGAAGTAAAGTATCATCAAATTTCAGAAAATATTTTAAATGCATTGATAGCAACAGAGGATGAACGTTTTAAAGAACACTCTGGGGTTGATGGCAGGGCTGTGGCAAGGGCTATTGCCACTGGTGGTTCACAAGGTGGTGGCAGCACTATTACGCAACAATTGGCCAAGATGATGCTTGGGCAGGGCAAAGGAAGTTTTTTTACAAGAAGTTTTCAAAAAATAAAGGAGTGGATAATAGCTGTAAAATTAGAGCGGAATTTTACAAAGGAAGAGATCATTACACTTTACCTCAACAGGGCACCGTGGGGAAGCAACTATGGCATACGCAATGCCTCTATCACGTACTTTCAAAAAGAACCATCAGAGTTGTCTATTGAAGAAGCTGCCGTATTGGTGGGTATGCTCAAGGGGTTTATTTATGATCCCATACGCCATCCTTCAGCATCAATTAACCGCCGCAATACCGTGATAGACCAGATGAGAAACGCAGGATATATTGATGAGGCACAGGCAACCAAATTAAAATCAAAGGCGCTTATCACCAATTATAAAAAACCAGATGAATCATTGGGCATTGCCCCTTATTTCCGGGCTGTGCTGGCAGATAAGTTAAAAGAATGGTGCAAAAACCATAAAAACCTGAAAACTGGTGAACCATATGATCTGTACCGTGATGGCTTAAGGGTTTACACAACACTTGACTCAAAAATGCAGCAGTATGCAGAAGAAAGCGTAGTACAGCATATGCCTGTAATTCAGCGTAAGCTAAACAGCCTGTTGAAAGCAAACGGCGACAGGTTGTGGAAAGACAGGGAAGGCATTATTACGTCTGCAATGAAAACAAGTGAGCGCTGGCGCCAGTTGAAAGAAGATGGGATGAAAGACGAAGACATTAAAGCTACTTTTTTAAAACCATCAAGAATGAAAGTATTTGCATGGAATGCAAAACGTGAGCTTGATACGGTGATGACACCGAGAGATTCTATCAAATATCATAAACAATTATTACAAACTTCTTTTGTGTCAATGGATCCCAAAACAGGAGAAGTAAAATGCTGGGTAGGTGGTATAGATTTTAAATGGTTTAAGTATGACCATGTAACAGCCAGGAGACAGGTAGGTTCTACATTTAAGCCGTTGCTGTATTCTATTGCTGTGCAGGACGCAGGGTATACACCGGAAACATATATTTCG
>JAZKGV010000141.1:0-1851 GCA_040385725.1 Bacteroidota bacterium | reverse complement strand
GCTATTTTTCCCAGCATCTTTTTACTTTCATGCGGCTGTGTGTCCCAAACACTGGCAGCCAACCCTCCATAAATATTCATGCTGCTGAGTGAAGCGCCAATGTCATCATGTAGATCACGGCTTATCCGGTTTCTTATTTCTATTTCTTTCAATTGTTTTCTGTGGTAATTCCTGGTAATTAAAAACAAAACAATAACACTTATCAAAACCAACAAAACCACCAACAGCCTTGTATTGGCAAGTGATTGTGCTTTTTTTGAATCTTCTGCTTCAAGATTTGCAGCCCTGGTTTCGTTTGTGATACTGGCTGCCACTAACAAGGTGACCTGCTTGTCGTAACTACCCATCTGCCTCACAAACAAATCTGCCTTTTGTGTAAGCGCTTCTCTTAGTAAAGTTTCATTCTTAATTTTCTCCGACACCGCAATCGCATCTTCTAAAAAATCTTTTTCAAAAAAACTGTTTATGATGGCATGCTGTACTTTTATCAATTCAAAGCCTCTTTTCAAAAAGTATGCTGCAGTGTCCGGATGGTTTATTTTCTGATGGCACTCAGCCAGGTCTCCATAAGCAATAAGAGCCAGGTCAATCTGTCTGTATTGCAATCCAAGTTGCAATGCTTTATGTTGGTATGCAATTGCATCCTGCAAACGTCCTCTCTCATCGGCAAGAATTCCCAATAAATTACTGGCCGCCGCAATACCTCTATAGGATGGTATTTGAGAAGCCAGCTGCACAGATTTTAATAAATTGGCTTCGGCGCTATCGTACATTTTCATTTTCAAATACAGTTCGCCTAAGTTGCCATAAAGATTATGTGGTTTTGATATCACTAAATATTTGGGTGCGTATGGGGGCTGCCTGCAATATTTGATCCCTTCTTTAAAGTAAGCAAGTGATTTTGCAAGGCTGTCGCTGTTCATCAAAAAAACACCAGAGATGTTATAAGCAGTTGCCAGGTAAAGACTATCATTTAGCTGCCTGGCAATGAAGAGTGCCCTCTCCCCTTCTTTTAATCCGATTTGCTTAAGCCCATTGTAGTAATAAGTAATTGTTTGGTTTACGGCGAGATAAAAATTAAAGTGTGTTGGTTTTTTTATTGGCACCAATGCAGAAATTTCATTCAGCCATATTTGTGCACTGTCGTACATATCAATATCCATAAATAGGTCTGCAATATAAAAGCAGGTGTTCATGTAAGCGCTGTCACCCTTTGTGTACAGTTGTACTTTTGCTTTGGCAGAATCTATCTTTATCCTTTCGGCAGATTGCCCACTCAAAAAAGCAGGTATACAAAACAACAGTATAAAAATGTTAAAGAAAAATGTACGCATAATACCCCTTATTATTCTTTATTTATTCTATCAGCATAACCAAAAGGAAATTATATAAAAATCACTTTACAGAAACCTGCAGTGCATTATTTTTCAAAACAATCATCACCAGTGCCGAATTTGACAAAGCTTTTTCTGCAACGCCCTGCATACCTTCTCTAATCTGTTGCAGTACCTTTTTTGCAGTGCTGATATCGTGTATGCTTTGCAATGCTTCGTCCTCCACCTGGTAAGTGCATTCGATATTTTTAGGTTCCAGTATTTCAAGCCCGTATCTTTTTATTCTTGTTTCTAATGCACCTGGAATATTTTCCGGCAAAAGATTAAGCGCCCAAATTATGTCACTAACTTCATTCATTAACTGAAGTGTACTGGTATTTATTTCGGCTAAATATTCTTTTGCTTTTTCAGCATCCTTATCCACCAGTTTGTGTGCTACCGATGCATACACATGCATGCTGCTGAGTGCAGCACCCACATCATCGTTCAGCGACTTTGCTATTTTTGCCCGGCTTTC
>JAZKGV010000140.1:0-5123 GCA_040385725.1 Bacteroidota bacterium | reverse complement strand
AAGGCTTGATCGGCGTAAGATATGCCGTCTTTGCTTTTTAAACTTTCAGTAAAATTAGATTGCTTTATGGCGCCTGCACAAGTGCGCATGAATTCAGCACTGCCATCAAAGAATTCTGGTTCGTCAGGTGCAGTGAGAACTTGTACTAACAATGTATTGATAGTTTTAATCAAACGAATTTGCGCTGGGCTTAATTCTTCCACATCTAATTTGATATGAAGTTGTTTTGGGAAGTTATTTTTTTGTTTATAAGTTATTCAGCGGCAGTTCAGGCTGATCAAACGAATAAAAAATTATGTAAAGCAAACCACGAACTGATTTGTTTGGGGTTTGGGCAATTAAAAGCTACATACTGATCAGGGATGCACCCTTCCGGTTTTTTGTTCCAGCATCATCAGATCAGCCAATACAAAAGCAGTAACCGCTTCCAACACAACCGGTACTCTTAGAGCGATACAAAGGTCATGTCTTCCTTTCACAGAAAAAGATTCTACTTCGCCGGTTTCAGTATTTAACGTCTGCTGTTCTTTGGGTGTGGAAGAGGTGGGTTTGATGGCGATTCGGAATACCAGTTCATTTCCATTAGAAATGCCGCCTACTACCCCACCACTATGATTGGTGGTTGTTTTTCCATCAGCATTTTCAATCCAGTCGTTGTGTTCACTGCCAAACATTTTTGCTGCGGCAAAGCCTGCTCCAAACTCAATTCCTTTTACAGCAGGAATAGCAAATACCGCATGAGCTAAAACTGATTCTACCGAATCAAAGAATGGCTCACCTAAACCAATGGGCAAACCTGTTGCCTTACATTCAACAATGCCACCGATAGTATCTTTTGCATCAATAGCTTTTTGTAAGCCTTTTTCAATGTCAGCTATGCCACCTATTTCTAAAATGCTTGCTTCAATTTTTACATGATTCAATAACTTTTTTGCAATCACACCGGCAGCAACCAAACACACAGTTAACCTTCCACTGAAATGCCCACCTCCCCTGAAATCTTCAAACCCACCAAATTTTTTTGTGGCCACAAAATCTGCATGGCCTGGCCTTGGGACCGCTTTTTGTTTTTCGTAGTCGGTACTTCTTGTATTATTGTTATCAAATAAAATAGTGATAGGGGCACCGGTTGTTTTATCATTGAACACACCATTCATTATTTTAGGAATATCATCTTCCTTGCGTGGCGTGGTTCCTTTGGCGCCTGCTTTTCTTCTTTCAATATCGGTGGTAAAATCATCCACAGTTAATGGTAATCCTGCGGGGCAACCATCAATATTAATTCCCACACAATGTCCATGTGATTCACCAAAAATTGTTACCCTGAAAACTCTTCCGAAGCTATTCACTGTGTATGATTATTAATTATTGATTACTTGATTATTATTTGAAGCCAACTTTGCACCAAGGCTTTTAATGTGTTCATAAAAACCAGGATACGATTTATTAATGGCTTCCGCCTCCTCAATTACTGTTGCTCCGTCTGCATTCAATGCAGCAACAGCACAAGCCATTGCAATGCGATGGTCGTGATGTGAATGAACAGTTCCTCCTTTTAAACCAGAACCTCCTTCTATCAACATTAAATCATCCTGCAATTTTATTTCAATTCCCATCTTGCCAAACTCCTGTTGTAATGTTAAGCCACGATTACTTTCCTTGTGTGCCAACCTGTTTACACCTTCAATAGCTGTTGTACCATTGCAACATGCAGCTAAGGCGACCAGTGGAGGAAATAAATCCGGGCAATCAGTTGCATCAAAATGAAAAGCTTTTAATCCACTCAATCCTGTTGCAGGTGGACCAATTACAATTTGCTTTTCTTCAATAGAAATATTGCAACCGGAATCCATCAATGCTTTTAATATGGCTTTATCTGCCTGTGTTGAAAAAACATCTAATCCCGTTACGGTAATATTTCCTGCAATAGCACCCGCCACTAAAAGAAAAGCTCCACCGCTCCAGTCTCCCTCTACAGTATAGCTGATTTGTTTATTGTTTGATTTGTTTATTGGTGAAATAGTGAATGATTCAAAATTATTATTCACTACATCATAACCAAAATGTTTCATCACTTGTAAAGTGAGATCGATGTATGGTTTACTTTTAAGATCATTGACAGTAATGGTAACTGGTTTTGTTGCAGCTTTACCAAAAGCCATCAATAATCCAGTTAAAAACTGGGAACTTAATGAACCATCAATAGTAATATCATTTGGTTGTAATGGCCCTTTGATCTGCAAAGGCAATTTGCCATTATTAGATTGAATACTGATAGAAAGTGCAGGAAATATTTCATCAAAAAAATCCATGGGTCTTGTAACCAGGCTTCCTGTGCCGTTAATAGTAATTGGTTGTTTGCTTAATGCAGCTATTGGTGTAAACATTCTTATTCCCAAACCACTTTCGCCACAATTCATTTCATCACTAACAGGGTTTACGCCTTTACTTTCAATCACCAATTTATTTTGTAATTGTTCTTTTATTACAGCGCCCAATTTTTGAATTACATCTATCGCAGCCAGGTCATCATTACTGCTACCCGGATTATTAATCATCGTTTCGCCTTCATGCAATAACGCCGCCGCACAAGCCCTTTGCATAGAGCTTTTTGAAGTTGGCGCATTTATCGTCCCTGAAATTTTACCCGGTTGTATTGTAACTATCACTTTACAAATTTTGTTGAATCAGTTCTTCTAATTGTTTTAACGGAATTGGCTTTATTGCAGCTTCGCCTATTTTGTTCAGCAGTATAAAATTCATTTCGCTGCTTACTCTTTTTTTATCCATCTTCAGCAGGCTCCATACTTTAGCTTTATCAAATTCTTTTGTTGTTGGCAACTTGTACTTTTCAAGCAATTGTTTCAACCGCTCTTTTTCGTTAACAGTAAAACCATTCAGTTTTTCAGAAAATGAAGCGGAGGCCATCATTCCAATACTTATCGCATGTCCATGCAGTAATTGATAAATATTTTCTATTGCATGCCCGAGTGTATGCCCAAAGTTCAGCAGTTTCCTATCTCCTTTTTCAAACTCATCTTCCACCACCACAGCAGTTTTAATATTTACATTTCTTTCGACCAATTCTGCAAGCAATTTTTTACCCGATTGAAAATCATTTAAAGAATGCTGTTCCAAAAAATCAAACAGTGCCGCATCTTTTATACAGGCATGTTTAATTACTTCTGCAAAGCCATTTATCCATTGCTCCTCAGGAAGTGTGTTTAACAATGAATAATCAAACAATAAAAATTCAGGCTGCTTTATCAGGCCAACAAGATTTTTATAAGCACCTACATCCACACCATTCTTTCCACCGATAGATGCGTCCACCATTGCAAGGATCGTTGTCGGCACAAAACCAAACTTCAGTCCTCTCATGTACACACTGGCAGCGTATCCTGTAATATCTGTAACAACACCACCACCAACACCCACAATAAATGTATTCCTGTCGGCTTCCTTTTCTATCAGTTGCTGAATGATATGATCTACGGTGCTTTGCTGTTTATGCTCTTCTCCTGCTTTGAGAACAATTGTTTGCCAGCCGTTAAATTTTTCCTTCGCCGCAGCAAATACATTTTCATCTGTAATCAAAATTGTTTTCTCTTTAGAAACAATTTGTTCCAGTAAAGAAAACTCTGCATCAAAATAATATGATACCTTTTTACCTGAAAAATTATGTTCTGTATTTTTAACTCCCACTCTTAAATTTTATAACTCACTTTAAATTATTATACTCGTACAGTTCCCCTTTAGGGGCGGAGGGGTGTCGAGGGTTCAACTATTCATCACTTTATTCTGATGATTGATACTTTCCAAATGCACCGCATCAAAATACTTAGTGATAAACTCGTCGCTCAAACCAACCTTTTGCCCTTTCTGTATTGCTTTTTGTAAAATTTCATTCCACCTGTTTGTTTGCAGAATGGTAATGTTGTTATCTTTTTTGTATTGTCCGATCTTATCCGCAATTTTCATACGCTGACCGATCAACGTCAGCAACTCATCATCAATATGATTGATCTGCTCTCTCAATGTTGCCAAGGCAGTTAAAAATTCCTGCTTGTCAGTATTCTCACTTCTCCAGATCAATCCATCCAATAGTTCGGCCAGTTTCTCCGGTGTTACCTGTTGCTTGGCATCGCTCCAGGCATTATCAGGGTCAATATGGCTTTCCAGCATCACACCATCAAAATCAAGATCAATACTTTTTTGTGATACCTGCTGCAGCATGTGCCTGTTACCACAAATATGTGATGGGTCGCATATGAGCAACATTTCAGGAAACCTGCGTTTCATTTCAATGGGTAAATGCCACATGGGTGCATTGCGGTATTCTGTATTTCCATAGTTACTAAAACCACGGTGTATCATTCCTACTTGTTTTATACCTGCTTTTTGTATTCTTTCAATTGCCCCACTCCACAATTCCAGGTCAGGATTGATAGGGTTTTTTATCAGTACAGGAATATCAACACCCTTTAAAGCGTCAGCCACTTCCTGTACACTAAATGGATTTACGGTGGTCCTGGCGCCGATCCAAAGCATATCCACATCAAACTGCAAAGCATCCTGCACATGTTTTGCGGTGGCTACTTCTACTGTGGTAGGCAAGCCTGTTAGTTTCTTTGCCTGCAATAGCCAGGGCAAACCTTTTGTACCTATACCTTCAAATAATCCTGGCTTGGTACGTGGCTTCCAGATGCCAGCTCTTAGCATATCCACTTTACCTGTTTTAGCCAGTCTTGAAGCAGTTTCTAATACCTGCTCTTCTGTTTCAGCACTGCAGGGGCCACTTATTATCAAGGGGCGCTTATTCCATTTTTGCTGCATCAGTTCTTTCATTGTTTGCGATTGTGCTTCCATAAAATTGTTTTTGATTGCCTTTATAAAATTAGTTTTTTGTTGCCACAGATTACACAGATTTACACAGATAGGTTGCCACGAATTACACCAATTAACACGAATTATTTTTACTTAGCCTTTCTGCTACTACTCAACATCGTTGTGTCATGCTGACGTTTTAGTCAGCATCCCGACCGCAGCGTCGGGACTCCCTTGTACTGTTATTCACCTTCTATTTTCTTTCCATATAATATAATCCATTTCAAATTTTATTT
>JAZKGV010000139.1:0-4899 GCA_040385725.1 Bacteroidota bacterium | reverse complement strand
TACTCAACAGTGATACAGAACTCATTAACAATGCACCAAAGATCTGCCTGGATTATATAAAAGCACACAAAGAAGCAGGTATGGTAAGTTGCCAGTTGCAATATCCCGATGGAAGGATACAACATACCTGCCGCCGCTTCCGTACCATTGGCTGGGAGTTGCTTGAGATATTCCCTTTTTATAAACTGATGCCAAAACATAAACGGGAAATGCTGATGCTGCATCACTATTTCGATCATCAGAGTTTTGCTGATGTGGATTGGGTATGGGGTGCTTATATGTTATTTCCACGTTCTATCATTCAGCAGTTGCCAAAGAAAAAATTATCTGACGATTTTTTTATGTATTGTGAAGACACATTGTGGTGTTGGGATTTTAAGCAACTTGGATATAAGATTCATTTTTTACCACAGGCAAAAGTGATGCATGTACACAAAGGCAGTGTAAGCAAAGACAAATGGATCAAGATCAGGACCACATCTATAAAGAACCATGCAGCTTTTATGAAAAAATTCTATCCGGATATGAGGTGGTACATTTTTGCTGCTGTTTATTACACCAAACAATACGGTGCTTTATGGTTTGGCAAGCTATTAAAGCGCTGATTACACTGCCAGGGGCCTTCTGCTAACTCTACTGCTTAGCTGCTTTTCTTCTAATCAACTTTCGTTTTCCATATTCCACATTTCCCTTCCATATAGTGGAGAAGATTCCCTTGTACCGTTCCGCAACTATCTCATTTTCAATTAATTATTTTCTGGCACATTTTGGGTAAACTATATATCACAAGCGATGAGGCGATAAGAAAGAGAGGAAATAAAAACGATAAATTAAAATTACTATACAGGGTTTCTTCAGTGTAAATGCAAGTTTAAAAATGCCGTTTAATTTGGCCTGGATCTCCAAATTAAATGGCTTTCTTGTTTTTGAGTTATCCCGGATGATAAGGTTAAAATACTCCTTCGCCTCTCTTTATAATTCCTGTTTAAATATTTGTTTTCCTGTTAATGGAATAAAAATTTTGTAGCCGCCAAATAACTGTATGCTTTTCAACTGTTTATCATTTGGCATAATTAAGGAGACTAATACTTACAAGAAAACAATTGACCACCCAAAACCCCAAAAAATGAAAACACTTACACTTGCTGTACTAATGCTCGTAACCGGCATAGCGGCGTCTTCACAAAACATTTGCCCTTCATCTTTTAAAAGGAATAACGGAAACGGAACATGCGGTTCTCTTGGTGAATTAAGACTAAATTTTTCACCTGCATGCCCTGCCAGCGCTCCTATAATCGATTCTGTTTATACAAATAATGTAAAAAGCGATGTAAAATTTAATGCTCCAAACGATTCTCACTGCGGAGGTAATAACGGCTATATCAGTTATTGCGTTACATCAGGCAATATGCCTCCTGCTAATGTATGGACTATTTATTTTCATACCGCCGATGGGAGCAATTACAGCTGTTTAGTAACAAGCAGCGGAGGAAATATATTACCTATTAAATATTCATCTTTTGATGCGATAATTTCAGGAGCTGCTATAACCTGTAACTGGACAACTGAACAGGAAATGAACAATAATTATTTTGAGTTGGAAAGATCCTTTGATGGTGCTGCCTTTAAAACCATTGCAATAATCTTCAGCAATAATGGTAACAGCAATACAAAACAACAGTACAAATACAAAGACAATGGTACTGCTGTAAAAAATCAACAGGTAATGTATTATCGCATCAAACAGGTGGATATTGACGGTAATGCCACTTACAGCAAAATAATAATGGTACAGCTGGTAAAAAACACTACCAATGAGTTACAGGTTTCTCCTAATCCTTTTGTGCAGAATATCATAGTAAAAGTAAATGCAACAGAAAACGGCATTGCAAATATTATACTCACAAATACGCAGGGCCAAAAAGTAATTGTAAAGAAAACTTCAATAAACAAAGGCAGTAATAATATGTCAGTGAACGATCTGCAAAATCTTGCAAAGGGGATGTATTTTATGCAGGTATCAATAAATGGTAATATCAGTGGATATCAAAAGATACTGAAGAATTAATTACGGGGTTTTATAGAATATAAAATGGCTTCAGTAAAAGCGCTACAGCATTACTGAAGCCATTCTCTTTTAATCAGGAATAATATTTAATGGTAAAACAATCTCCCACCTGTTAACAGCACCAACGTTTAGATAATCCCTGTCGAGCAAGCGGCTGTATCGTACACCGAAACTTACCGGCAAAGCATTCCAGAATTTTGTGTCAAAGAAAACTTCAGCTCCGGTGCTTCTTGTTTTTATTTCTCTCAGGCCATCAGTAAACAAGGTTTGAGAACTACCATAATCAAAAAAAGCATTCATCCGTATGCGTTGAAAGAAAATGATATTACCAAAGCCCCAGTCGGGATAACAAAGTGGTAAATGATAATTAACACCAATCTTATACATGCGGCGCTGGTTCAGATCCTGGTAACCACGGGGCGTTGAAAATGTTTTGCTGAAAAAATCAACCAGCGTATCTCTCTGTTGAAAAGCGCCATCAATTTGTAAACTGTGATTTCGGAACAAACCCGGAAAATACAATGAACCGTCAACAAACAATTTATAATTGTCAATTAAATTAAAAGCATCCCTGTAAGTAACAGTAAATGTTTGCGCCCATTGAGGATTGATAAACTGCTTCGCTGTTCTTGACCGGTTACTGAATACAAAATAGGTATTGAGATATTTCAACGGCTTAGTACCGAAACCTTTTGCATCTATGGCAGGAATGTATTCTACATTGTAATCTCCACCAATATTCAGAAACTTAAAAGTGCGGCCATTGATAAACCGCAAAGGAATATTAAGCCCTGCGTTTATTTTTGTTGAATTATAATTCACCAGTTTCACTGTTGCACTGCCGGTGTCAACTTCACGGTTAAAAGATCTTTCAATACCTGCTCTTAAAAAAGGAAACAAGCCACTGTACACAAGATCATACCCAACAGCATGGCTTTGCTCGTTACGGTTGTAAGTGTAATTTATCTCACTATGAAAGTTACTGAGTGCATTATCGCTATAAAATGTGTAACCAAATTCTGGGTCATCAGCAAAGGGCCTTGCGCTGTGAAAATTAAACAAGCCGGTTGCCTTACTGTATTTCTTTACTTCATTTTTTTTAACAGAAACTTTATCCACTGCATGTACTCCTCTGAGTTGAAATGACATGAAACCCGGCATTCTTTTATGGGGAACGGAAAGGTAATCTAAAGGCTTAGCGTCAACAGCATGAAAAGCGGTTTTTGCCAACCTGTTACCATCAGCAGTTACAGCGCTAAATACTATCCCGCCTTTTGTGTTTATTGCAGGTTGATAAACACCGTTTATATTATTAGTGACCCTGTATAACTTTTTTGTGGTAAGCGATACAGCAAATACCCTGTCAACCGGCTTACCCTTTCCTTCGTTATCATCAGTCATACTAAAATAAACCATATCTTCTTTCAGACATGGATAGCCCAAAACAGCATAAGTAAAAGAAGTAAGCTGCTCAATACTACCATCAGCAAAATCTATTTTTACTAATGCCATTTGTCCTTTTGGGCTACGTACTGCAGATACAGCACTGGCTGCATCAATATATTTTGTTTGTGTAAAGAAATAATTTTCAGGGTTAGGCACCTGCTCTATCAACTCACCTGTTACAGCATTTAGGCGATGTAAATAATTACTGCCATCTGCATTTACTTTTACAGCAAGCATTTCTGTTCCTTCTTTATTAATGTCTGGTGAAAAGTAGTTTGAGTTGTCAGTTAATTGTACTTGCTCATTGGTGTAAATATCCAGCAGGTTTATTACACTGTAATTCCTGTTATCCCATCTTGGATCGCTTTTATAAGAAGCATAAACAACCTTCCCATTATTGTAAGAGAAATAATCATCCAGCACATAATCTTTCACCCTTATTTTCTTTTCCTTCCCATTTATTAAAAAGTAAAACGAATTCAATTCTTTATATGACTGCTTTGTTACAATAATGGTGTCATCGCTTACAAATTGTGGATAGAGATAATCGACGACATTATTTTTTTGTATAGGAGTGATAAAATTGAAATTGTCTTTAGCAGTGTTCTCTATAATTTTTTCTTTATAATATTCTAAAGCATCTTTCGTAAACTGTTGGTATGATTTGCCGGAATATTTTTGAACAGCTTTATTGTAAGAGTAAAACAAGCCTTTAAAATCAACAGCATCAGTTGTTACTTTTTTCCAAAAGTCATTACCGTATTTTTCATAGCCATACATCACCACAGGGTAACCCAATTCATAATGATCCGGAATAAATTTTCTCAAAGACCCATTCCGCAATTGCATCCAGTTATATTTTTTATCTGCCAGCCACAATGCTTTCATACTATTGTAAAAGGAAGGCATTCTACCCCTGCCCTGCCGGCTTACCAATGTTTCCTGGAATACGGCATCGCCTTCAAAAAAATAATCAGGAATGGTTAATCCATTGGCAAGCAACTGGCCTTCCTGTCCAAACAAAAAGGAAAATACTTTGGTAAAGCCATGATTAAAATTGCTGAACTGTTGCATGTGCCGGTTCTCATGAATGATAAGGTTGTCATCCCAGCGAAGGCTGCCATTACCAAAATTATTTTGCGATGGCACCATATACAGTTCACTCACCACCGGAGCCAATCTTACAAAAGCATTGGCTTCTGTATTTTGATTCAGTAATACAATATTCCATTTGCGGCTTTTATTACCGATGCTGTACAAAGTAGTTGTATCAAGCATTTGCACCATGTTGCTTATTCTTTGCGCCTGGCTGTCTAATCCTTTTGGAAAAATAACTTTTGATGAATTAGTATTTACCTGCATCCATTTTGTTGAGGCTGGATTGC
>JAZKGV010000138.1:7867-11022 GCA_040385725.1 Bacteroidota bacterium | reverse complement strand
GCCACCTAAATATGAAAATACATCAAACGATGTAGGAGTTGGTAAACTAAACACACCCACCAGTAATTCATTACCGGCAATGGTATCATCCACTGCATTTACCAATGCAGGATAACCTGTACCCGAAGCTTCGGCATACACTGCAAAAGCAAGTTTCGATTTATTGGGTGTAAGCGCTATAGCGGTAAACCTTTCCCTGGTGCTTCCACCAACATAAGTGCCCCATTCTGCTGTAGGAGCTGTCATTGCATTGCCTATCCTTAAAATAACAGCTTCCCTGCTGCCCATTGAAGTGTCGGGTGCATTAACCGGTATAACAGATGAAGGAAAACGTGTTTCGGCAGTACCGCCAAGATAAAAGGTATTATTATCAACAATGGCAAGCGACTGATAGGTATATACGTTTGCTGCAACGGTGGCTGCATCAATTACATCACTGTAATACCTCGTCATCAGGTCTGCCGAAAAAATTTGTATGGTATCGGTTTGATATAACACCAGTACATTATTGTTTGGAAAAATTCCCATTGCCACAGGTACATTTGTTGTTAACCCTGTGTAGGTCCATGCTGTAATTTCAGTTCCACTTGGATTTAATCTATACAGTATTGATGTTTGAGGTTTGCTATCGCTGTTTAATGCAGAAGTATAAGTGCCGGAAAACCCTGGGGGTACATTGCTTAGATATGTGCTGCTCATTGTTTGGTTCGTTAGGCCACAGGCATATATCTCATCATTAACATTGGCCGCCACTGTATAAAGATATTCATCAAATGTTTTTGTGTTGTTGTGCATGTAAGTACTCCAGCTCATTACAGGGTCGATCACCAGTGGCTGTTGTAGATCAATATTTCCTGCAATGTCATAACACACAGTTTTTTTATCAGCACACAGGTTCATTTTTGCAGGCAGTAATCTTTTTATGCCGTTTATTACCTGGTACGTTTCGGGTATCATGATCTTCATGTCATCATTCTGAAGATCAATAAACAGGTTTCCTTTTTTATCTGTCTTCAGTGCGTCTTGCCCGTTAAATTTCATTTTTATTTTGCTGTAATTGGCAGCTTTGTTAAGTAACCAGTCAAATTCAAGGGCGCCATTATCACCGGAGTACAATCTCAGATCTGTTCCGGGATAAACTTCTTTTAATGTTATTTCGGTAAAAATTGAGGGCGTGATATTTCCTTCAGCTGTATTGTAAGATCCTTTTACGGTTGATTTATTTCCTGTTTCAATGTTCCAGTTATTCAAACTGCCGGGGAATGTAATATCAACTACCTGGTAACCTGTTGTTTTTACTTTTTCGCTTTGTCTTGCCACCAAACGAAGTTTATTATCAAACACTCCAACGATACCAAAAGAAGTACGGAAGCCATAGCGGATATTTTTATCAGGGAACTGGCCTTTGTTTTCTTCGAACCAGATAACATTGGTGCTTTGCTTTAATGTTTGCAATGATAATTCCTTCTTCTTCAATTCCTCCTTATTTGCAATTGTGGTATTATTTTTTACAGGAGAAAATGTAGAAACCTGCGAATAGGCAACAGATGGTGCAAAGGCACAATTGAAAATTACAAGTGATAATAAAGCTTGTGATGCTTTTGAAAGAAGACGCTTGTAAAATTTTACATCAATAGTGTAGAATTTAGTTTTCATAATAACGGATTTCGGACTGGGATAAGGATACGCTTGGAAAACAAACCGTTTATAATTTACGCTTTACAAAGCGAAAAAATAAAACAGTTCATAAACCACTCTTGAAAACGACAAGGAATAAGTTTTATTGCGTAAGCAATTAGTAGAAATACTTATGAGTAAAGTGGTAACGTAATTTGACGTAGTAAGGTTACGCTTGTTGATCGTACACCTGCAGCAGTTTAATTGTTTCCGTGGCTTCCTTTACATCATGCACCCTTACAATATTGGCACCATTCAGTAATGCGATAGTGTTAAGACAGGTGGTACCGTTTAGGGCTTCGGCTGCAGTAATATTTAATGTTTTATAAATGGTACCTTTTCTGGAAAGCCCGGCAAGGATAGGTTTGTCAAGCATTTTAAATGCGGCAAGATTTTTAAGCAGTTGAAAATTATGCTGAATAGTTTTGCCAAAGCCAAAGCCGGGATCGATCACCACATCTTTAATACCTGCTTTTTTACACTCATCAATTTTTTTGATAAAGAAGTCAAGCACTTCTTTTACTACATCTTCATACAGAGGATTGTTTTGCATTGTTTCGGGAGTGCCTTTTATGTGCATAGCAATAAACGGAACCTGCAGCGCTGCCACTGTTGCAAGCATTTTATTATCCATTTCCCCGGCGCTTACATCATTAACTATAGATGCGCCGGCATTAATTGCTTCCTGCGCAACCTTGCTGTAATATGTATCAATTGAAACAATTGCTTCCGGATAATTTTTTTTAATGGCATCAATAACAGGCAACACACGTTTTAATTCTTCATCGGCAGTTATCGGGTTGCTGCCTGGCTTAGTACTTTGTCCGCCAACATCTAAAATAGCAGCGCCATCTGCCAGCATCTTGCCAGCCATTTGTAAAATGGTTGTTATGTTTTTATCAAGATGACCTTCGTAAAATGAATCCGGTGTAATATTGATGATGCCCATCACCACAGGGGTATCAAGCACTAATAATTTTCCTTTGCAGTTAAGTGTGTACATCAGCAGAAACAGGTATTTTTGACAATTAACAAAAATAGACAGTTTCAATTGAAGATGAATACAAATGAGCAATACGATACTGCGGTACGGTCATGTGAGGATATTTTTTTAAAGAAGACAAAAGATTATGGTACTTCATGGCGGGTGTACCGCACCATTTCTGTAGTTGACCAGATATACATAAAAGCAAAACGCATACGCACCATACAGGAAAAAGGCGAACAAAAAATTGGGGATGATATTGTGAGTGAGTTTAAAGGCATTTTAAACTATGCGGTGATCGGGTTGGTACAGCTTGACCTTTCGCAGGATGCACCGGAAGAATTACCAGTGGAACAGGTGGAAAACTTATACAATACAAAAGTGGCAGTGGCGAAAGATCTTATGATGGACAAGAACCATGATTATGGTGAAGCATGGAGGGAAATGAGCCAGGAAAGTTTTGTTGACCTGATCATGGCGAAGATCCTGCGCA
>JAZKGV010000138.1:0-7857 GCA_040385725.1 Bacteroidota bacterium | reverse complement strand
TTGAAAAATGATGGCAAAACAATTATAAGCGAAGGGATTGATGCAAACTTTTTTGATATACTCAACTACGCCGTGTTTGCATTGATACTGGCAGGCGAAAAAGAATAATTCTAATTCAAGAAATCAATAGAAGTATGAAAGCAGCAGTAACCATTGCAAGGATCTTAGTTGGCGGCCTGTTTATTTTTTCCGGCCTGGTAAAAGCAATTGATCCACTTGGGTTAAGTTATAAGATGGAGGAATTTTTTGAAGTGTGGGGGCGTACCAGTTTTTTAACTGGCATTATGAGCTGGCTGGGAGAATATTCTTTTTGGTTTTCTGTTATTATGATTACGCTTGAAGTGGCACTGGGTGTGGCATTATTGGTGGGCTGGAACAGGAAACTGATACTCCGTTTGTTATTACTGCTTATCCTCTTCTTTACTTTCCTTACAAGTTATGTGTTGTTTACTGATAAGATAAGGGCCTGTGGTTGCTTTGGCGATTGTATCCCTTTAACGCCTATACAAACATTTTCCAAGGATATAATATTGTTGTTACTGGTCATCTTCCTGATACAGAAAAGAAAGTATATTGAACCTGTATTAAAATCACCCGTGCCGTTTTTATTTGTATTGGTATCAGTAATAGCAACAGGGTTATTACAAATGAACGTAGTGGAACATTTGCCTTTGGTTGATTGCCTTCCGTTTAAAAAAGGAAATGATATTCTTGAATTAAGAAAGATGCCGAAAGATGCCGTGCCGGATAAATTTGAGTATGTATTTGTGTATGAAAAAGATAATGTACAAAAGGAATTTTCGATGACGCAGTTGCCAGACAGTACCTGGAAATTTAAAGACCGCAAACAAATTTTAATTGAAAAAGGAAAAAATAATGTAGCCCTGATAAATGATTTTTCATTGACTGCTGCCGATGGGGGAGATTCGACAGAAACAATACTTAATAAGGAACATTATTACCTGTTCTTTATAAAGAATATGGAAGAAGCTGTTGTGGACAGGTGGCAGAATATATTCAGGGATGTGGTGAAAAAAGCAAAGGAAAAAAATATGATGATCTATGTGGTTACTTCCGATACAAAGGATGCCGATGGATTTTTTAACCAGGTAAATAATTACAATCTGCCAATATTTACTACCGATGGCATTGCTATAAAAACTGCGGCAAGGGCAACACCTACTATCTTTGAAATGAAAGGCCCGGTGGTGCAGCAAAAGTATAGTTGGGCTGATTTGGATGAGTTGATTAAGTAGGTAGTGGTAAATAGGAAGTGGCGAGTAGGAATAGTCAATTAGCAATAATGAATAATTAGTAATTAATAATCAATAATCATCAATTGCTTTCCTTTCTAAAAAAAATCCCTTATTCACTCTCAATACTGTTTGGTATTGCAGTGCTGGTGTTTATCATGTTCCAGGGTTTTGGTGATCCTGCAAAGATGATCGTTGGGCAAACGGGCGATAAAAAAACACTTGATAATATCCGTACAGACCTTTACCTCGACCAGCCAAAATGGAAACAATTCTTTCTTTATCTCAATGATGTTTCCCCGCTTAGCATCCACTCAAAAAATGATATTGAAAAAAAAGAACTGAAAGGTTTCTTTATTGGTGGCCAAACAAAGGTGGGTATCAAATTTCCTTACCTGCGGAAGAGTTATCAAACAAAAAAAAATGTAGGTGCTGTTTTAATGGAAGCATTGCCTGGCACATTGTTGCTGGCCATTGCTGCCATGTTGTTTGCAACAGTAATTGGAATACTGCTCGGTGTAGTTGCGGCTGTTAAAAAAGGTACGTGGCTTGATACTTCAGCCATCTTTGCCAGTGTTGCAGGTATATCTGCGCCATCTTTTTTTATGGCGATTATAATTGCTTATTTTTTTGGGATAGTGCTGCATCCTTATACCAGCTTAAACTTAACCGGTAGCTGGTTTGATATAGATGAAGTAACAGGAGAAAAATATCTTACGCCTAAAAATCTTATCCTGCCGGCATTAACGTTGGGCATCCGGCCATTGGCTATCATTACACAACTCACCCGTAGCGCCATGCTTGATGTGCTGAACCAGGATTATATCCGTACAGCGTACGCAAAGGGATTAAATAAAAGAGCAGTGATATTAAAACATGCTTTACGAAATGCACTCAATCCTGTAATCACCGCTATTACTGGCTGGTTTGCAGAATTACTCGCCGGTGCTTTTTTTGTTGAATACATTTTTGGCTGGAAGGGTATAGGAAAAGTAACAGTGGATGCACTGGAGAAATTGGATTACCCTGTAGTGATGGGCTCGGTATTATTAAGCGGCTGCATTTTTATTTTGATCAATACATTGGCTGATATATTGTATGGAATGGTGGATCCACGGGTGAGATAAATTGCAAATCCCAAAAAAATTTCCTCTTTTACACAATATTTTAAAATACCTGTCGTTACCATCTCATAATCCATGTACCCATGCCTGTTGTTACAGGTTTATACTGCCCTTTTTAATTTACGGCAGCGGTTAATTTGTATCAGTATCACATGGTGCATATAAATCCCGGCTTATGAAAGCATTACTACTCATATTGGTATTCCTGGCTTCCTGTGTTGGAAGTTGGGCACAAATTTCTCAGCCACATCTAAAAGCAAATTTTGGCATTGATGCTGATCTAAGAGCAAATTTTATCAATGCAGCTACTTCCACCACCGGCGATGATTGGTTTATAAATGGCGGAACAGGCACTGGTATATCTGTAATTGATACTACCGGCGCAGCTGCTATTACCAATAATTACCTGGTAAATACTTCAAGCCGCAACCAGCCCCTGATACGTAATATGAGCGTGCCGCCTTTTTCACTGGTAAATGCAAGAATGCTTATAGATGCGGTATTTGTGAGAGATTTTCATGGAGATGACTCCACCATATTTGCTTCCGGTTCAAACAAGAACGGCATGAACCCGGCAAATTGGGTAACACCAGAATCCCAGTCTGTACCGGATAAAAACGAAATACTTGATATATACATGCACGTTAGAAGAGGTGGCAAAAGGGCAGTCGACTCCTTATGGATGTTTGGCGCTGTATCGATTGAAAATACTACGGGCAACAGGTACTTCGATTTTGAGATGTTTCAAACAAACATTTTTTATAACCGTGCTACTAATACTTTTTCAGGCTATGGGCCTGATGCAGGGCATACAAGCTGGGAGTTTGATGCTGCAGGTAATGTGATAAAAGCAGGTGATATTATTTTAACAGCAGAATACAGCAGTTCCTCGCTTTCATTAATTGAGGCCCGTATATGGGTAAACAGCACATCGCTATCCCTTACACCCACAGCATTTAGTTGGTCTGGCCAGTTTGATGGTGCATCAAACAGGTCACAATACGGGTATGCAAGTATATTGCCTAAAACAGAGGGCGCTTTTTATTCGGGGCTTCAAAATTCAGGGACAGCCTGGGGTGGCTCATACAGCATAATAAGATCTGATAACAGACTTGTAACTGATTATGAAGCAAAGCAGTTTATGGAGTTTTCTGTAAACCTTACCAAACTCGGACTTGATCCTGTGACCGTTTTGGGAGGCAGCACCTGTAGTATGCCTTTTCAGAAAGTAATGGTAAAAACAAGAGCTTCTACTTCTTTTACTGCTGAATTAAAAGATTTTGTTGCACCATTTGGTATATTAAATGTGGCTAAAGCAGACCTCTTTACAACAATACCTATTTTTTGCGGTGTTATTGGCGTAAGTAACATTACTGTTACAAATCCCATTTCAACATCAGTATATACATGGTCTACACCTAATGGCCATTTTGCTGATACAAGCAATAAAACATCTGTTTATGTAGATGCGCCGGGGACATATATTGTATATCAAAAATTACAATCAACATGTCCTCTATATGCAACAGATACCCTTACAATAAATTTTAATCTTAACTGTGGAGTGTTATTAAGTAATAAGCTCGCCTTCAATGGGCAATTGCAACAGGCAAACGTATACTTAAAATGGAATGCTTTACAAGATGAAGCCGTTGCTTCTTATACAATTGAAAGGAGCAATGATGGTATTCATTTTAGTGAGATCAAAAATATAGTTGCTGTAACTAAAGACAAGTATGATGCAACAGATGCATTATATAATTTCAATAGCCCTGTTGCGTATTACCGGTTGGTTGTAAAAATAGCTGATGGCAGCATAAAGCACAGCCCTGCAATAGTGATCAACCTGGCGCAACCGGGAACAAAAAATAAAGTAAGGATTGCGCCTAACCCGGTTATTAGCAATATGCAGCTACAGGTTTACGCCGTGGTAAATCAAAAGGTAAAATTTGAAATACTTGATGGCAAAGGCAGCGTTATTTTTACTGATAGCAGGCAAATTGAAAAAGGAAATGCAACGATAAATATTTCAGGATTTGAAAATAAACCTGTCGGTATTTATACGTTGAAAGCGATGATGAATAATGAAGTGCTGGTGCAGCGGTTTTTATTAAGCAGGTAAACACTTTTATTACTCTTTCATCAGTATCTGTATCGTCTCGGGTGTTTTCTGGCTCAATACCTGTTGTTTTGCTGATGATAGCTTTTCTACAATTCCGTCATTGTAATGACGTACTGTTAATAGCGTAAGATTTTTTTCCACCTGCACGTCAAATAATTCGCCTGCTGCTAATGCCAGCTTTTCCACCTTGTCGCTCTTGTCATCTAAACAACATGATACGGTGATGGCACCACTTTGCACCAGGTTGGGACTGATCTTAAAGCCAGCCATTAATTCATATAATTTTCCAACGCCTTTTTCGCCAATAAAGGAAAAGTCTTTTGAGCTCAATTGAAGCAATGCCTGGTTTTGTTTTACAACAATAACGGGCGGCAGGTTGTGTACAGGTTTATTGCTGATAACAGTTCCTTTTAGTGCGGCATTTAAAAAACATTTTACATGCAATGGTATGCCTTTGTTTTGCAAAGGCTTTATTGTTTTTGGATGTATCACCTGTGCGCCATAGTAAGCCATTTCAATTACTTCCGTATAACTTAACTCACTGATAAAAACTGCATCGCTGAATTTTTTTGGGTCAGCGTTCATTACGCCTTCCACATCCTTCCAGATCGTTTGACTTTCGGCATTTAGCATATTGGCAAAAATAGCAGCGGTGTAATCACTGCCTTCTCTTCCTAAAGTAGTGCTTTCATTTTCATCTGTGGAGCCAATAAATCCCTGTGTTACTATAACATCAACAGTATCAAAAACAGGCAATACTTCATTGGTAACTTTAGCCTGTGTAAAATTCCAGTCAATATTTGCATCCCTGAAATTATCATCCGTCCGAACAATATCCCTCACATCGATCCATTTATTTTTTATACCGGCATGATCAAAATAATGGCTTACAATAATGGTACTCAATAATTCGCCACAGCAAACTATCTGGTCGTAGTAGTAATCATAATCCCTCACCGGTTTATCATGCAGCAGCCATTCCACTTCGGTAAAAATATCGGTGAATTGCTCAATGGTATTGCCCGTTAATTGTTTGGCAACAGTATTGTGTTCAATCTTCAGTTCGTTAAATAATGCCAGTGCCGCTTCTTTATTGCCTTTAAAAAATTCCTCTGCCACTCTTTCCAGAGCATTGGTTACTTTTCCCATGGCTGAGATGATGATGAGTATCTTTTCACCTTTAAATGACTGAATTATTTTTGTAACATTTGCTATCCTTTCCGTACTGTTGATACTGGCGCCGCCAAATTTGAAAACCTTCATAAATTAATGTGCTGATTTGATAATGTGCTGATTTACTAATTCCTTCAATTCAAACTGTACAAATGTAACAACGGCGTTGTTTATTGAAGTACAAATTCTATATATTTTTTAAAAAATGGTTGAATTACTTTGAGCCCATATGGTTGAAGGTATTAGCACATTATCAAATCAGCACATTAGCTAATTATTATTCCGTGCAAACGATACCAGTGATTTTTTTGTCCAATAGGTTTTGTTACTGTTATTTCGGTTAAAACTGCTGTAATGAATAATCCTTATTTTTGGATAGCCAGATCTACTTTACAAAAACTTCTAAACGATTGCTATTATGAGTTTAATTAACCGCCGGGTGCAAACCCTTGATGAATTTACCATCCAGCAAATGAGAAATTTTCCCAATGCTACCGGCGAACTGTCCGGCTTGCTAAGGGATATGGGTCTTGCTGCCAAAAGAGTAAATGTGGAAGTGAATAAAGCAGGGCTGGTAGATATTCTCGGTGATTATGGTACCGTAAATGTGCAGGGCGAAGAAGTAAAGAAATTAGACATTTATGCCAATGAGCAATTTATGGGTGTGTTGCGCCACGGTATCAGTTGCGCTGGCATTGGCAGTGAAGAACTGGATGATGTGGTGGTGTTTGATGATGAAATAAGTAACAACAGTAAGTATGTATGTTTGTTCGACCCATTGGATGGCAGCGCCAATATTGATGTGAATGTTTCTATAGGTACCATCTTTAGTGTGTACAGGCGTGTGTCACCGTTAGGTTCGCCTGCCACCAAAGCAGATTTTTTGCAGCCGGGTATTAACCAGGTGGCAGCAGGATATGTGATCTATGGTTCATCAACCATTATGGTATATGCAACAAGAAGGGGAGTAAATGGTTTTACACTCGATCCTTCCATTGGAGAATGGACCTTGAGCCATCCTAATATTACCTGCCCGCCAACCGGTAAGATATTTTCAGTAAACCACGGTAATTTTTTTAAATATGATGAAGGCGTAAGAAAATATATTAATGCATGCCAGATGAAAGACAAGGCTGCCGGTGGCCCTTATACACAGCGCTATATCGGTAGTATGGTGAGTGATGTACACAGGAATCTTATCAAGGGTGGTATATTTATGTATCCCAATACCACAGATAAACCCGGCGGCAAACTCAGGCTGATGTATGAATGCAATCCTTTTGCATTTATTTTAGAAGTAGCAGGTGGGCTTGCAACAGATGGCCATAGAAGGGTGTTGGAGATCCAGCCAACAGATATACATCAGCGTACACCATTTTTTGTGGGCAGCAAATTAATGATGGAAGAATTTCAAACGTATTACCCGGCTAAATAAATGGAAGTTTCAATCATCAATTTTGAACCAAAATATGCCGCTGATTTTATGCGGCTGAATGTGGAGTGGCTTGATAAATATGAACTGACAGAGCCTGCTGATATTTCTATGCTGGAAAATTATCAAAGCGAAATATTAGATACCGGTGGTGCGATCTATTTGGCCCAGGCAGGTGATGAAATGATTGGCTCTGCTGCCCTGATACAGGAAAAACCCGGTGAATACGAACTGGCTAAAATGGCAGTAACGGCTGCCTGGCAGGGAAAAGGCATCAGCAAATTACTGCTTGAAAAATGCCTTAACAAAGCAAAGGAATTGAAAGCCACCAAAGTAGTTTTAGTAAGCAGCACAAAACTAGGCATCGCACTTTCTCTTTATGAAAAATATGGGTTTAAACATGTGCCGGTGATAGAAAACCATTATACAAATGCAGATGTAAGGATGGAACTGGTATTGTAGCAAATAATACCCGGTTTACAAGAGCTTTACATAATAACTGTTAATTCTTTAATACCTCCACAATGCTCACGGCTCAAAAGTCCTGATAACAACTGAAATTAATTACTTTGCAGCACTTTTAACCGGGCTGTATCAAAAGCCGGTATTACCAGGATGCAAAAAACAATTATATCTGTAAAAGAGTTACGAAAAACCTATGGCACATTTGAGGCTGTAAAAGGCATTTCTTTTGAGGTGTACGAAGGCGAAATATTTGGTTTGCTGGGTCCTAATGGCGCAGGCAAATCCACT
>JAZKGV010000137.1:0-7227 GCA_040385725.1 Bacteroidota bacterium | reverse complement strand
TGCGATGACACTACAGTTTGCTATTTCAGGTTTGTACTGGAGGATAAAGCCGGAAATAAAAGCGATACGATCAATAGCGAAGAAATTGTAATAAGTAAATTTTAATAACTGCACCGTTTTTTCCATTTTCTAATTTCCCATGCTTTATGGGTTTCATTATGTGCCGCATCGCTGGTTTTTCAAACGATGCAGTTGATGCATATTCCCTTCAATTACTATCTTATTCTTCTTGTTTTTTGTGCAACATTATGCAGTTATAATTTTCACTATATACTTGCCGGTTGTTTTGCACAAAAAAAAATATCATGGCAACTTTTATTAAGGCGCCCCACTGCAACCATTCTTATTTTGTGCGGAATAACAGTAGTGTTATTTGTTTTTAGCAGATCAGGTACCAGCCTTATTGATATATCCGTTGCCTGTTTGCTTACATTACTTTATTCAATTCCACTATTGCCCTTTAAGCAATTGAATTTTGCAAGAAAGGCCGGCTTTCTCAAAACGGTATTACTTGCATTTACGTGGATGTTTGTTACAGCTTATCTTCCACTTGCAGCCAACCAGTTGCAGTTTTCAACAACCGGGATGTTGATCATGGCAAAACGTTTTTTATTTATGCTGATGCTTTGTATTTTGTTCGACAACCGTGATATAAATGTTGATAAAGTGCATGGCCTGCACAGCCTTGCAACAGACCTGTCTCCAAAAACCATGCAGTGGCTGATCTACGCCGTATTTACCTTACTTTTTGTGCTGAATTTTTTTCTTGGAAAAAACGGCATCACAGCCGGGCAGTTGATGGCGCTGCAACTGTCTGCCTTAACCACACTGCTGGTGTATTATTATTCAAGACGAAAACAGGGCTACTTTTTTTACTATTTTATTGTAGACGGGATGATGGTTTTAATGACATTATTAACAACTGTCGCAAGTATTTAGTTTATTTGTAAAAATTAAATTCAATATGGCAAAAGCTAAAACCAAACCCAAAGCAAAAGCTCCTAAAACTGTTTTAACTGATGAATCTTACGAGTTCTTAAAAAACTATATCAATAATCCATCACCTGTCGGTTTTGAAAGCAGTGGGCAAAAGCTATGGCTGGAATACATAAAACCATACACAGATTCCTTCTTTACCGATCCATATGGTACAGCGGTTGGTGTTATAAACCCGACAGCACCTTTTAAAGTAGTAATAGAAGCACATGCTGATGAAATAAGCTGGTTTGTAAATTATATTTCTCCTGAAGGTTTATTGTATTTAAAGCGCAATGGCGGTGTTGATCACCAGATAGCACCCTCAATGAGAGTATTGATACATGGGAAAAAGGGAATGGTGAAAGGAGTGTTTGGCTGGCCCGCCATACATACCCGTATTGCAAATGATGGAAAAGAAACACAGCCTAAAGTAGAGAACCTTTTTTTAGATTGCGGCGCTTCAAATAAAAAGGAAGTGGAAGAATTAGGTGTGCATATTGGTGCGGTGGTAACTTATGAAAATGGATATGATGAACTGGCGTATGACTATTTAATTGGCCGTGCTTTTGATAACCGCATTGGTGGTTTTATGATCGCCGAAGTGGCAAGATTGCTTCATGAAAACAAAAAGAAACTTCCTTTTTCCTTATATGTGGTAAATGCAGTACAGGAAGAAATTGGCCTGCGTGGTGCAGAGATGATCGCAAGAAGGATAAAACCTGATATTGCCATTATTACAGATGTTACACATGATACCACTACGCCGATGGTGAGCAAGATCATACAAGGGGAAACGGCTTGCGGCAAAGGGCCGTCATTGACCTTTGGCCCTGCAGTGCATAATAAATTATTGGATGTAGTGCAGTCTGTTGCAGCAAAAAATAAAATACCTGTTCAGTTACATGCGGTAAGCCGCAGCACCGGTACGGATACAGATTCATTTGCTTATGCTAATGATGGCTGTCCTTCTGTATTGATCTCTATTCCGCTAAAGTATATGCACACAACAGTAGAGATGCTGCACAAGAAAGATGTGGAAGCTACTATCAAGCTGATGTATGAAACACTGCTTACGCTTACGCCAAAAACAAACCTTAGTTATTTCTAAAATAAAAACAAACTTCCGAAGTTTTCAAAACTTCGGAAGTTTATTTCTCATAGCATGAATAAAAAAATAATCTACATTATAATAATTGTTGCCTGCACACTTACCGTTGGTATAGTATGGAATATGATGAAGCAGGCAGAAGATGCAAAGAATATGTCTGATGACCTGATGCAGCAATTTAAAGCAGTGGATGAAAGCCTGCAAAAGAAGAGCGACAGTATGCGGAGAGCAGATGACAAAGCCAATGACAGCATAAGTATAGAAATGGAAAGATCATTTGATTCTGGTAAAACTTCTACGCCGTAATAAAACGATAACCTATTCCCTTAATGGTCAATATTTCCAGTGTGGCATCATTCTTTAAATAACTTCTCAGCTTGGTAATATACACATCCAGGTTACGGGAGTTGAAGAAGTTGTCATTGCCCCACAACAGGTTTAAAATATCTTTCCGGTCGATAATAGAATTCCTGTTCTCATACAATACTTTCAGCAGTTCGCTTTCACGAAAAGACAATTTTTTTTCTTCCGTATTATACTTTAGCAATTGTTGGTTAAGATGGAAAGTATAGCCACCAATTTTTACAACCGAATTATTGTTGACCTTATTTGTTTGCTGAAAACGTACCGCATTTTCTATCCTTACAATCAACTCTTCCATGCTGAATGGCTTTCGGATATAATCATTGCCACCGGTTCTGAATCCCTTCACCAGGTCTTCTGTTTGTGTTTTTGCGGTAAGAAAAATAATTGGTACATCTGCATTGATGTTTCTTATTTCTTCAGCAATGGTAAACCCATCTTTATTCGGAAGCATTATGTCCAGTACACAAACATCTGGCTGTTGCAGCGTAAATTTTTCATACGCTTTATTTCCATCGGCTTCCATCTCTACCTCAAAGCCACGGCTCTCCAGGCTTTCCTTTACAATTTTGCCAAGGAACAATTCATCTTCTACATATAAAATTTTAACCGCCATTTGTTTTGGGTAGTTTAATAATAAAAGTGCTGCCTTTGCCTTCTTCACTTTCAACTTCAATAGAACCATGGTGCTTTTGAATGATATGCAGTACATAACTCAGGCCAAGCCCATAGCCTGGTGCATTGTGTGTATTGCCGGCCGGTACCCTGAAAAATTTTTCAAATATTTTATCCTTGTATGCTGCAGGTATGCCCTGGCCATCATCCGTTATCACGAGCAAAATATTTTTATCCAGTTCTTCGATCATAATTTTGATTGCCGGGTTTTGTGGACTGTATTTTACCGCATTGTCAACCAGGTTATATATTACACTCAGCATGTGCAACCTGTCTGCCTGTACTACGGTGTTGCCGGAGCTTACAACATTTACTTCTGCATTATTTTTTTCAAACTGCAGGCGCATGGAGTTTACCACTTCGTCCACCACATTTCTAATATCGGTCTCTTCATATTTTAATTCAATTTCTTTTTTCTCCAGCATGGATAATTTCAATACCTTATCTACCAACAGGCTTAATCGTTGTAATTCGTTAGATGAAATATTGAGATACTCTTTTGTTTTTTCAGCATCATCCATGGCATTAAAATTCTTTAATGCTTCAATGGCAACAGCAACCGTAGCAATAGGCGTTTTAAGCTCATGCGTAATATTGCTGATAAATTCATTTTTAATATCCGCCAACCTTTTTTGCTTTACAATGGTTCTGAAAACTAAGATAAAAGAAAGGAGCGTGGCGCCTACAAGAAATAAAGAGAACAACAATGGCATACTGATCCTTTTCAACAGGTAATTTGTGGTGTTACCTAATAATAGCTTGTAAGTAATGGGTTTGGCAAAACCCACTGTTACTTCCGAAAGATCAGGGCTTTCATTTACATTGCCATCTTTTAAACGGGCAATAGTAAAAGGAATAGAAAGTTTTTCTTCCGTTAACTTCTGGTTATATGCTTTTGTTATCTCTGGTACTTTTAAACTGTCCTGTAAAGAATCCACTCCATATAGAAAACGGAATATCCGGTCGCCACCCGGAAGTAACCTTTCATCAAGTTTGGATGTAAACGTGTCAAGGCTGTTTACCGAAGCATTCTTATCAATATTTATAAAAACATTTGTTTTGGTTTGTGTAACAGAAGTGTCATGCAGTTTTTTCCTCAGCGTATTTACCATTGTTACCACTTCCTGTCCCTGCATCATTTTTACGTGTACATCTTTTTGTGGCAAGCCATTTTCTGCAACGATCATCTTTATTTTTTTTGTTGCAGTATCAGTGTTGTTTATACCCGCCAGTTTTAATTTTGATGCCTGTAATTGTCTTACCGCTTCCTGGAACATCACATTGCTTCTTATTTCCAACGCCCTTTTTTCCCGTTCATAATTATCCTTTAACCAATACACCTGGAAGCCGGTTATCACAAGCAGTGTAATGATCATTAATGCTGTAAGCAGGTCAGGAATTTTTTTCATCGGTAAAATTGATAACAAAAGTAAAGTTTTACACGCCATTAATATTTTTTCTTAACCTTAATTAACCTTAATGCAAGGAGTGTTAACCTCATTCCGCCTGCCGCTGTAATAGTTTTGAAATAAAATTAAAACAATATGAAAAAATTATTTATTACCGGCTTATTCACGATAAGCATTAGCCTGCTACAGGCACAACAAACGGAGGGCAGGGTTATTTATGAACGCACCATGCAGTTGCAGATACAAATTGACGACAATGAAGAAGTGAGCCGCATGATGCCAAAGACACGGACAGATAAGTTTGAACTGAATTTTGCCAACAACAGATCATTATGGAAACATGTGGATGAGGAAAACAATACTGACGAAGTGAGTGGTAGCGGTGTGCAGATAAGAATGGTGGCACCGGGTACAGATGATATTACTTTCTTCAATTTTGATAATGCAAGTAAAGTGGAGCAGCGTGAAATGTTTGGAAAACAGTTTTTAGTGTCAGACAGTATTCGTAAACTTAACTGGAAGCTTACTGATGATACAAAAGAGATATTAGGGCATATTTGCAGGAAGGCAACCGCACAACGGGTAAGCAAACGGATGACGATGAATATTGATAATGGAAAAATGGAAAGAAAAGAATTTGATGATACAAGCAATATTGTTGCATGGTTTACAGTAGATATTCCTGTAAGCGCCGGGCCTGAATTGCAGGGGCAATTGCCCGGGCTTATTTTAGCGCTGGATATGAATGATGGGAAAATGACTTACAAAGCGATGGAGATAACAGCCAAAGCGGATGTAGCGGCCATTAAAGAACCAACAAAGGGAAAGAAAGTAACACCTGATGGTTTTACTGTGGAGAGAAATAAGATGATGGAGGAAATGGAGAAGAATAACCAGGGTGGTGGAGGAAACAGGAAGGTGATTATAAGAAATTAAATATGTTTAGTGATTGATCTGATAAGCCGCCTGAATTGGGCGGCTTATCTTTTTATCATACACTTTGAAAATAGAAAGCTCTGATTGCTTATCTCCTGATAACCCTTCCACCTCCCTCATTACTCTTATCCAAACCGGTCTTACTCAAATTGTAAGTGAAAGTCAGCATGAAATACCGCCGTAAACTATTCACCTGTCTGTCTTCAATGTAATTAAGATTAGCCGTTCTGTTGATATTCGTGTTTTTATTCAGCAGGTCATTCACTGATAATTTTAATTCACCACGGTTGAAGCGAAGCATTTGTTTGCTGATCGACATATTCCAGATCGGTACATGCTGGTTATAACCAGCAGCCTGCTGATTGGTTATTTGATAATTGAAATCGGTGGAGAAGAAAAATCCTTTAGGCAATTCCAATCCAATATCAGTACCATACTCCTGGTAGAAATAATTGTTGTTTGCTTTTGGCTGCAATGAATATTTTGTATTGTAGTAACTTATTTCAGCCGATAGGCCAATCGTTAGTTTATCTGAAGGAGACATATCAATTCTCATAAATGGTGCGATCATCAACTGGCTGATGTTATTTGATAAGCCTTGTAAAAATTGTTTGCCTTTGCTGTAGTTGGCAACCGAACTTATCTCCATTGTTGCTTTAAGAAAACGCACCGGGAAACTATAACTGGCAGAGCTGTTGAAATTGTAAACAGCATTTGTATTTACCAGCATCACACTGTCAATGCCCAGGTTATTGATATTGTTGCTGTTTACTATTTTGTTTTTCGTTAATTGAAAGCTGGCAAATACAAAAAAGGTCCTGTTCTTAAAAGGATTGCTGAACATTGCATTCAACCGTAGGGTGTGATTGTATTCCTGGTCAAGATCAGGGTTGCCAACTTTTATTGATAAACGATCGCTGTTATCTGGTATTGGTTGCAACTGGCTTATTAAAGGCTGGTTTGTACTGGTAGTATAATTGAGCGTAATGTTTTTATATCTTGAGAACTGGTATTGAAATCTTGCATTGGGAAGCAGGTTGCTAAATGTTTTTTTAACGGGGGCAAAATGATCACTGTTTACCAGGCTTCCTTCGAGTGTAGCTTTTTGTAAAGAAATGCCAAGAGCAAAATTGTATTTCTTTGTTTGCTTTCTCAGCCTGATGCCGGCATTGTTGCTGTTATAATTGCTTGCAAAATCATTTGTAAGCGCTGCATTGAGCAGGTCAAATTTTCCATTCAGCGTATTGTAGTCAAATGTTTCTTTAGCGGCTGTGTTCTTATTGTAAGTTCTTCCTACACTAAATTCTAACAATGATCTTTTAAAAATAGGTTCCGTGTAAACCACCCTTGCAGTGTAACCATTCAGATCAGCATGAGAAGTACTTTGCTGGTTTATTGAATCATTACTTAATAAGACACCTGCTGTGTCATAAAATCGGGTAAGTGATTTTAACCTGCCGTTTCCATCGCTGTTGTTAAAATTCCCCTGCAGGTTTACGGAAAAGGTTCTTCCCTTGCGGTGAAATTTCTTCCTGTATAAAATACCTGTAGTAAAATTGTAGCCGCTGTTATCAGCAACATTATCACTGCTGCCGTCATTGAGCAGGCTGTTTTTATCAGTGATGGTTTTGTAATTGCCCAGGCTCCTGTTCTTTGTATCCTGCTGGCTGAAGGCAGCATTTATTTTTATTGAATGGAAAGAATCAAGTTGAATATCTGCATTGATATTCAGGCTGTGATTCAGGTTGATATTATCAG
>JAZKGV010000136.1:0-7400 GCA_040385725.1 Bacteroidota bacterium | reverse complement strand
CTTCCTGTTTGTTATCTTTTAATACTTCACTTTCTAAATTCTTCAAAGTGCCCACACCTGAAAAATCATTCACTTCACGGAAAGAAGCATCTTCCAGTGCGTCAAACAATACCACCTGCCTTTCTATGTATTGAATAAAACGAAACAACAGGTCAAGCTTTTCCTGCGGTTGCTGGTAAGCGGTATGTTTACTAAAAAAATCTTCAATGATCTCTTTAGGGCTTTGCTTTTTCTTATAACCTTCTTCACAATTATTGGATAGCAGCGAAAGCAGGATGCCTGTTTTCTCAATACGGTGAAATGGGAGAGAAGTAAATAGGCTGTTATACAATTGAAATTTGGTGCCTACTAAATTCTTAAACTGCTGCAAACCCCTTACAGACTGGTGGTCCATCTTTGAAAATTTTTAAATGAAATAGTGATACTATTGGCAGCAATCGAACGAAAATACAAAATTCCTTTAAATATTTTAAGGTTGCCGTGCTCTGTTTTAAAATAATGTGCTATTTTAGCGACTCTAAAAAGTGGTAAAAGTGAAACCAGTTACAATCTCATACAAACCGATGCCGGCAATTCCCTTTGCTGCCTCCACTATTATTACCACTATCACAACCCGTTGAGGGTTGCACATTTTCATATTACCATTGGGCGTACAGCTTCTTAAATCATACATCAGAAATCATATATCATACATAAATACATTATAAGTCATGCAGGTTTTAAAGTTTGGCGGCAGTTCAGTTAAAAATGCGGAGAACATCAGCAAGGTAGTTGCCATTGTAAAAGAAAAAGTAAAGGAAGATAAAACAGTTGTTATTGTATCAGCATTAGGCGGCATTACAGACCTGTTATTACAATGTTGCAAGCTGGCTTCAGAAAGTGATGAAACATATAAAGAAAAATTGCAGGAAGCAGAGCAAAGGCATCTTCAAACGATAAAAGACCTGATTCCGATTACACAACAAAGCGGAACACTCAGCCATATAAAAACAATGTGCAATGAAATTGAAGATATCTGCAATGGTATTTTCTTGTTGAGGGAATTATCTGAAAGAACAAAAGACAGGGTAGTAAGTTATGGTGAATTGTTATCCTCACAGATCATCGCTGCAAAATTAAAAGCAGAGATCGGGGCATGTGAATGGAAAGATTCAAGAGAATTGATCACTACCAATTCAAACTTTGGTTCGGCTGTAGTTGACTTTACCGTTACCAATAAAAAGATCAACGATTATTTTTCGTCAACAGATGCATCCTTATTTATGATGCCAGGCTTTATTGCCAGCGATGCAAATGGTATCAATACAACATTAGGCCGTGGAGGTTCTGATTATACCGGAGCAATATTAGCTGCAGGATTAAATGCCAACCTGTTGGAAATATGGACTGATGTTTCAGGAATGATGACGGCTGATCCAAGACTGGTTTCTAATGTCAAGATCATTCCGCAGATCTCTTATCAGGAAGCAATGGAGTTATCACACTTTGGCGCCAAAGTAATTTATCCGCCAACCATTCAGCCGGTAAGAAGCAAAGGCATTCCAACATGGATAAAAAATACATTTGCCCCAAATGATTATGGAACCGTTATTCAAAGAGAGTCAACTGTAAACGGCAGCAGCATCCGTGGCATATCAAGCATCAATAATATTTCATTACTGAGCCTGGAAGGAAGTGGCATGGTGGGTATCCCGGGTTTTTCAAAAAGATTATTTGAAGCACTGGCATCAAAACAGATAAATGTTATCATGATCACTCAAAGTTCATCAGAACATTCTATCAGTGTAGGTATTGATGCTGCCTTCGCCAATGATGCCAAGAAAGCAGTGGATGAAGCATTTGCTTATGAAATAGAAACAAAAAAAGTTGACCCGTTAACGGTTGAAAAAGAACTGGCAGTTGTAGCGTTGGTAGGTGATAATATGAAAAGTCATACCGGCATCAGCGGAAAAATGTTTGGTACACTTGGCCGCAATGGTGTAAACATAAGAGCTATTGCACAAGGTTCTTCTGAAAGAAATATTACAGCAGTGATTTCTACGCATGATGTAAAGAAGGCGATCAATGTGTTGCATGAAGAATTTTTTGAAACGGTTTATAAAGAAATAAACGTATTTGTTGCCGGTGTTGGAAATGTTGGTGGCAAATTGATGGGACAAATAAAAAAGCAACAGCAATACTTATTGGATAAGATGCGGTTGAAATTAAATGTGGTGGGTATTGCCAATAGCAAAAAAATGCTGGTGAATGAACAGGGAATTGATCTGAATAAATGGAGTGAATTGCTTGATGGTGCCGAGGCTTTGAATATGGCTGCATTCATTGAAACCATCCGTTCTAAAAATTTACGCAACACTGTTTTTGCTGATGTAACGGCGAATGAGTCCGTTGCTAAAATGTATGATAAATTATTGGAGAAAAGTATTGCAGTGGTGGCCTGTAACAAAGTTGCCTGTTCTTCTTCTTATGAATACTATACAAAGCTTAAACATCTTGCAAGCGAATACAACGCAAAGTTTTTATTTGAAACAAATGTGGGTGCAAGCCTTCCCATCATCTCTACCTTAAATGACCTGTTACGCAGCGGTGATAAGATAAAAAGAATGGAAGCGGTATTAAGCGGCACACTCAATTTTGTTTTTAATAACTATGATGGAAAAAAATCTTTTGCCTCGGTTGTAAAACAGGCACAGGACGAAGGTTATACTGAACCAGACCCACGCCTTGATCTGAGTGGCAAAGATGTGATGCGTAAGATAATGATACTGGCAAGAGAAGCAGGGGAGCATTTTGAAATGGAGGATATAGCCAACAATAGTTTTATGCCTGCTGAATGTATGGAAGGCTCTGTGGAAGATTTTTATAAGTCAATGGAAAAGCATGAAGCACATTTTAAAAAATTGTATGATGAAGCTGCGGCTGCAGGAAATAAACTAAAATTTGTTGCCAGTTATACTTCAGCAGGTGAGGGAGCAGGTAAAGCGGCTGTTGGTCTGCAGCACATCAATCCACAACATGATCTTTATCATTTGTATGGAAAGGATAATATTGTATTGTTTAATACAGACCGTTATGTTGATCAGCCATTGGTGGTAAAAGGTGCAGGCGCTGGTGCTGATGTTACAGCGTCTGGAGTGTTTGCAGATATTATTAAAACATCAAGGGTTTAATACCGGAAGAATGAAATTTAAAACGAATGATATTGTAAAAGTTCATGCACCGGGAACGGTGGCAAACCTTGTATGCGGTTTTGACATACTTGGTTTGTGTTTGAATGAACCCAACGATCTGATGGAAGTAAAACTGTTGGATGAAAAGAAAATTATCATTCACAGCGCTGATGGTTATCCTTTACCCAGCGACCCTGCACAAAACACTGCTGGTGCCCCATTGATCGAAATGATAAATGAACTGGAAGGTAATATTGGCTTTGAAGTAACCATTCACAAAAAAATAAAACCTGGTAGTGGCATCGGTTCCAGCGCCGCCAGTGCGGCGGGTGCAGTGGTGGCTGCCAATCAGTTACTTGGAAATATTTACAGTAAAGAAGACCTGGTACGCTTTGCCATGTTTGGAGAAAAAGTGGCTACCGGCGTAAAACATGCAGATAATATTGCGCCCTGTATTTATGGCGGCGTTACTTTAATACGAAGTATTTTTCCTTTGGATATTGTTGTGATACCAGCGCCCTCATTGTATGTAACTGTTGTACATCCGCAGATAGAGGTAAAGACAAAAGATGCAAGGCAGATCTTGCGTAAAGAAGTTTTATTAAAAGATGCTATCAAGCAGTGGGGAAATATTGCAGGGCTGGTTGCAGGTTTTATGAGCAACGATCTGGATTTGATAGGAAGGTCGTTAGAAGATGTAATTATAGAGCCAGTAAGAAGTATTTTAATTCCGGGCTTTGATGAAGTGAAACAAAGATGTAAAGGAGCTGGTGCGTTGGGCGGTGGTATCTCCGGTTCTGGTCCCTCCTTATTTATGCTGAGCAAAGATGAAGCTACTGCCAATGCTGTACAAAAGGAGATGAATGATGTGTATGAAAAGATCGGCCTGGATTATCATTCTTATGTAACTACTATTAATATGGACGGAGTGAAAGTTGTAGAATAAGAAATAAGGAAGTGAAGCAGGGAAGTAAGAAATAAGGAATGTAAAATAAGGAATAAGAAAGTAGTGCAGCATTCGTGTTCATTAGTGTAATTCGTGGCAAAAATAATCTGTGTCAATCCGTGTAATCTGTGGCAAAAAAATAATTAGTGTAATTTGTAATAATTAGTGTAATCAAAAAAATGAAATACTACAGTACCAATCATAACTCTCCCATAGTAAGTTTTAAGGAAGCAACCATTAAAGGCCAGGCGCCAGATAAAGGGTTATACTTTCCCGAAAAAATACCTTCGCTTCCGGAAGAATTGATCAGGAACATAGACAAGTTCTCCAAAGAGGAAATTGCTTATAGGGTAATTGCTCCTTATGTTGGTGATGCCATTCCCAAAAACGAATTACAAAGGATAGTAAATGAAACGGTGAATTTTGATATCCCACTGGTAAAGATCGATGAGCAGATTGCTGCTTTAGAATTATACCATGGACCAACATTGGCATTTAAAGATACCGGCGCAAGGTTTATGAGCCGTTGCCTCGGCTATTTTGTAAAAGACGAAAAACAAAAAGTAACAGTACTGGTTGCTACATCAGGTGATACAGGCGGTGCCGTTGCTAATGGTTTTTATGATGTGGAAGGAGTGGAGGTGGTGATCTTATATCCATCCGGTAAAGTAAGTTCTGTACAGGAAAAGCAATTGACAACCCTTGGTAAAAATATTCATGCGCTTGAAGTGAATGGCACATTTGATGATTGCCAGCAAATGGTGAAGCAGGCTTTTACAGATGATGAATTGAATAAACAGGTTTTTCTTACATCAGCAAATTCAATTAATGTGGCAAGATGGCTGCCGCAACAGTTCTATTATTTCTTTGCCTATAAGCAATGGGTTAACTCTCCTTTAGGGGATGGGGGTAACCCTCCTGTAATATCTGTACCCAGCGGAAACTTTGGAAATATTTGTGCAGGTATATTAGCGCATGTTTCAGGTTTGCCTGTGCAACATTTTATTGCTGCCTGTAATGCCAATGATGTGGTGCCTGCATTTATGCAAACACAACAGTATGAACCCAAAAAAGCAGTTGCCACTATATCTAACGCAATGGATGTGGGCAACCCCAGCAACTTTGTTAGAATACTGGAAATATTCAACAACGAATTTGTAAATCTTGAAAAAGTATTAAGCAGCGTAAGCATTACTGATGAGGAAACAAGGGCAACACTGAAAGCTGTTTATCAAAATAAAAAATACCTCCTGGATCCACACGGTGCAGTTGGTTATCTTGCATTAGAACGTTACTTACAAAACAATCCATCACAAAAAGGTATTGTATTGGAAACTGCCCATCCTGTAAAATTTTATGATGTGGTGGAACCGGTTATCGGAGAAACTATACCACTGCCGCCCGCTGTTGCAGCACAAATAAACGCTGAAAAGAAAAGCACAAAAATAAATGCTGATGCTGCTTTATTAAAAGACTTCTTGTATTCAATGGCGTAGATCAACTAATCTTTATTGATAAATTACGATTGGCACATTCGTGTTTTTACGATTTCTCAAAGCACAAGTACTCTATATTTTTAAAAAACAATTGCTGTTGGCAATATTTACAAGCAGTTATTTGTTTTATCAGTTATCCGCCAGGTGTATTCGTGGGAATCTACTGGAATCCGTTACCGACCGTACTTGTATTTTTGAACTATGAAAACTAATTTACTACTTCACTGCAATGGCAGTATTGTTTTTTCTTTCCAAAAGTTTTCCTGTTTAATTTTCAATTACGATCAAAAAAAAGTAAGCGATGATTTTATGTTTGGCATAATTTTAGCAAAACATTAAGCATCCGAATCCGAAAATTAGTCCGTAAGCCTCAAACCTCTGAAAACGAAAAACCAGCTCTCTCCGCTGATTTAAATTTCAACAGTTTTAAGGTTTATAGATAAAAGATAGTAAAGCGTTACCGTACTTTATTAAATTTAAAACTATGAAAACACCATCCTCACCAACCAGCACACAGCTTGCATTAATGGCATTGCTCACATTGCTGAAGATCAACAGACTTAAGGAAAAGTGTATGGGAGCCTAACGGCAACCATCAATAGTTTTTTGTAATCGTTGCAAAATAAGCAGCGGTTAAAACGGAATTTATACCGTACCGGCACCACTTTGCTATTAATCAAAATCCTGGAAAACTAAAAATCCTACAACTATGAAACGACTGTTACTTTTGTTGAGCATTGTTTCAGTTGCGCTTGCAGCAAATGCAACCAACTACTATGTTTCAACCACTGGCAACGATGGTGCGGCAGGCACTTCGCCGGCAGCAGCATGGAAATCATTATCAAAAGTTAGCTCCTTTACTTTTGCAGCCAACGACAGCATCCTTTTTAAAAGAGGTGATGTATTTTATGGTGCAATCACAGTAAACAGGAATAACCTGAATTTTTCTGCTTACGGTACTGGTGCAAGACCCCTTATTACCGGCTTTGTAACCTTGTCTGGATGGACATTGGTTAGCACGGGGATTTACAAAGCATCAGTGTCTGCAAAGAGTTATTTAAATATGGTATCATTAAACGGCCGTCCGCAGCGGGTAGGAAGATATCCTAACGCAACAGAAACAAACGGCGGTTTTCTTCCTTTTGAAGCAGCAGGGTCAAACTCTGTTACTGATAACGAAATGACATCAACAGTTAACTGGACAGGTGCAGAGATCGCTATCAGGAAAAATGGCTGGAGAATTGAGCGCTGCCTTATTACCAATCATACCGGTGGTACTTTTACTTATCGCCCATTAATGAAGGCCAATGGTGCAGGTGCAGGTAATTCATCTTCTGCAAAACTTGGGCATGGATATTTTATACAGGATGACATTCGTACGCTTGACCAGTTTGGCGAATGGTATTATGATACTACTGCCAGGATGCTGAACATGTATTTTGGCGCAAATGCACCAACCAGTTATGCAGTGCAGGTAGGTGTGATTGATACCTTGTTTAATGCAAACAGCAGGTCATTTATCAGTGTAAATGAAATAAATTTTGAAGGTGCTAATTCAAGCGGTGTGTATTCTTATTTTGCCGGTAATGTCACCATAAAAAATTGCGACTTCACCAATATCGGTTCCAGGGCTATTCATATGTATGGTACCGGCAATGCGCTGGTTGATAATGTGAAAGTATATAATTGCCTGTCGCTTTCTATACAGGTTATCTGCAATACCAAGACAAATGCTGTTGTAAGAAATTGCCTGGTAAAGAATAATGGACAATTTGCAGGTATGGGATC
>JAZKGV010000135.1:0-3961 GCA_040385725.1 Bacteroidota bacterium | reverse complement strand
GGATAAACTTCCGGTTTTATTTGTTGAGTGATGGCTGTAACTGTATGCGGATGTTCTCCTTTCATCAACCATGTGCTGAGGTTGGCGCCATAGCAACCAAAGTCAGTAATGGCACCACCGCCATTTAAAACAGGATCGGTGAGCCACGCTAAAAATTCAGGGTTGCAGCCAATTTCTTTTGGGCCTTTGTGTCCTGTGTTAAAAACAATTTTCCTGATGTCTCCAATGGCTTTGTCGCTGTTTACAATCTGGTAAGCCTTTTCATTACTGCCATACCAGGTGCTTTCGTAATTGGTAAGCAATAAAATATTGTTCTTCTTTGCAAGTGCCAGCATTTTATTGGCATGTTCTAAACTTACTGCCATTGGCTTTTCCACCATTACATGTATATGTTTTGGAGCACAATATTCTACCACTTTTAAATGATCAAAAATAGAATTGTAAGCCAGCACAGCGTCAGGTTTCACTTTGTCAACCATTTCTTCCATTGCAGAATACACAATCGCCATACTATATCCATGCTGTTCTGAATATCTCCTTGCCAATGATGTGTCACTTTCTGCAATACCAACTATTTCTATATCACCTTTCTTTTCCCTTCCCAATATCCAATGTACATGTGCATGAGAAAGGCCAACAATGGCAACTCTTAGCGGTTTATCTTTTTTACTATCTGTTTGTGCATTCATTTTAAAAATGAAACAAGTAAAAATTGAGAGTAAAATAATTTTTCGCATGGCAGAAGATTTAAAACAAATATAAATAAAGCATTCATGCAAAAATGCCGAACTTATGCAGCGAAAAATACAAATCGCATATCTTACTATCTATCGCTGATTTTCGCCATAAGACCAATCTGTGTTTATCTGTGTAATCTGTGGGAAAATCTATTCGTGTTAATTTGTGTTATTCCCCGAAAGATCGGGGCAGGCTGTGGCAAAACAAAAATCATTTATCTTCATCCCATGAGAGTATTCGCTGGTATTATTGCCACCCTTATATGCCTTACTGCCACAGCACAAAAAAAAGCTGCCTTCATAAGCGGCAAAGTAGTGGATGAAAATGATAACAGCATTGCTGCGGTAAGCATTATTGTACTGGGCAAAACAAACGGAGAAATAAGCAGCGATTCAGGCACTTTCCGTATTAAAGTGCCAGCCGACCTGCGCTTTGCACTTGAATTCAGCCATAAGAGTTATAGACCTGTTCAAAGAAATTTTACATTGAATAACGGCGAAGAAGAATATGTGGTTATTAAACTAAGTAAGTCAAGCGTTGATTTGCAGGAAGTAACTGTAGGCGGCGATAAGCCCAGGGTTGAAGTGGGGCTTACAAAAATTGATGCAGCTAATGCACTGGTATTGCCCAGCACCACGGGCGGCATAGAAGGGTTGATCAAAATATTGGTGGGCAGTAATAATGAACTCACTTCACAGTATAGTGTACGTGGCGGCAACTATGATGAAAACCTCATCTACATAAATGACTTTGAAGTATTCAGGCCATATTTGGTGAGAAGTGGCCAGCAGGAAGGTTTGAGTTTTATCAATCCGGAACTGGCAGGCAGTGTGAGTTTTTATAACGGGGGCTTCCAGGCAAAGTATGGTGATAAAATGAGCAGTGTGCTGGATATCCAATATAAAAAACCAAAACATTTTGGTGGCAGTGCCTATGTAAGTTTTTTAGAGCAAGGGTTCCATTTGGAAGGCAGTGCTAAAAAAGAAAGGCTCACTTACATTATTGGTGTACGCAACCGCAGTAATCGAAATTTATTAAGCAGCCAGGAAACAAAAGGTGCCTACATTCCATCCAGTAACGATGTGCAGGCATATATAACTTATAAGATAAGTGATAAACTGCAATTGGAAGCACTCGGAAACTTCAGTAGTACCAAATTTACTTTGATACCGGAGGATGCTAAAAAAACCACTTCTGTTTTTTCTCCTTTATTTACTTCTAACCTCGGGCTTGATATATATTTTGCCGGGCAGGAGAAAGATGGCTACAAAACAAATTTGATCGGCCTTAGCGCTGTGCATACCCCCAACAAAAAGCTAAAGCTAAAGTGGATGCTTAGCCGCTTTCAAAATAAAGAGAACGAAAATTTTGACATTGCAGGCACTTACTTATTCGGCGACAGGGACTTTGATAACAACAGTGCCACATTCGGACAAATTACAAATCCGCTAGGTGCAGGTTATTACCAAAACTATGGGAGGAATAAATTAGACATCAGTGTTTGGAATGCTTCAGTAAAGGGATCGTTTGCTGCCGGGGACAGTGGAAAACATTTTATACAATTTGGCAACAGCATTGAACAAACAGACATCAACGATAAACTATACGAATGGGAGTACCAGGACAGTGCCGGTTATTCTCTCCCGGTAAATACAGGCAGGTTAAACACATTTTATAATAGTACTACTGATCTCTCTATTCAAAAATACAGTGGCTATGTGCAGGATAATATCAGGTTTAAGAATGACAAGAGAGATATTATTTTCCAGGCAGGCGTTCGGTATAATTACAACGGCCTCAATAAAGAATTTTTGATAAGTCCCAGGGCGCAGGTAAGCATCAAACCAACCTGGAAAAGGGATGTTGTGTTTAAATTCGCCGCAGGTATTTATGATCAGCCACCTTTTTACCGTGAGTTAAGAAAGCTTGACGGCTCTGTAAATACAAATGTAAAATCGCAGAAGAGTTACCAGGTTGTTGGCGGAATTGATTACAACTTTAAAAATGCAGGAAGGCCATTCCGTATAACAACCGAAGCCTATTATAAAAATATTACAGACCTTATTCCTTATGATATTGACAATGTAAGAATACGCTACTTTGGTAATAACAGGGCCAAAGGTTATGCTTACGGTTTGGAAACAAGATTTTATACTGAGTTGGTGAAAGATGCAGAAAGCTGGTTGAGTATCGGGCTGATGAAGACTAAGGAAAATATTGATGGTGATTCTTATTACCAATATTTGAATGCAGCAGGTGAACCTATTGGTCCCAAAACAGAAGACCAGGTTGTTGCAGACAGTGTGAGCCAGGATGTAGGCTGGCTTCGCCGCCCAACCGACAGGATGATAACAATAGGTTTGTTTTTACAGGATTATTTGTCAACCAACAAAAATTTTCGTGTGCATTTGAATATGCTGTATGGAAGTAATATGCCTTTTAATATTCCCAATAGTGTGAAGTACCGTAATGGTTTGGTGATCGATCCCTACATCCGAATTGACATCGGCTTCAGCGCTTTATTGTTGAATGAAAAAAGCATGCGGCGCAGCCACAATCCATTCCGTGGTTTTGATAATATTTGGGCAAGCTTAGAAGTATTTAATTTGATCGACAGGCAAAATACTATCTCTTATCAATTAATAAAAGATTTCTCTAACAGCACTTACAGTATTCCAAACAGGCTTACACCAAGATTATTGAATTTGAAAGTTGTGGCCAGATTTTAAAGAATGATTTAGAAGGTTGAAACAGTTTTGATGTTTAGTTTAGGTTTTTAAACGCCTGATTACTAAACTTTCTAAACCTGCTAAACTTCTAAACTCATCAACTCACTCCATTCACCACCATTTCTTTATTGATCTTCTGTACTAATCCTTGTAACACTTTACCTGGCCCCACTTCGGTAAAATGAGTGGCACCATCAGCGATCATCGCCTGCACACTTTGCGTCCACTTAACGGCGCCGGTTAATTGCTCAATTAAATTAGCTTTTATGGTGGCAGCACTTACAACAGCACTGGCTGATACATTTTGATATACCGGGCAGGATGGTTCATTAAACGTAGCTGCTTCAATTGCTCCGGCCAGTTCTTCTTTTGCAGGTAACATTAATGGAGAATGAAAAGCACCGCCAACTGGCAATACCAATGCTCTTTTGGCTCCGGCAGCTTTCATTTGTGCACAGGCAAGATCAATTCCAATAATACTTCCGCTTATTACT
>JAZKGV010000134.1:5694-29030 GCA_040385725.1 Bacteroidota bacterium | reverse complement strand
CAACAGGAGCAAGGCGAAAAAATATTGCTTGACCTGTTACAGAAGAAGCCTAACAATAAAGAATTGTTACGTGATATGGCGGAAGCATTTTATAATGGTAAAATGTATGACAAATCTTTGAACTATTGCCAGAAACTGATGGAAATGGATATGAAGGATGGCAAGGCATTATACCAGGCAGGGCTTTGTTTTCAAAAGATGGGGCAAAAAGATAAAGGGCAAGGCATGTGTGATAAAGCAATTGAACTGGACCCTTCATTAAATGGCATGAGGCAAAAATCAATGAACCCGTTTTAAATAACGAAACACCTATAATAAAAAATCCCTGTTGTTATCAACAGGGATTTTTTATTAAAATACAGTATAAGTTTATTGATCTGGCAGCAGGTCATAAAATATTTTTACCAAATTATCTTCTCCAATATTTGTTGTAAGGTTGAATGATTTTCTTCTCTTGCCATCAATAATTTCCAGGATAGATGTATTGGGAGGAATAGAGCCGAGATTATCTCCTACAAAAGTGATCGTATATGGCCCCGGGTCTAACGTAATGGTGATCGTTTGCGGTTTCTTTTTTACAGGAAAGCCTTTTGCAATCCATTTGCCATTTACATTAATAGAAATACTGTCTCCATCTTCCACCGCATCATCCCACACGGCTAAGGTTAGTTGCCTTGCAGTAGAAGTAAGCGTACCTAATAACCTTTCATTTTCTTTTAAAGCTTTGTCGTTGGCAGGTGTATAGCTGTCAAAAAAAGTTTCTTTATCCTTCTCTCTTGCAAAATAAAGTTTCATTGCAATAAAGGAAGCAGCACTATCTCCACGGTTATTAAAATCAAGTGTAATTTTTTTCTTGCCGCATTCAATGTTCAGTTTGCCTTTATTGGGTAAGCCGTTGGCAAAGTTTTCTGCATGAAGTACCACAATGTTTAAGCCAGTATCAAGTAAAATTTCCTGGGTGTACAATTTCTTATTCACTTCAAACAGGTCAATAACGCCCCTTCCATTATTTGCAATGGAAACCACATCTCCTTTTTTTGTGCCTGATAAACTAACTGTGCCATCACGGGTGGGTATATAAATAGTATCAGTGAGGCCGAAGTAAGCAGGTGATATGGCCGGGCTCAATATCCTGTTGGCATAATCACTGCTCCATTGAATACCGTTTTTCTTAAACAATTTTATGTTCTCATTCTCCAGTAAACTTTTTAGCTGGTTATACATTTGCGCCTGCTCAACAGTCAGTTTTGAGGTGTCGGCAGCAGCATTGTTATTTTGTTTTGTTTGTATTCTTTGCAGGTTTAATGTGGGCTGGCCTTTAAGGTTACGGCTTAGATCGAAACTGCCATTTATTAAAAATAATATTTTGGCAATGCTGAATGGCTTTTCGCTACGGGCAAATTTGTTTTTGCTGATGGCTAATTCCCTCACACTCTTTTTCACTAACAACAATTCATAGTCTGCGGTAAAACTATCACACTGTATGCTGATATGAGCAGGGTAGAGAACGCCTTTTTCAGGAGAAGCAATTTGCAGGCTGAACTGGCTTTTGCCTGCACTGCTGTTATTATCAATTTGCCAGGTGCCAACAAAAGGGTCGGCCTGCGAAAAAGAGGCAAATGCATGTAACAATAAATAAAAGAAAAGAGGTGAAATTTTTTTATTCATTATATCCTTGCTGGTTTCAAAATATTATCTGCTGCGGTGTAAGATAAATTATAAATTTTAAACAGGAATAAGACGGACTTATCCGGTATTTAGTTTCGGGGCTTATTAAAAGATATTGTTAAAAGATCGCTTCAGTATGTCAGGGTTTATCCCTTCCAATAAATCTTTGCCTGCCTAATAAAAACTGAATGGCCTTTTTTACGTTATTATCAATTGCTGATTCAGATTTAAGGTTATTGATATACCGCATTATTTCCTTTTGACCGGAAGGCGACAATTTTTTAAATATTTCGTTCGCCTGTTTGTTTTTTTGCAACGCCAGTTTTAGTTTGGGGTGCATCGGCGTTGTTCTGTCTGCAGCATCAAATTCTAAGTTGATTGTTACGGTATCACCCAATTTAGTATTGGAGCCTTTCAGCATTGGCCCATTAATATATAACCTCCATTTGCCGCTGTATTTTACTAATGTTTGTGTAAAAGAATGTTGATTGATTGTGCCTTTTACAGGAATAGCGCTTTTATCTTTTCCTGCCTGCTTAAAGATCTCTTTTAATACAGCAGCTGGCAACAATACATAAGGGTTGATGCCTATGATGAAAATTTTTGCATTGAATGATAGCATAAAAAAACCCGCCAGTTAGTTAACGGACGGGATGAAGATAAAACTTTGAGGGTTACTAAAACTTATAACTCAGTACTGCCCGTATATTAAATGGTGTGCCGGGAGTAAAATGATTTTCTGTAACAGGAGATGTTTCATTTTGCAACCGGCTTTCTGTTGCAAACTGTGTTTCTTTCCATTTTATATTAAAGATATTGTTCGCTATTACACCAAGCCCAAAATTTCTCCATTGATAATTCATATTTACGTCGGTGATGCAATATCCTTTTGCAATAATGCTTCCATCTTCATTGGCTGGCCTGTTACCAAGATAACGGGTGCTGATACTACCATTAAAACCAATTTCATTCTTCATACTTACACTGCCTGCGAAAGTAAGTTTAGGTGCAAGTGGGATTAAATTTTCTCCTTTAGGATTGCCGGTGCTTCTTGCATGTGTGTAAGTAAGATCGCTCTGAAAAAAGATGGATTTGCCTATTTGATAACGCACACCTACATCAATACCTTTTCTTTCTGTTTTGCCGCCTGGCTCTACCACACCTTCATCACCCACATACACAAACTCCTGTTGTAAAAATAAATACCATAATGCGGTATTAATAACCAGCCGTGGTGTTGGCTTAAGTATCATACCTGCATCTGCTCCATAAGCAGCTGGTAAAATTTCTTTTCCTTTTTGTTCTACTGCCACTCTTGTGTCATTACTGTGAAAGCCCTTACCGAGTTTTACAAAGAACTGTGTGTTCCTGTTATAATTGTACAGCAGATTTAATTTAGGGCTTATGGCTGCTTTGTTAGCCGATTGCGTTTGATAAGCTGTCGCCAGTTTATCTACATAGTCAAACTTCAGGTAATCAAATCTTATGGCAGGGTTTATTAAAAATTTTCCTTTTCTTATTTCAAGATTTGCATAGCCATACAAATTGGTTTCGTCAATATCACCCAGTTTTAATTGTTCCAATGTTGTTTTCCTGTTGACAGTATGGGAGAGTTCGATGTTATTAATATCATCATGCCTTACACCTGCACCTGCCTGTATTTTCATCCTGGTATTGCCTGCATAAAGATCTGTGGTCAGTTCGCTTTCAAAGCCACTCATATTTCTTGCTTCTTTTTGTTTTATCTGGTCGCTGTTTGCAGGATCGTTTAAAAAGAAGGTAAAGTTTGAATACAGTTCAATATCGTAATAACTGAAAAAAACAGTGTTCTTAATAAAGATGCTGCTGTTAACCTGTTTCAGGTATTGCAGCACAGCATTGGTTCTTTGTGTGTTGCCACCTTCTGTATCATCAATGGCACCATACCAGTCAAGTGTACCGGCATCCACGGCCCGTTGTGGTATTTGCCCGCTGGCATCCCATTTACTTTTAAAATGAGAAAGTAATAAAGATAACTTGCCATTGTTGGGAAGATGAGTTGTGTATTTACCCACCAGGTTTACACGGTTAAAATTTTGCGGCGATACAAAGTATCCCTGTGTCATTAAATACTCTGATGCAAACCACAGGTTCTGTTTTTCATTATCCATTATATTAAACTGGCCAAGCGACCTGAAAGTGCCGAACTGCCCACCTTCAAGTGTGATAGAATTATTATCAAAGCGGTCTTTTGTTTTAAAAGCAACATAACCTGCTGTAGCTAAGTTGCCCCTGTTGGCAAAGTATGGCCCTTTGTCAAAATCAATTTTATCAACTGTTTCAGGAATAAGAAAATGCAGATCGGCATAACCTTGCCCGTGTGCATGAGATAGCATGTTTACGGGCATGCCATCAACACTAAGGTTAATATCTGTTCCGTGGTCAATATCAAAACCACGAAGAAATATTTGTTCTGCCTTGCCACCACCTGCATGTTGGCCGATAAACAAACCTGGCACTTTTCTCAATAACTCCTGCGATGAACTTACAGGGTTTGTTTTCAGATCGATATTTGAAATTACATTCAGGTGCCGCACAGAATTGTTGATAGAAACATCATTTAATTGTAATGGTGCAGCCTTTAATGCAATGTTCAGTTGGTTTCTGCCTGCAACAACTTTTGACGATACATAAGAAACATGCGTTACCTGTATCGTGTCGCCATCTCTTGCCTGTATCTCAAAATAACCAATCTCATTACTATGGCTATGGCTGCCTGTACGAAGGTTGAGAATGGTCGCTTCCTGCAAAGGCGATTTTTCTTCGCCGGATACAAACCCTTTTTGTGTTTGTGAAAAACTGTGGTTTGCAATCAGGAGAAAAACTGCTGCAGTAAAAAGGCGCAGTTGTTTAAGTAAATTTGTTTTCATGCGATTGGTATTACGAATGAAATTTTATATACATAAATGGTTAGGTATTGATCACTCTTTCTATTGTCCAGTAAAATGCTATCAATGTTATTATAGCCGATAAACCATACACAATCCTTTTCCTGTACCATGGTTTATTTTTAAACCGGTTGATGATAAGCATAAACATGGCAGCAATTACAGCCACCTGGCCTAATTCCACACCTGCATTAAAAGCAATGATAGAAGTGTAAAATTTATCCGGGGGCAAACCAATTTCATTAAGCGAACTTGCAAAGCCCAGTCCATGTATCAACCCAAATACAAATACCACCAGTATCCTGAACGGGCTTAATTTTTTTACCAGCATATTTTCTACTGCCACAAACATGATCGATAATGCTATGACAGGTTCTACAATTGCTGCCGGTGCCGGTATAATATTTTTCATGCTTAGCGCCAGCGTTACTGAATGTGCCACTGTAAATACTGTTGCCTGCCAGATGATGGTTTTTATTTTTGTACTTAATAAACACAATCCAGCTACAAACAGTATATGGTCTGCACCCGTAGGGATGATATGCTCAAAACCCAATTTGAGATAGAACCACACCACATCTTTAACCGGTGCATTTTGCAGGGAATAATTTATTGTGTGTGGAAAAGCTGTTGAAGACAACAAGACAAGAAAAGCAATCAGTAATATTTTAAAAGAATTTTTCATTACAGTTGTTTAAGCGCTGTTTCACTTTCGCTTTTTAATGCAGGAAAAATATTTGGATTGTTTTTTAAGCCGGCAACCAGGTACTTTTTTGCTTCTGCTTTGTTTGCCGCCTGTAAGTGAATTAAACCGGCACGGCAAAGCAGGCGTGGGTTTTGGCTGTTTGTTTTTAATGCTGTCTGTATGTATTGCTGTGCTTTGGTATTTTCTCCTTTTTTAAAATAAGCCCAGGCAAGCGTTTCGTTCACATCAATATTGTTTGGGCGGCGGTTATATTCTGCCAACGCATGTTCAATAGCTTGGTCGTAGCTGTTGTTTTTAATGTAAGCTTCGGCCATTTCTTTATCAGAATAATGGCCAACAGTATTATCTGTGATAGCGGCTTTTGCCTTTGCTTCCATTTCATTTAATGCCTTGTTCGAAATATCAGCAGCTTTATCATTCATACCCATCATGCGGTATACATCTGCAATATCTTCTTTAAAAGCTAAGTCATTAATGGCGCTGTCTGCCTGTAAATAAAATGAAAGCGCTTTGTCATACTCCTTGTTTGCAACTGCAATACGGGCAAGCCCTGCTAACGGGTAAGGATAGCCAGGACGGTTATTAGCTGCTAAATTGTATTGCATCGAAGCAGTTTTCAAATTGCCCATGTTCTCATACAATTGCCCAAGCTGTACACGGCTCCATTCTGTTGCTTCATCACCTGGATTGCCTGCATCCACGGCCGCCTGCATCACTTCCACCGCGCCGGTATAATCACCATAAATTTCTCTCAGGTAACTTACCCTTGCATACGAACGCAGGTCGGGACGAATGGACATCATCTGGTCTGCTGCCGCCACGGCAGAATCATAATTGCCCAACTCAACATTTGCATCGGTTAGTATGCCATATACAAATGCACTATAGGGGTTTACAGTCCTTACTTTTTCTGCTGTTGCCAATCCATCGCTGAAATGATGTTGTGATAACTCCACCAGTGCTTTTAAACAAAGCCCTTCAAAATTGTTTGGATCTATTGCCAGCACTTCATCAATATATTTCATGGCAGCGGCATCATAGTAACTATAATTGCCTGAGGCCCTTGCTTCCATGATCATATAGTTTGCCAGGGCAGTTAATGATTTTTTATCGCCTGGGTTTGCTTTTACGGCAGCCTGTAATTTTTCAACGGAGGTTTTTATTGTTTTCCATTCTTCACTGTTTGCCTGTATTCCTTTTCTTTCAAGCAATGAGTAGATCATTGCTTTTTTATTGCCTTTATCCGATTTGTATTTTATAACAATAAAACCAGCGGCACCAATAAACAATACAATAAGAACGATGCTGAGTAAATTCTTTTTCATAATTATGAAATGTGTAAGGTGAGTGTATGGAGCAATTGTTTTGCATTATTAATTACGGAGAATAGAGGAGTTTGGATGTAGATAATAAAAGAGTTATCATTTAGGTGATGAAAATTTGCCAGGCGATAAAAGGATTGTAACAAAAACAAACCCTGCCTTTTCAAAGCAGGGTTTAAGAGTAGTTTCATAGTTGCAATATTATTGCGCTTTCACTAATGGGATGTTTTGTTTTGTAACACCATTCTTATTTATCTGTATAAAATAAGAACCTGTTTTAAGATCAGCGCCATTCCAGTTTTGAGTGTAAGTGCCTGCTGCTAATTTTTTATTCACCAGCACTTTCAGCATTTTGCCATCTGCACTGTACAGCGAAATAGTTACCTGTGCAGTTTCATTGATGCGATACCTTACAATGCTGTTATCAACAAACGGATTCGGGTTAACAGTGGCAACCACTTCCGGTCCGTTCAGATCCATTCTGCTGCTTTCATTAAAGTTTGAACGGATACGTGGATTGTACCTGTTTGCAGGTTCATCACATGGACAAATATCTGTGCCTGCCCATGGCGATGCCACATAAGGGAAATTTGTTTTGAATGCTTTGTCATTAGCATCCACACCGGTGCTGTAGCTAAGCACATTTACCAACTGTTGTGTTACCGGGCTTGGGCTGCTGTTAGGATCATAATCATCATACCACAAACCGATTGCAGCTAACACAACGCCACTTACAGCCTGTAGTTCAATTCTTGTTACATCATCTTCCAGCCTTCTGCCATTGGGAAAGCCATCCATGTTTGGTATAAATTGAATATCAGTATTGTTGTATGTAGGATCAGTTAAACCGGTTACTGCTGCTGCCACCAAACCAAGCGGACTGAATGCAGAAGCATTTCTTTCGGTAACCGGTACAGCCATATTCAGGCGTAGCATATCACCACCATTTGGTAAAAAGTTACTGATAAATGGTTTGCCACTTGCTAATGGATTGCCGCCTTTACCTGTTGCCAGTTGATATGGTTTTAAATTTGGTACACCTGTATGGAAGATAGGCCAAAGATCAACCGAACGGGGAGAGCCAGCCGCAGGCAATAGCAATGTGCCAAAGATGGCATCATCAAGAGCAGTACCTGTTACAGCCGATGTACCTTTTAAACTATACAAACCATTTTGGCCATTACCAAAACCAAAACCACCGAGTGAATTTTTTTGTACACGTAATGCACTGAATGAAGGAACTGCACCACCAAATTGTGCATCATCCATATACAAAGCCAGTTCAGGATTGTAAAAGAACTTGCCGAATGTTGCAATTCTTGAAAGGTCCTGGTATGGAGTAAGTGAATTCCACAGGTCTTTGTAACCAATAGGCACCACCGCTTCATTTGTCAAGGGCATACCCAATCTTGAAACCTGTATCCATGGACCGGAACTATATTGGCTGCCATCATTTCTGAAGGTGCTGTAGCGTTGGCGGCTTGCACTTGCCCATACACCAATTACATAGTTTGGATCAAGTATGTTGGCAGCTTGTTGTACTGGTTTATTGTCTTTCTGTAATGATGAAATATCAACCTGCAAAGCAATGGTAGATACATTTAAACATTTTAAGCCATCGGTATATTTACCTGACTGGCGTGGTGCATCACCCAGGTCAAAAATACCACCGAGGTCAACATAAAACGGATCGTCTGATGTGCCGCAGAAAACTTTTTCGCCTGTTTTTGCAGTAGAGATAGCATCAGTGATAAGTGATTCATAAGAAGGTGCATTTAAACCCACTGGCGAAGAGATAGAGCGTGGGCCAATGTTTGGCGGTGGCACTTTGCCTGCATAAATAATTGGCTGAAATGATTGCCCGCCATTTATGCTGCGTTCGAGCCTGTAGGTTGTTTTTAAATTTTGTTTGCCCAGGCGTATGTTGAAGAAAGTGGAAGAATCTTCAATCACTTTTACAAATGTAAAACGGTAAATGATGTCATCGCCGGGAGTGCTGATATCATTATCGATATGGATCTCATACCTGATGTTTTGCCCGAAAGAATAATAGTTGGGGCCGCCCTGTGGCAATTGTCCCGGTATATAATTAGCAATGATGGTTACTTTGTTTGGGTCATCGGGGCTGCGGAACGCATAAAGGTCGGTGTTATCACAGAGCGGATCGTTGGAGATCAATGGAGCTTCCCGGTGTGAGGAGGCAAAAGCAGGTGTAATGGTTTGCACCAGCATCACCACCAGCAGGAGAGCAGCGGATAATTTTTGTTTCATAAATTTTTGTTTAGAGTGATGAATAAAAAATACATTGTTGTGTATGCCGCATACTATTGCCAGTAAGCATTTACTGCGTTTTGCATGAAGCACTAAAAGAATATGAATCTTGATTTACCAGTTAGTTATCCCGGTATGTTTGGCAAAGGCAGGAAGTAAATGGAATGTTCTCTTGTTGGTTTTTGAGATCACTGTATCAGTTACGCAGGATGAGAACAGATGGATTTAAAAGTTTAACTTTTATTTTTTTCGGAATTATGAATGGGGGGAATGGGTAGGGTTATAAACTGATCTGCCGGATAATTTTCATTGGCGGCTGCTATTCCTGGCATTGATTTGTGAAAAACAATTACATTCTTTAGATGAATTATCTATTAACCGTGGCTTCATTGTGACCCAGTTTGTTGTTAATATTCCGGAGACTGTTGACAATGTAAACAAAGTGTCCCCCGATTTTAATTGTTCATCATTCCCATCCAAAAGGCTGTTGTAAATAACCGCAATTTTTGACGTGTTACCCCTTATAAAAGTTTTCAGCTTCATGAAAGTCTGTTGTCCATTAACTTCTAAAATGCCGGTACATGAATCATTTTGTTTACTGATGGATAAAGTCCAGTTCATAACCATTGCGTAACCTGCATTCGCTTGAACAGGAGATTCTTCATAATGATAATCTCCTGTCCATTTTTCAAACTTTTTGGAATTGTTGTTAATGCCACAACCACAAAATAGAAAATTGATTATTATGATGGCTAAAAGTATAAATACTATTTTTTGCATCGGAATAAGTGAATTATAAATTTATTCTTTATCCCACCATATTGCCAAACCGTTAGCGGTGTTTATCCTGTTTACCATTCCTGGATAATAATTCCTAATTGCTTATCCATTAAAGCGAATTCCTTAGCACCCCAGGGACGAAGCGTAATTACTTTAAGATTTGGATGAAGGAATTCAGGATGCGAAACAGACACTCTCTCATAAACTTCCTTAATATTTTTTGTGACTAACCTGAATTCAGGGCTATGTTCCTTAGCAAGTGCTGCATTTTCAAAAAGATTTATCCGTAAACCATCTTTTTCCAATACACAAAATGGGTTATGGGATTTTATTTCGTCATGTTCAATGGTAAAGTTCAGACAGTCAACAAACAATTTCAAACCATCAGAAATGTTGTTATAAAAAATATTAGGAACTAATTTTTCAAAATTCATTGTATAAGATTTTTTATATTTTTTCTCCTGTTAACTCCATGCAAATTAATTATGGATAAGCAGCCATTTTACAAGTTCTTCAGGCTCCACTATACTCCATGAATGCGGATGCCGTATGTTACCAGGCTTTCTATAACCCTTATCGGTTGTGATCACCAACTCAACTTTTTTACTTCCCAGTCTTTTTAATTCGTTGGTCATCGCTGCAAAATCAAAAGCATTCATTAAAGAATAGTCAACGCCATCATTAAGCCAAAATAAAATATCTGGTTCGGTGTATAAGCGGATTGGTAAATTAACAAGCGGCTTAATGGCTTGTTGTGTTGTATCATTGAATGAGTAAGGCGATTTTTGGCGATAGTCCGGCAAATTATCAGATGGACTGCCGCCAAATTCTTTCCTGCAGCGTTTTAGAATGTAATTAACTTCTGCCAGGCCGTCTTCAGAGCTATTCGGAAGTCTTATTTCACGTAAAATATTCCAATACATCTTCTCGAAATCCAGTGGGGAATCAATGGCAAACACTGCGGAAGGTTTAACTGCATAGTTATTTTTTAATGCAAGCTCTGCATATTTTATGGCGCAGGTTCCTCCAATAGAAAAACCACCTGCGTAAAAATTGAGTCCTTTAAGTTTATAAGTAGTTGTTACATGTTCAAGTAGTTCAACAAAGGAAGCTTGTGTAGCAGTGTCAAAACCAAAAGAGGAAATACCTGTTTTAAACGTTGGAATAATGGTTAAGATCCCTTGTTGTGCAGCATATCTTGGTAATTCAGTTTGAACCAGCACATCCTTTGCTTCCTGGAACATTCCCGGGATTAAAAAGGCATAACCTTTATAGGGGAGTTTAGGAGGATACACAACAATGTACAGGTTTGATGTACTGTCACTGGCGTTTAAATAAACTGTCTCAACTTTCTGTGCCATTGAAAGTTTGCAAATAAAAAGGACTGCTAAGAAAAAATTGAGTTTTTTCATGATGCTGGTTTGGCAGTATTTGAAAATTATTAGCCTGTAATTACTGCTGAATAAAGTTACACATGTTGATGATAAGAACGGCAGCCTGTCTTTATTCGCCGGCTTTCACTGAAACAAAATATGGGTTTGTTGTTCCTGGCTCGTCTATATATTATTTGTCATTATTGTTTTCTTCGTAATGTGGCATATATACTATTTCCCATTGGTGCCCGTCAATGTCTGCTATACTTGCAGAGTAACCCCAGGGTTCATCTTGTGTCTGCCCGATCTGAATGGCACCCGCTTTTAAAGCAAACTGCAAAATTTCATTAACCTGTTCCCTGCTTTCAGCGTTATGGCTAAGAATAAAACCAGCGGATCTTTCAGTAGAGTGAGGATTGACAGTTAAAGGCAAAAACTCTTCTCTTTGATATAGTACCAAATTAAAATTATCATCAAGGTCAAACATACAATGTTCTTCATTGCCGTGCTGGATACCTTTTGTAGGAAAGCCAAAACCATTTTTGTAAAAGTCAACAGATCTTTTCAGGTCTGAAACTGCTAATGTAATGAAGTTGATTTTTGGTCTCATATTTTATTTCGTTGGAGTAGGAGCTGCTGTTTTTTTTACATAGTTCATTTTGTACGCAGTATTTCAATTGAAATAATCATACTCAAGTCTCACTAAATTCCTTGAGCTATCACTTTGTTTCGTTATTAATATTTCGGTAGGATTTCCAACTTTATCTTTATTTAAGTACTCGTATTTACTTATTTCTGTTGTATTGTCATTGAGATTGGTTGTTTTAAAGGAAATGATGTCACCTAAGTCGGAAAAACTAAATTCTTGCATGGAATTTTGCAACAGGTCTCCAGATTGGTCATAGCTTTTGACAAGGATTTTGAATACTCTGAAACTTTCATTCAAACTTGTAACGGTCTCAAATTTGAGTTCGCCACCAGGGTAAAATACTTTTTCCTCATATTGCTTTTCTGTAAGCCAGTTGATTGTGCCTGACATTAATTTTTCATTTTCCAAATTAAAGGCATCCCAGCTTTTTCTTTTTAAATTTTCAAAATGGAACTTCCTTAGATATATAAATATTTGTCCTGTTTCAATTACTCTTTCCGATAGTAAAGAATCGATATTTCCATTGGTGTTAATATAGTATGTTTCTGCCAAATCTACTATACTGTCTTTGGGAATTTGCTTTATGTCAGTTGCTCTTATATTGGTCAAGGTGGTTTTTATTATTTGTTTTACTTTTCCAACATAACCATATTCCATACAGTCTGTATGAATAGACTGAGATTTAATGGATGCAAATGCAAGTGTTAAAGCTATTATACTGCAGAATCTTATCATATTGCGCCCAACATACAGCGCATTATGTAGGTTTGGAAATAGAATTCCACCTGCTCAAACCGCTGCTGATTGAAAATATTATGATTAAGTTAAAACTAATATAGAATAATGTCTGTACTGCCGTACCTAAAGCCTTTATTTGATCTTGATGATAAAGTCGTCGATGTTTTGTCTAACAAATTTCTCAACTATTGAATAATGCTTTTCCTCTTTTGAATAATACCAATCGTCAAGCTTTTCAAATTCTTTTAAGTTGTCATAAAGCCACTCCCAGTCACCTTTTTTGCGCCATTTTGCGAATTCGTCAATGTGCTTGTCATATTCAGTCTCTGATTGAATGACTCTTTTTAATAAATCTTTATAACCGATAAGTTTAAGTCCTTGCTTTATCGAAGGGAGATACAGCTCGTAACCATTCCAATAAAACTGTATAAATCCACCATTAGTAACTTGTTCGTCAAGATACCAAAAGAAATGGAGTGCTTTTTGATTTGGAGATAGTCTTTTAGCTCTTGTCTCCTCATATTTGGCATCTTTGATCATTTCGGAAATAGGTTCTAGAATTTCCCAGAGAAAATCAGAGCCCGTCAAATCTTTTATCTCATCCCATTTAACTTTTCCGCGGAAGTGTTTTGCTTTATTAAAGTCTTGAAAGTAATCTTGTCTTGGCTGTGTCATAATGTTCAATGAAATGGCATATAACATTTATATTTCGTAATCCTGGTACAAATATAAATTGAGCCTCAATTCTTTTCTGTACCAGCTCTCTAATTCGGCGATACAAAATCCGGCCTTCTCACCAAACTGTTGTTATACTTATACCTTAGGTTGGTATTGAATTTTACTTTAAAGCCATTCATCCCCGGCAGCGTTCGGGGAAAGTACGAGAACCTTGCTTCAATAGTGCCAAACAATAAGTTCTCGTTTCGTATGCGGAAACCTGCGCCAAGGCCTGTGTAAATATCGCTTTTGCCAAAACTTACAGCATCTGCTTTTATTAATGAAGCATCTGCAAACGCAAATGGTGCAAAGCCAAAACCCCAGTATTTTTTGGTGTGATAAAAAACTATTTCTGCTTTCGTTGTTATCCTAATATCGCCCCTGGGTAATTGATACGCAGAATCTTTTGGTAAGGTAAAAGATTGCAAACCATAAATGCTTAGCAATTCAAGTGGCGCATTCAATGTGTTTGAAAACTGGCGTGCAAATGAGCCATTAAAGAAAAAACGCCTGAACCATTTGTTGTTTATTTTATGCAGTTTGGTAAAATGGTCGCCGCTGGCAAGCAATTCCACATCTTCCCATTTGCCTTTGTAAGCGGAACCGCCAAAACGAACATTAAAAAAACTATAGAATTCTTTTTTGCTGTAACTGCCGGCTGTAAATTCAGCGCCATAATAAGGCCTTGTTTTGGTAGTGATACGAAGGCTGTCTTTGCGTACATAACCACCGATGAGTGATACTGTAAAACCTTGTGGTACGTCTTCATTGCGGCCAAAACCATAGATGTAGCTGGTACGGTAAAAGTTTTGTTTAAACAGGCTGAAGCTTCCCAGCACACCCAATGTATTGGCAAACTCACCATCATTAGTAGCCGTTTTTTCACCTGGTATATCATTAAAGTGCTGGTGCAAACCACGTATTGCGATCAGCTTACGCAACGGGCTTCTCTTGTTTTTATATTTTAACCGCCTTGCACCAATATTGTAACCTATCCAGCCATCAATATTATAATACTTATACTTGATGAGAGCATTATAAGCAGAGTCGGGGAGATAGCCGTTTTTTGTATTATTGTAAGAGAGGTCGATAGCACCAAACCATTTCAGGTATTGCGATGCCAATGGTTTTTCAAAACGCATATAGTAGAGGTTTTCTTCATCTCTTCTGCTGGTAAAAGCTTTGTTGTAATTCCTGAAACCAAAACCCCAATTGATAAAACTGCCTCTTATGTTGCGTTGCAAAAAATCTCCACCAAAACCAAATTTTTGTTTCCTGTCATTATCAAACTGCGAACTAACGGCTATCAATGAACCGGTGCCGGCAATATTCTGTTCTTTTATTTCCAACTTGTATTTTTTTGCCCCACCAATGCCTGCGCCGGGCACAATAGAAAATCCATCCTTTACCCTTACTTCAATGTCAACCGCATCCGGCTGGTCGGTGGGTTTTACAATGATCAAGGCATCCTGTATATAATCAAGGTCCCTTAAATGTCTTTCATTATCACTAAGCAGGTAAGGGTTCAGTTTATCGCCTTCTTTAAAAAGAAGGTTGTTGTCAATTACTTTTCTACGGGTGTTTTTATGCAATACATTTCCCACCCTTACACCAAAGCCGCTGTTAACCTTGCTGGTATCTTTTACATCGCCTTCAAAACCCACATTTTTTATAGTGATAAGCCGGATGGTTTTGCCGGCATAATTTAAAAATGGGTTATTATTCCGGTCAAAAATATTTGCATTGGCCCTGAAGATGGTATCAGTATTTAAACCGGGTTGTGCAAAAGCAACTGTAGTTACTAAAATAAAGGTTAGGCAGAGAAGAAGTGTTTTCATCAATTAGTATTGGTTCTGTGTTAAAAGTTAAAGATATTGATTTACTGTAAAATGTTGCATACGTGTTAAAAGAACGAAGAAAAATCATCACCATTTCACCACCACTTTCCCAATGCTCTTTCTTTTCTCTAAATATTCATGGGCCGCTGCAATTTCATTTACAGGAAATACTTTGCCAATGGTGGGGACAAAAATCCCTTCAGCATGCAACCGTATCACTGCTTCAAGACAGCGTTGTACCACCGCAGGTTTTCCGTCCCCAATCGAAAGCATGTTAATACCAATAATTGATTTTGATGGCATCATCAGCATCACCGGATGATAAAAGCCAAAACCCAATGCTGTTTTTATTTTCCCGAATATGTTTTTATCGGTTAGAGCAGCAGCGCCATAGCAAACAATTCTTCCACCGGCACCCAGCGAACGAAAACCTTTTTTTACGGAGGCACCACCCACTGCATCAAATATCACATCAACGCCTTTGCCAGCAGTGAGGGATTTTATTGATGCCTCAAAATCTTCTTTATTGTAATTAATGGGATGATGTACACCAAGAGACCTGAGATATTGTAATTTCTCCTCACTGCCGGCAGTAGAAAAAATTTCACAGCCTTTGTGTTTGGCAAATTGTATCAAAGCGGTACCAACGCCGCCAGCGCCGGATTGTATCAATACTTTATCGCCTGCAAATAGATTCACGGCTTCGGCAGCGGCATAGTATGCGGTAATGTATTGGGTGGCTAATGTGGTGGCAGTTGCATCATCCATACTGCCTGGAATAATTGCAACGGCAGAAGATTTTGTAACAACATATTCTGCATAGCCACCAAACCTTGTAAGTGCAGTTACTTTATCACCCGTTTTTATATTTGTCACATCGGTGCCAATGGCTTCCACAGTTCCGGCCACATCATATCCCAGCACACAGGGTAGTGGCGGCGCTTCCTTGTACATGCCGTTTCTTGCCATTACATCAGCAAAATTTAAACCGAAGGCCGATACCTTTATCAGCACTTCATCATTTTTGGGTTGTGGCTTTGGTAATTCTCTTATTTCAAAGGCTTTTGATGCTGCACCTTGCTTAACCAATACGGCTGCTTTCATATTTGTTTTTTATTCACCGCAAATGTCAGCCTAATCAGGTTATTAATGCTGATTTTGAGGCAGAAAGATTTGAAGGGTATTGCTGGGTGACCATTTAATTTTTTAGCCTTAATTTCATCGTTTAAAAGGTAACCTTAAGTAAAACATACAAGTTGATGACCGGAATAAACAAAAAGTTGCTGGTAAGCAGTATAGCCTTGTGGATGGCTATGTTTGCTGCCGCACAAAAACCACTAAAGCTTTTTAGTGAACTTGGCCTTAAGGAAAATGTAAAAACGCTTTCTTTAAGAACGTATGAAGCGCTTGATAATTTTGGCAAACCTGAAAAGGGAGACAGGAGTTCTGATAATGCAGATTACACCTTTTTAAAAAACGGGGACCTGGATGAAAGGAACATTTATAACCAGAATGGCAGCCTCCGTACAAGACATGTCTATCTATATGATGCTGCCGGTAAAATGATCGAGCAGAATATGTATGACAAAGGCGGCCCGTTGAGGTTACGGTTCAGGTATAAGTACAACAACAATGGTCATTTGTATGAGCAACGTTCTTTTAAGCCTGATGGCACAATGGTTTCAAAATACACTTATGAGTATGATAAGAGAGGCAACCAGGTGCTTGTAAATGCTTATACAGGCAAGAATGAAATAATTGAAAGAACTGTTTATTTGTACGATTCGGCCAATAATCAAACAGCCTGGCAATCGTATGATGCAGATAGTACTTTGGTAATGAAAGCTAGCTATAGTTATAATTTGTATGGCAATCTTATTGAAGAAAATTTATATGATGGCGATGGCAACCTTGAAAAGAAATCACTGATGATCTATGAACCGGGCAACAAGATTTCTGCGTTGGTGGAGTATTCAGGCAATTATGTAATGGTGAAAACAGTACAGTATAAATATGATGCCCAGAATAATATTATAGATGAAGTGTGGTATGATAAGGATAATAATATACTTGATCATTACACAAACAAATACACTTACGATAAAAAGAAGAACTGGATAAAAAAGACTGCATACCGTAACCAGGTTGCTGTTACCATTGCCGAAAGAGAAATTACTTACTTCAAATAACGATTGCCAATAAACAATTTACCAGTTGTAATAAAACCGGTTTCATTGTATCTTTAATTAAAACAAAGGGAAACTTGATACGATTTATTTTAAACGATAAAGATGTAAGCACCGCATTACCAAAAGGTACATTGTTGCTTGATTTTGTACGCTATCACCAGAACCTTACGGGTACAAAGATCGGCTGCCGTGAAGGTGACTGCGGTGCCTGTTCTGTATTGGTTGGCGAGGTAAAAAATGGCGAATTGATTTATCGTTCTGCCACATCTTGCTTAATGGCCATTGGTAATGCCGAAGGAAAACATATTGTAACGATCGAGGGGACTAATGTGGAAGGGTTAAATTTTATTCAACAAAGTTTTGCTGAAGAGGGTGCCACACAGTGTGGTTTTTGCACACCGGGTTTTATGGTATCGCTTGCTGGTTTTGCATTATGTAAAAATGAAGCAACCTATAAGGGTGGCATTGATGCAGTGAATGGAAATATCTGCCGCTGCACTGGTTACAAATCCATTGAAAGGGCAACTGAAAAAATAGCGAATAAGTTGGCCGAAAGAAAAAGTGAAGATGCCATAGCTTTTGCAGTAACCAATAATTTTTTGCCGTCATATTTTACAGGTATTAAAGAACGGCTATTAAAAATGCTGCTGCCAACAAATGGTGAAGCAAAACAGAATGGCACAGTAAAATTTCTTGGTGGTGGCACCGACCTGTATGTGCAACAGCATGATGCAATGACCTATGCAGAAATTGATTTTTTGTTTGATAAAACAAACCTCAATGGCATTACACAGGTTGATAATAAATGTTATCTCGGCGCTTCTGTTACCGTAACTGATATTGCAGAGTCTCCAATTTTTCAGCAGCATTTTCCTTTGTTGCAGCAGCATGTTAAGCTGGTAAGTTCAACGCCCATCCGTAATATGGCAACCATTGCCGGTAACTTTGTGAACGGTTCGCCGATCGGTGATTTTACTATTTTCTTTTTAGCGTTGAATGCACAATTGATATTGAGCGATGGAATAAATATAAGAGAAGTTGCACTCAATCAATTTTACAAGGGCTATAAGCAATTGGCAAAAATTCCTGAAGAATACATTGAGAAAATATATTTTGAATTGCCTGCTGCCAATACAAAATTCAATTTTGAAAAAGTGTGCAAGCGTACACATCTGGATATTGCCAGTGTGAATAGTGCTATTAGTTTACAAATGGAAAACGATGTTGTGAGCACTGCACATTTATCTGCAGGAGGCGTTGGGCCGGTGCCTTTTTATCTTTTAAAAGCTTCTGCCTTTTTAAAAAATAAAACAATTAGTGAAACAGTAATTGAAGAAGTGATCGAAATAGCGAAGAATGAAATTTTACCTATCAGTGATGCAAGGGGAACGGCGGCTTATAAAAGATTTTTATTGGGACAGCTGATAAAGGCGCATTTTATAACACTGTTTCCTGAACATAATTTTCAAAAAATGATTGCGGTACAATAATGAGGAACATAGATTCATATACACATACAAGAGGTGAATCGATTTACCTGGATGATATCCCGGTAGTAAGAGGAACTTTGTTTGCTGCCTGTTTTGATTCAATCATTGCACATGGGAAATTAGTAAGCATTGACACAAGCGAAGCAGAAAAATGCGAAGGCGTTGTAAAAGTGTTGACGCATAAAGATATAACCGGCATTAACCAGATCGGTGGTATCATTCCTGATGAGCCATTGTTTGCAGACCATCATGTTCACTTTAGCGGAATGCCGATTGCATTGGTACTGGCAGAAACTAATGAAGCAGCAAGACATGCAGTTAAAAAAATAAAAGTCGAAATAGAGCCACTACCGGTCATCACTGACCCAAGAGTGGCGGCGGCACAAAATGAACTCATCATTCCTCCACGAACATTCAGGATCGGAGACAGTGCCAATGCATTTGCAAAATGCGATCATGTTTTTGAAGGGGAGTGTGACAACAACGGTCAGGAACATTTATATATCGAAACACAAGGCGCTTATGCAATGCCGCAGGAAAATGGCGTGATAAGAGTTTATTCATCTACGCAAGGGCCTACGGCTGTGCAAAGGGCAGTAAGCAAAGTTACCGGCCTGCCGATGCATAGTATTGAAATTGATGTTACAAGATTGGGCGGTGGTTTTGGAGGTAAAGAAGACCAGGCAAATACATGGGCCGCATTGTGTGCATTAGGAACGCAGGTTACAAAACGTCCTGTAAAATATTCTTTGCACCGCATGGAAGACATGCGTATGACAGGTAAGCGCCATCCTTATTCATCTGATTTTAAGATCGGGTTGAATAAAGACCTGAAGATCGTGGCGTTTGAAACAACAACTTATCAAAACGCAGGTGCTGCTGCTGATCTTTCACCGGCTGTGATGGAACGTACATTATTCCATTGCACCAATACTTATTTTGTTCCCAATGTAACTGCTACTGCTTATAGTTGCAGAACGCATTTGCCACCTAATACAGCTTTCCGTGGTTTTGGCGGGCCGCAAGGAATGTTCATTATTGAAAGTGCTATTGTAAAAGCAGCAGATGAATTGGGTATTGATGCATGGACGATCCAACAGAAAAATTTATTGCATACCGGCGATGAATTGCCGTACGGGCAAAAAGTAGAAAGCGAAGCACACGAATGCTGGAACAGGGCAAATGAATTGTACAGTCTTGAAACGATACAGGATAAAGTAAAAGATTTTAATGCAGCAAACACCCTGTATAAAAAAGGCATTGCAGTAATGCCAATATGTTTTGGTATTTCTTTTACCAATACATTAATGAACCAGGCAAGGGCGTTGGTACATGTATATACAGACGGTAGTGTGGTGGTAAGCACCGGTGCTGTTGAAATGGGGCAGGGAGTAAATACCAAAATGCTGCAGGTGGCTGCACATGTTTTCTCCATCGATCCATCAAGGATAAAAGTAAATAGCACAAATACTTATCGCATTGCTAATACATCACCAACTGCAGCAAGTGCCACGGCTGATCTGAATGGCAAAGCCACCCTGATCGCCTGTGCTGCTATTTTGGTAAGATTAAAAGAAGTTGCAGCAAAAGAGCTGAATGTTGCTGAAGGTGATATTACCTTACAGGATGAGTTTGTATATGTAAATGGAGTAAAGACAGAACTTGACTGGAATAAACTTGTTATCACCACACATAACAAACGTGTGAGTTTATCAGAGCATGGCCATTACGCCACACCTGAAATTCATTTTGATAAAACAAAAGAAAAAGGCCACCCGTTTGCTTATCATGTTTATGGAACATCTATTACCGAAGTAACTGTTGACTGCATACGTGGCACTTATGAAATTGATTCTGTAAAAATTGTGCATGATTTTGGGCATACAATGAATACGATCATCGACCGTGGACAAATTGAAGGTGGGCTTGTGCAGGGTATTGGCTGGATGACAATGGAGGAAATTGTGTATGATAAAAATGGTAAGCTTCGGAGCAATGCTTTATCTACTTATAAAGTGCCAGATATTTATTCGGCGCCAAAGGAAATTGATATAGACTTTTTAAAAACAGAAAAAAATAATCTTGCCATCTTCCGCTCTAAAGCTGTGGGTGAGCCGCCATTGATGTATGGTATTGGCGCTTTCTTTGCATTGCGTAATGCTGTAAAAAGTTTTAATGCTGCAGTAAGGCCGGCATTTGATGCACCAATGACACCAGAAAAAGTATTGATGAATTTATACAATCAACCGAATAAAGAAGAAGTGGTGCAGCCAGCTAAAACAACCGTTGGGTAAAACCAATCAGGAAAGATTTGTTTTATTAATAATATACATCGGCCTTCCTTTACTCTGCATAAAAAGTTTGCCCAGGTACAAACCAATGATCCCAAGTATTATCAATTGTAAGCCACCTAAAAAAGTTACGGTTACAATCAACGAAGACCAACCTGATACAACATGATCTTTAAAGTAGCTGTAGACAGCGAAAGGAATGTACAGTAATGATAAAAATGAAAAGGCAAACCCGATATATATAGCAGCGTATAGCGGCTTGGTACTGAAAGAAGTAATTCCTTGTAAAGCAAGGAGCATCATTTTACGGTAAGAGTATTTGGTTTCTCCGCTTAATCGTTCTGCTGGTTGATATGCGATAGAAGCCTGTTTAAACCCCATCCATTTTACCAGGCCCCTTAAAAAAACATCATTCTCTTTTATTTTACGAACCTCGTCTGTTACTTTTTTATCTAATAACCTGAAATCAGCACTTCCATTTTCAATTTCAATATCACTTAGTTTTCCCAGTATTTTATAAAACAGGCTTGAAGTAATTCTCTTAAAAAAAGAGAGATTTTTTTGATCTTTACGAATGGTGTAAACAATATCATAACCTTCTTCCCATTTTTTTATCAACGCTGCAATAAGCGCCGGCGGGTGCTGCATATCTGCATCCATAGTGATGGTACAGTCTGCATCGCTATGATCAATGCCGGCTTTTAATGCCACCTGGTGGCCATTATTTTTTGAAAAAGAAATGAATTTTACTTTGTCGTTTTCCCTGCTTAATCCCTCAATTACAGAAAGTGTATTGTCAGTACTGCCATCATCAGCAAAAAGGATATAATAATCGCAGGAAAGATCTTTAAATGCGGCATCCACCGCAGCAGTAATTGCTTTGATATTTCCTTCTTCGTTATATGCTGGTATAATTACGCAGGCCCGTTTGCTCATTTGAGGTTTAGCTTGATTGATGGCTTAAATATCTGTAAAATATCAGAAACTACATCTTTTCAATAATGCTGATAAGTTTTATTACCATTTCTCCGGTTATGTCGTGGTGGGTAACCATGCGTAGCTGGGTAGGAGAGATGGTTGTTGCCAAGACCTGGTATTTTGATAAATATTCGATAAAGCTAACTGCTGTGTATGGCGGCAAAACTTCAAATACAAGTATATTGGTTTCGGGTTCAATTAAGTTGCTAACAAAACTTTTCTTACTCAGAGCCTCACCAATTTGCCGGCCATGTTTATGATCTTCTGCCAGCCGCTCAATGTTATTTTCAAGGGCAAAAATACCAGCCGCAGCCAGGTAACCTGCTTGCCTCATACCACCACCAAAAGCCTTACGAACCCGTCTTGCTTTTTTTATAAAAGCAGTATTGCCAAGCAAAACACTGCCCACTGGTGTGCCTAATCCTTTGCTCAGGCAAATAGAAATGCTATCAAAAATTTCACCGTATTGTTTGGGCTTTTCCTGCTTTGCCACCAGGGCATTAAACAATCTTGCTCCATCCAAATGAAGTCTCAAATTATTTTTTAAGCAAACTTCTTTAATTTGTTGAATATCAATAAAATTATAACAGGTACCGCCACCTCTGTTGGTGGTGTTTTCTAAGCTCACAAAGCTGGTATTGGCTTTCCAATCGAATGGTGGATTGATACCAGTAAGTACCTGTTGTGCATTTATTCTTCCCTTATCTCCCTGCAGCAATTTTACCGAACAGCCGCTGTTAAAAGCAATGCCACCTCCTTCGAATTGATATATATGGCTTAGTTCATCACATATTACTTCATCACCCGGTTGGGTTTGGCATTTGATGGCAATCTGGTTTGTCATGGTACCGCTGGGACAAAATAGTCCGGCTTCCATTCCGAACATTTCGGCAGTCATAGTTTCAAGCCTGTTTACAGTTGGGTCTTCCCCAAAAACATCATCGCCAACCAGCGCTTTAAACATAGCTTCTAACATCCCGGCAGAAGGTTTGGTAACGGTATCAGACCGCAGGTCAATTATCATTCAGCAAAATAAGGGCATCAATGTGGTAATTGAAAATTTGCTGCCTGTTACGCAATCGTTTGAGCAATGGTTATTAACAAGTTTTGCTGAATATTTATCTCCTTTTTTCGTTTACATTATGAAAAACAAAATCCTCAACGTATCTTTGCAGGCATTTTTACAGTGATATTTAGTAGTTTTTGCAACAATTAGTGTCCGTTTAATGTCTATACTTTACCAGCAATACCATTCTTTATTTAAACATAGCAAATGAGGCAACTTAAAATCGCTACCCAGATTACCAACAGGGATAGCCAGGCGGTAGAAAAATACCTTCAGGAAATCTCTAAGATCTCTATGATCACCCCCGAGGAAGAAACCATTTTGGCCCAAAAG
>JAZKGV010000134.1:0-5684 GCA_040385725.1 Bacteroidota bacterium | reverse complement strand
AAGATGGCTGACCAAAGGGCACTTGACAAACTCGTTCAGGCAAACCTCCGTTTCGTGGTATCTGTGGCAAAGCAATACCAGCACCAGGGCCTTTCATTAAGTGACCTGATCAATGAGGGAAACCTTGGTTTGATAAAAGCTGCCCAGCGTTTTGATGAAACAAAAGGCTTTAAATTCATTTCTTATGCGGTATGGTGGATCCGTCAGTCTATCCTGCAGGCTTTGGCTGAACAGGGAAGGTTGGTACGTTTGCCACAGAATAAAATTGGTACTTACAACAAGGCCAATAAAGCGTATATGGCTTTTGAACAGGAGCATGAAAGGGAACCATCAACAGAAGAACTGGCTGAATTACTGGAGATGAGTGAGACAGAGATCAATAATATTTTCCAGAGCAATACCCGTCACTCTTCATTGGATGCACCTGTGCATGAAGCAGAAGATGTGGCCATGGGTGATCTGTTGAAAGGATCTGCAGAAACTGATGAAGATGTAATGCATGATTCATTGAGGAACGAGATACGAAGGGTATTAAAATCATTAAGCCCGAGAGAAGCAGAAATAGTAAATGCATATTTTGGTTTGGATGGTGAAAATGGTGTTACCATTGAACAGATTGGCCAGAAATATGATCTGACCAAAGAGCGTATCCGCCAGATCAAAGAAAGGGCGATCAAGCGTTTGCAGAAAGCAAGGTACAGTGGCGCATTAAAAGCCTATTTGGGTTAAGAAAAATTGCATACTAGTTAAGCATCCCCCCGATAATTATCGGGGGGATTTTTTTATAGGGATTGTTTATGATTGATATGATCGGTATGATCAGGAAAGCTTATGAAGATGATTTGTATGAGTGATGCGATTACGATAATGATTGTTATGATTAAACTAACTGGCTTTTTCTTTGTTTAATACTGGTAATTTTGCGTCATGAATAAATTTATCGGTTCATTTTTATTGCTATTTCTTTTAACCGGTTGTGAAAAGAAGATTGAGTTTGACCTAAAGCAAGTTGAAACGGTTTTGGCAGTGGATGCCAATATTGAAAACGATCTGCCGCCGGTAGTGGTGCTTACAAACAGTCTTGGTTATTTTAGTAAGATAGATACTGCTATAATAAATAACATGTTTGTACATGGTGCAGATGTATATATTTCAAATGGAGTACTTACGCACAAATTGAAAGAGTATCCCATACCTATTCCTACACAGGGCCTCACGTTTTACAAATACAGTATTGATTCTTCCAACCTGGCAACAGCTTTTACCGGTGAGCTTAATACTTCTTATTCATTACGAATTGTAAGTGGCGGCAAAGAGTACAATGCTACTACTACTATTCCTCTTATTGCAAAAAAGCCAGATTCGATGTGGTGGGAGAAAGCGCCTTTCCAGGAAGATACTACAAGGGTTATTTTAATGATAAAGGTAACGGACCCTCCGGGGCTTGGTAATTATGTACGTTATTTTACAAAAAGAAATGCAGAGCCTTTTTATCCCGGCCTCAATTCTGTTTTTGACGACCAGGTAATTGATGGCAGCACTTACCAATTGGAAGTACAGCCAGGTGTGGACAGGAATTTTCCCGGTGCTATTGACGATAATTTTTTTAACCGTGGCGATACTATCACCTTTAAGCTCTGCAACATAGACAGGGCCTCGTATAATTTCTGGAATACATGGGAGTTTTCTGCCCAAAGTATTGGCAATCCCTTTGCATCGCCCAATAAAATATTAGGCAATATCAGCAACGGTGCCCTGGGAGCGTTTTACGGTTATGGCGCTTTTTACAAAACCATTATTGTTCCTGAATAGGTAAATGCAAAGCCTGACTTTTACACAACTTTGTTTTTTTGTGTCAATATGTTGACAGGCGGCAAATACAATATTCATTTAATTTCGCAGTCAATTTTAGAAAAGATAACATGAGCAACAGCGTAACAGAAAAGGTAAATTGTTTAATTATTGGTTCAGGGCCGGCAGGATATACTGCGGCCATTTATGCAAGCAGGGCTGGTTTAAAGCCGGTGCTATACCAGGGTATTCAACCCGGCGGACAGCTTACCATTACAACAGAAGTAGAGAATTATCCCGGTTATCCTGATGGTATACAGGGCCCGGATATGATGGTGAATTTTGAAAACCAGGCAAGGCGCATGGGGACAGATATACGCTATGGCCTTGCAACAAAAGTTGATTTCTCCTCTCAACCATATAAAGTGGAGATAGACGAAGAGAAATGGATCGAAAGCAATGCGATCATTATTTCAACCGGTGCCTCTGCCAAATGGCTTGGTCTGGAAAGTGAGCAAAGACTGAATGGCTATGGCGTAAGTGCCTGTGCTGTGTGTGATGGTTTCTTTTTTAAAGGGAAGGAAGTAGCGATTGTAGGTGCTGGTGATACGGCTGCGGAAGAAGCGTTGTATCTGTCTAAAATATGTGCTCATGTTCACATGATTGTAAGAAGAGGGGAAGGAGAGATGAGAGCAAGTAAAATAATGCAGCAACGTGTAATTGACGCAAAGAATATTACCATTTATTGGCATTCTGAAACCGATGAAGTGATCGGCGATAAAAAGGTGGAAGCGGTAAGAATAAAAAATAATCAAACCAACGAAATAAAAGAAATACCGGTGAGTGCATTTTTTGTTGCTATTGGACATCAACCCAACAGTGATATTTTTAAAGGTTTGATCGATATGGACGAAGCAGGCTATATAAAAACAATACCGGGAAGCAGCAAAACAAATGTAGAAGGAGTTTTTGCATCAGGCGATGTACAGGATAAAATTTACAGGCAGGCTGTAACAGCAGCAGGCAGCGGTTGTATGGCAGCGCTGGATGCGGAGAGGTATTTAAGTGAGAAAGGGCATCATTAAGTTATAAGTGATGAGTTATTAGTTTCTGTGTTATCCAAATAACCATTCAACAATTTAGCAATACAACAATTTATCATGTTCACCATCCATCTCCACCACCTTAAATTCTTTGCTTACCACGGTTTGTATGAAGAGGAAAGAAAGACGGGCAACAATTTTGAAATGGATGTAGATGTGATAGCGGATATTCCAGGCTCTATAACAAAACTGGAACACACTGTTGACTATGCCATTGTGTATGAAATAATTGAAGCAAGAATGAAACAACCAACAGCATTACTGGAAACCTTGGTTGCCGATCTTGCAGACAAAATACATGAATACGATAACCGTATCAGATCAGTAAGCATCTCCATAAAAAAAATGTCTGCTCCCATTAAGTTCTTCAACGGTGTGGTAGGTGTTTCTTATAAAAAAGATTTTTAGTATGATAAGATTGCGTGCTTTCCTATTGATCTTCTTTCTTCCGGTTGTCTCCATCGCACAGGATGTTACTACATTAACAAAGGAAGCAGAAAAACTCGAAGCTGCGCTGAATGAAAAAGGGGCGCTGTCAAAATATCAACAGGTAATAAAACTGCAGCCGGCAAATGTTCATGCTATTAACAGGTGCAGCGAACTCTGTAGCCGTGTTGGCAACAGGGAAGCTACAGCAGCAGCAAGGATAACATACTACGAAGCGGCACAGAAATATGCATCCATCGCATTGAGAATAGAGCCAAATAATTCAGCAGCTAACTGTATGATGGCGATTGCACTCGGCAGGGTGTCGCTTGAAAAAAGCGGAAAAGAGAAAGTAAAAGCTGCAAAAGAAATAAAAAAGTATGCAGACATTGCGTTGAAAAATGACCCGGCAAATTATAAAGCATTACATGTGATTGGCCGGTGGAATTACGAAATAAGCAACCTTAGCTTTATTGAAAAAGCAGCAGTAAAAGTATTGTTTGGTGGTATGCCCAAAGCCTCGTTTGCAGATGCTGTAAAAGCCTTTGAAAAAGCAAGAGACCTTTCTCCGGGGTTTGTGATCAATTATTTTGAACTGGCAAAAGCGTATAAAAAGAATAACCAGAAAACAAAAGCTGTTGCATGTCTTAATACCATGCTTCAATTACCCAATACTACGGAAGATGATGAAGCCTCAAAAGAAAAAGCCCGGAAATTATTAAAGCAATGGCAGTGATCATTTAATATGCAGTTTTAACAGCTCAATAAAATCTTTTCTTTCAATCATTCCTGCTCCCAGGCTTTCCAAATGTTCTGTATAAACCTGGCAGTCTATCATCACCACGCCTTCTTTTTGTAATTGCTGTACATATTTTATAAAGGCAAACTTGCTGGCATTGCTTGCTTTGCTGAACATGCTTTCGCCAAAAAAAATATTCCCCATTCTTATTCCATACAATCCGCCAACTAATTCTCCATTCATCCATGCTTCGGCGCTGTGTGCATAGCCAAGTTCATGCAATATGGTATAAGCTTTTTGTACGGCAGGTGTTATCCATGTTCCGTCCTGCCCTTCACGGGTAACGGTTTTGCAATTTTGTATCACCTGTGTAAATGCCCTGTTGATAGTAAACCGAAACTTACCATTTCTTAAAACTGAGCCCATACTCTTGCTCACTTTTAATTGTTGAGGAAATAAAACAAACCTTGGGTCGGGGCACCACCAGATGATGGGCTCATCTTCATTATACCAGGGAAAAATACCGCTGCGGTAAGCCAATAGCAAACGTTCGGTGCTTAGATCCCCACCAAAAGCTAACAGCCCATCTTCATTGGCTAAGTGTACAGGAGGAAATGTAATGGAGTCATCTAAAACAAACATGGTTAAAATTACCACATTCAATTAAACTGTGTTTGTGAAAACAAATGCTGCAGGAGAAAGGGAAAAATTAAGCAGCAATTACTTCTATAGTTGCATTAATGCCCCTTTCGGTAATGGCATCACACATGGGTTTCAAGGTATCATAGTCGCCTTCTTTTACGGCGTATTTTCCTTTGCTGTCAATAATAATGGCGCATTGTTCTGCCTGTTCTCCGCTATGACCACAAACCTCGATCAAAGCCTGTATTACCCAATCAAATGTGTTTACATCATCGTTCCACACAATAAGGCTGCAAAACTCATCAGTCATGGTGAGTAGATCAATTTCCGGGTTTAGCTTTGTTTTTATTGATTGAGACATAATAAGGTTCGTTGCTGCAAAAATAATACTAACAACCATTTAATTGGCCGGTTAGTTTGCTTAAAGGCGAAAAAATTTAATCACATTTACGCATTTACTACCAACCGGGATTGTGTTACTGATGTTATTTCAATATTATTTTATGAAAAGGCGATTGTATGCAACATTCTTGGTATTATAATTGTCATTCATTTATCTTTTTGCCAGAATAATTAAATGAATTTTAATGTTGAAGTTGTTGAAAAGGAAAAAGGCAGATCCGTCCGTTCCCTCAAAGGAGCAGGCTATTGTCCTGCCTTTACATGCTCCCAACCGCAGCATTGAGTTTCTTACAGAGCTCATTGGCAAAATAAGGCCCGATAATCCCAACGATATTCAGCAGGCAGAATTAAAATTCCAGGCACTGCTTTTTCAAATAAGCCAGGACAGGAGTTTCCTCTTTTCTTTACGCAAAGCCTTGCTAACGCAATTTCTAAAAACCAATATTGTGCAGGCACTTACCGAAAGCGGTATTGTGAGCGGCCGTGGCTTTGTGCAGGAGCTGATAAAGAAAATGAAGCACAAGTTGTTGCCGGAATTGATGTCGCCGGATAATTTCCTTTATGTTATCAATAAAATATTT
>JAZKGV010000133.1:0-4811 GCA_040385725.1 Bacteroidota bacterium | reverse complement strand
TGCTGGGTGGTTTTGGCCTTTGCGGTATTCCCGAAAATTGTATTGCAGCTTTGGTTGATAAGAAAGTAAAAAACCTCACTTGTATTTCTAACAATGCTGGTGTGGATGATTTTGGTATTGGCCTTATGCTGCAACAAAAGCAGGTAAAGAAAATGATCTCCAGTTATGTGGGTGAAAATGCAGAGTTTGAAAGACAATTATTAAGTGGCGAACTGGAGGTTGAATTGATCCCCCAGGGAACATTGGCTACAAGGTGTATGGCATCTGGCTATGGTATGCCGGCCATTTTTACTCCTGCCGGTGTAGGTACGGAAGTGGCAGCAGGAAAAGAAACAAGAAACTTTAATGGCAAGGAATATTTAATGGAATATGCTTTTGACAGTGACTATGCGATTGTAAAAGCGTGGAAGGGTGATACCGATGGTAATTTAATTTATAAAGCCACGGCAAGAAATTTTAATCCCATGATGGCGATGGCCGGAAAAATAACCATTGCAGAAGTGGAAGAACTGGTTCCCGCTGGTGAACTTGATCCTGACCAGGTACATACCCCGGGCATTTATGTACACCGTATTTTCCAGGGAGAAAATTATGAGAAGCGGATTGAGCAAAGGACAGTGAGGAAATAATTGATAATTGAAAACGGATAATTGATAACGTAAAGCAAACCCCAAATCATAAATCCTACATCATAAATCACACATCGGTATTATGCTTACAAAAGATCAAATAGCGCAACGCATTGCTAAGGAAGTAAAGGATGGTTACTATGTAAACCTTGGTATTGGTATTCCTACTTTAGTTGCCAATTATATTCCCGAAGGAATGGATGTGGTGCTGCAAAGCGAAAATGGTTTGTTGGGGATGGGGCCTTTTCCTTTTGAAGGCGAAGAAGACCCAGACCTGATCAATGCAGGAAAACAAACTATCACAACAGTTCCCGGCTCTGCTTTTTTTGACAGCGCCATGAGTTTTGGAATGATAAGGGCTGGTAAAGTTGACCTTACTATTTTAGGTGCAATGGAAGTGAGTGATGCAGGTGATATTGCCAACTGGAAAATCCCGGGTAAAATGGTAAAGGGAATGGGCGGCGCAATGGACCTGGTTGCCAGTGCCAAAAATATTATTGTAGCGATGATGCATACCAATCCAAAAGGCGAATCAAAATTATTACCATCCTGTACTTTGCCATTAACCGGTGTTAAGTGTGTAAAGAAAATTGTAACTGAACTGGCAGTGCTGGATGTAACAGCAGATGGTTTTAAATTATTAGAAAGGGCGCCGGGTGTTTCTACAGAAGAGATCGTTGCTAAAACAGCCGGTAAATTAATTGTAGAGGGCGAAGTGCCGGAGATGCTGCTGTAAAAGTCAAATAAATGTTTATCATCTCAACATTAACTTTTAATTCTTTTTTGATTAAAGAATTTTGACACGAATTAAAATGACAACATGAAAAAACTATATACTCTCCTTCTTTTGTTGAATACGATCCATGCTAAATCGCAGGATATAGCCTTTGGGAAAAAAATGGTTGATACGTTAACCTCTTCTTATTTTTGGGGCCGTGGCTATACAAATGACGGGATGAAGAAAGCGGCCGAATTTTTGGCCAATGAGTTCAAGGCTTATGGGCTTCAACCAATGGATGGCAAAAATTACCTGCAGTCGTTCAGTCACCCGGTAAATACATTTCCCGGTAAAATGTTTGTAAGCATTAATGATAAAGAACTCACACCGGGCAAAGATTATATTATTGGCGCCGAATCAAAAGGGATGAAGGCATCCGGCGACCTGGATAAGGCAGACAGCGTACAGTTTATCAACCGTAAGCAAAGAGTTATTATTAAACTGGAAGATAAACTTACATGGACCGTAGCGCCCGAAGTGGCGGATTTTGCCATTGTACAGGTTGATAAAAAAGCCATCAAAGGAAATCCCAATAATTTTGAAATAAATTTTGAAAATAAATTTATCAGCAATTTTAAAACAGCAAATGTTTGCGGCTTTGTAAAAGGCACAGAACAACCAGATTCCTTTATTTTTATCACTGCACATTATGATCATTTGGGTGGTATGGGCAAAGACACTTATTTCCCCGGGGCGAATGATAATGCAAGCGGCGTTTCTTTATTGATGAACCTGGCGCATTATTATGCTACACACCCTCAGCGTTATTCCATAGCATTTATTTGTTTTGCAGGAGAAGAAGCAGGATTAATTGGTTCAAAATATTTTACTGAAAATCCATTGGTTCCATTAAAGCAAATTCGGTTTTTATTAAATACAGATCTGGCTGGCACAGGTGAAGAAGGCATTATGGTGGTGAATGCAACTGAGTTTCCGAAAGAGTTTGACTGGATGACGAAAATTAATGAGGAGAATAAATTATTGCCTGCTGTAAAACCAAGAGGAAAGGCTGCTATCAGCGATCATTATTTTTTTACAGAGAAAGGTGTGCCTTCGTTTTTCTTTTATACAATGGGTGGTATCAAAGCTTATCATGATGTGTTTGATAAAGCTGTTACGCTACCATTAAATGAGCATGAACATTTGTTTACTTTAATTACAAAGTTCAACGAAAAGTTAATGGGCAAATAAGTTATTGATTATTCTATTTATATTATCTATGAAGAGGTTTTGTTTATTAGCGATTGTTTTCTTCCCGTTTGTTGTTTCTGCACAGCAAGGTTACTGGCAACAAAAAATAAAATATGTAATGAATATTGACCTGGATGTTGCCACTAATAAAATGACAGGTAAACAGCAGATCACTTACACCAATAATTCTCCTGATACTTTACATAAATTATTTCTACATCTTTTCTGGAATGCATTTCAGCCGGGTAGCATGACGGATGTAACCCAACAATTTGCCGATCAGATCGTATTGGGCAGTAATGCCAAAGGAGATAAGATAACGGATGTTGACCGCCGCTTTAAGAAAAAAATTTATGAAATGATACGGGAAGAGGAAGGTTGGGTGCATGTAACAAATTTTACAGTGAATGGAAAAAAGCAAAAAATAAAAGAGTACGAAACGATATTATTGGTTGAATTAAGCAAACCCATTTTGCCAAAAGCAACAGTACAAATACAAACTACATTTGAAAGCCAGGTGCCGAAATTATCAAGAAGAAGTGGAAGGGATAATGCCGAAGGCGTTCGCTATAGTATGGGGCAATGGTATCCCAAAATTGTGGAGTATGATAAACTGGGATGGAATGCAGATGATTATGTAGCCCGTGAGTTTTATGGTACATGGGGCGATTATGACGTAAAGCTTACGCTGGATAAAAGTTATAAAGTAGGTGCAACCGGTGAATTACAAAATGCAGCAGCAATAGGTTGGGGTTATGATAAAGAAGGAACAGCGTTAAAAGAAACCGCAACTGCAAAACGTACCTGGAAGTTTATTGGTAAAAATATTCATGACTTTGTGTGGAGTGCAGATACTGCATACAAACACATTACACGTAAAGTTGTAAATGGCCCGTTGCTTCATTTTATATATAAAGATGACACGACTATTGAAAAGCTCTGGCAAAACACTGCTGATACCTGTGCAATGGTGTTTCCTTATTTGTCAAAAACCTTTGGAAAATATGCGTACCCGGTTTATTCTGTATTGCATGGTGGTGGTGGCGGAACTGAATATCCAATGGCAACTTTGATGAGAAACGGTTCTTTGGAAACAGCTATTCATGAAATATGCCATAGCTGGTACCAGATGATGCTTGGCACCAATGAAAATTTATATGCCTGGATGGATGAAGGTTTTGCCAACTATGCCGAAGCAAAAGCACTGGCGTGGTTAAGGCACAAAGATTTTTTTGCTGATATTTCTGAATATGGTTCTTATAAAGATCTTGCCCGTAGCCCCTTTGATGAACCGATGTGTACTCATGCAAATTTTTATACCACCAATTTTGCTTACAACACTAATTCATATTCAAAAGGTAAATTGTTTTTGCTTCAACTGGGTTATATCACTGGTGAAAAAAGCCTTGAAAAAATAATGCTGGAATATTATAAACGCTGGGCATTTAAACATCCCACACCGGATGATTTTGTAAAAGTGGCTGAAAGTGTAAGTGGCATGCAATTGCAGTGGTACAAACAATTTATGGTGAACACTATTAAAACCATTGATTACAAAATTGACAGCCTTTGGGAAGAAAACGGTGAATCAAAAATAAGGTTGAGAAAGCTTGGTGAAATGCCAATGCCAATTGATCTGCAACTCACATTTAAAGACAGCACAAAATCGCTGCACTACATTCCATTAAGTTTGACCTTTGGGTCTAAGAAAAAGGAAGATGGTACAATACCTTTTACTGAACATAAAGTATGGGGCTGGATGCAGCCAACTTATACCATAACATTTAAAGAAAAGCTTATCAATATTTCAAAAATAGAAATTGATGCCAGTGGAAGAATGGCAGATATGAACAGGAAGAATAATGTACTGGAATTAGAATGGTAGATCTTAAAGGATAACAGTTGAATACACAAATAAAAAAGATTGAGCTGAAAGACGCAGAACTGCTTTCAGAATTAAGTAAAAGAACTTTTTACGACACCTTCACAGGCACTTGTACAGAAGAAGACATGCAGCAGTTTTTGCATGACTACTTTGATATTGAAGTGGTGAAAAAGGAGCTGGCAGATGAAAATGATTGGTATTTTTTTATTGAAGTGGATAATGTACCTGCCGGTTATCTCCGCCTGAAAGAAGATTATTCCAACTTTGATCTAATGAAGCAGTGGAAGGCGCTGGAGTTGAAAAGAATTTATATTGATAAGGAATTTCA
>JAZKGV010000132.1:0-20350 GCA_040385725.1 Bacteroidota bacterium | reverse complement strand
AGCCACGGCTCGATTCCCTTTTGAAATACATTGATCAACGGCTTCTTTTTTCAGATAGTAATGTAATAGTATATCAGCAAAAGGGAAGCGAAGCTGCTTTGGCCCGGGTGGGTACAGGTAAGCTGTATTTTGATAAAATAAAGGATTTTACAAATAGCATCCAGCGTGCAGAAAATATATTGCTGGCGCAACGAAAGGAAATAAGTGATAAAAAAGCTGCAGAACAAAACGGTTTCTTTTTCTCTTTAATAACAACCATCCTGCTGCTGCTGGGCATATTTATTCAAAAGGTAAGGCTGGATTTCAAAGAGAAGAAAAGAGTTACGGAGGAACTGGCATCATTAAACAGGGAACTGGAGAAAAAAGTGGAAGAGCGTACGGGTGATTTTTTAATGGCAAACAGGAAGTTGGAGGATACATTTTTACGCATTAGTGATGCATTTGTTGCACTTGATAAAGACCTGAAGTATACTTTTCTGAATGAACAGGCAGAAAAAATGATTGGGTATAAAGCTACATCAGTGTTGGGTAAATATATATGGGAAGTATTTCCAGATGCTGCTGATTCTGCCACAGCCCAGGGAATAAATAAAGCCATGAAGGAGCAGCGGTATATCCGCAACGAAGACTACTACCCGCCACTTAATTTATGGCAGGAGAACCATATATACCCCTCACCAGACGGCGTTTCAATATTTGTAAGGGATATTAGTGAAAGAAAACTGGCAGAGAAAAAAATACTGAAAGCAAACCGGCTTTATTTTTTTATAAGCCAGGTAAATCAAATGATAGTAAGGGTAAAAGACGAAGCGACCTTATTTGATGAAACCTGCAGGATTGCTGTAAACATGGGCCGTTTCAGAATGGCATGGATAGCTTTGATCGATGAGAAGACCGGCAAGCTTGTCCCGGTTATTCATTCGGCAGTTGGTGGTGATTACCTGGAGAGAATTAAACAGGGGATCATTGATAATGTGGCCTTGGGCAGGGGGCCTTCATCTAAATCAATAAAAGAAGGCACCTATGTTATTTGTAATGATATTGAAAGTGATGCACTGATGAACCACTGGAAGCAGGAAGCTAAAGCAAACGGCTATTTATCATCGATGCATCTGCCCCTAAGGAAATTTGATAAAATTGTGGGCTCCGTAGCGTTTTATGCAAATGAAAAAAACTTTTTTGACGAAAGCGAAATAGCATTGTTGACAGAAGCAACCGGCGATGTTTGTTTTGCACTGGAAAATTTTGAAAGGGAAAGGATAAAACAAATTGCCGAAGAAGAAATTGTAAAAGAAAAAAACCTATCCGATTCAATTATCAATGCCTTGCCCGGTATATTTTATATGTATGATGAGACCGGTAAGTTTTTGCGGTGGAACAAAAATTTTGAAAGGGTGAGCGGATATGCTGCGGATGAAATTGCACACATGCATCCGCTTGATTTTTTTGATGAAGATGAAAAGGAAATGCTCAAAGAAAAAATAGGCAATGTATTTGTTTCAGGCGAAGACAATGTGCAGGCAAACTTTCTGTTGAAATCAAAACAAAAGATACCATACTATTTCACAGGTGTGGCTGTTGATTATAAAAACAAAAAATGCCTGATGGGAGTGGGTATTGATTTTTCAGAAAGGGTAAGGGCACAGGAAGAAATAAAAGATTCATCTGACAAACTGCACCAGCTTACTGCACACCTGCAGAACATAAGAGAGGAGGAAAGAAAACGTATCGGCCGTGAAATTCATGATGAACTTGGGCAACAGCTCACCGCAATAAAAATGGATGTTGCATGGATTGATAAGAACACAGCTACACAACAGGAAGCGATAAAAGTAAAGTTGAAAAATGTACTTGATCTTATAAACGGAAGTAACAATTCTGTCAGGCGGATATTGAGCGAACTGCGGCCAGCAATTTTAGACGACTACGGCCTTAAAGAAGCATTGGATTGGTTAAGCACACAGTTTACAGGCATTACCGGGGTCCCGGTGGATTTTATTGCTAAGGAAGAAGCTACAGGCCACAAACAGGTGCCAGAACAGGTTACGATGTGTATTTTCAGGATATACCAGGAAGCGCTTACAAATATAACAAGGTATGCTGCCGCAGAAAAAGTAACTACTGTTTTAAATCTAAAAGATAATAAAGTCGAGTTTCATGTAGAAGATAATGGCAAAGGGTTTGATATTTCAAAAGTGCAGGCAAAAAAATCATTTGGAATATTAGGCATGAAGGAAAGGGTATTATCTCTTAAAGGACAATTTGAATTGGTTACAGAGCCGGAAAAGGGTACTAAGATTGATATATCCATACCTATAGATTTTAATAAGAACTAGAACAACCACATCACATGAAGATTTCTAAAATTATTTTGGCAGACGATCATAGTTTTATACGCCTGGGTCTTATACAGATATTGAAAGATGAATACCCTGGTGCAGAAATAAAAGAAGTGGAAGATGGGGAGCAGTTAGTTAAAGAAGTAATAAAAGGAGATTGGGACCTTGTAATATCAGACCTCGATATGAAAGGCCGCAGCGGCCTTGATGCACTGGAGCAAATAAAGGTAATAAAGCCTGAATTGCCAGTGCTTATCCTCAGTATTTACCCTGAAGAGCTGTATGCAGTAAGGGCATTAAAAGCAGGCGCTTCCGGGTACCTGAATAAAACTTCAGCACCGGAGGAATTGATAACCGCCATTCAGCGTATATCATTAGGGAAAAAATATATTACTGCAGAAATAGCAGAAAAGCTGATTGATGCAAAATATATTAATGGGCCACATGAACTGCTTACCAACAGGGAGTTTGAAATTTTTAAATTATTAGCCTCAGGGAAAACACTTACCCAAATTGCCGAGGTATTGTCCCTGGCCATTTCTACTATAAGCACACACCGCAGCAGCATTATGGAAAAACTAAGCCTTTCAACCAATGCAGAACTGGCCCGCTATGCAATAGCACAAAATCTCATTAGTGACATTGCGATAGTAATTTCCGCAGTTTTCTTGTAGTTAATATTCTACATGATATTCCATTTTTATTCGGAGCTATTAGGGTTGTAATACTACCGGTGCAGTTGTTTTATTAAACTTTATTTGCATCATGATTGCTTAACGCTTTAAAGCATTTAAGTAAGAGATCCAATATCATTAAAACTCATTGCAAACCTCTGAAACCAACCTTAATCAGTTTGCAATTTTTGTTAAAATAGCTCCAAACAATTCGTTTGGGTATGCATGGTTAAAAGCATGATTGCCGCCGGTTTCTACCAGCGGCATATTTTTTTGATTGCTAAACATTGCTTCAGTCATTAACAGCACAGCATTTACTTCAATTAGCTGACTATTGATGCAGCCGGTTTCTGCTGTACTTAAAAAATGATTCTCAAAAATTATGAAAAAGGAGAATGAGCGGATTTATTCTCTTGTAGCTAAGTAATTGTAATCTTCCAGTATCTTTTCTAAAAAATCCATGGCATACATGCTGCTGGATATTTTAAGTACATCCTGTACTTTAAAAGCCACCCGGTTACACATTTCAAAATTATTGGTACGCTGCGCCTGTATAATTACGTTTTTGATGGTATTAATATCCCTGTCACTTAGTTTCATCACTTCAGGAAAAGTTACTTTATAATCTGTTTGAGATACCTGTTTAAAAATAGTGTCGTTCACCGTGAGTGTACTTTTGGTATTCACCACCACCGTGCCGGCAACAATATCTCCGAGGCGCTGGCTTTTTTGCGACACCACCATAATGATAATAGAGGTAATACCCCCAATAAAAAGAAACCCGGCACCATAAAAAGGATTGTACCAGAACATGCTGAAAATAACAAAGGCCCACTCATAGAACCTTAAAAACCAGCGGAGCATTACCTGGCCTAAAGTAGGTTCTCCACCATCAAGTGCCACTACCTTTATATTCAGTATTTTTTTGCCCACCGTTTGCCCGCCAAGCAGCAGTTCGGCCAGTGGCGTATAAAACAACATGGGAAATACTTTAACGATGGTCCAGAAGCCATAGGTTTCTTCTCCAAAACCAACCACGTTTGAAAACAGCGCCCTTACAGAAAAATAATAAATTATTATCAGTGCAAAGTCAATAAGGTAAGCCAATAGCCGCTTGTGAAATTCGGCTATCTCAAATTCAATATCAATATTGAATGGCGTGGCTATTTGTATTACGGGCATAAGCAAATATAGCAAGTGTGTAAATAAGCAAATGAGCAAAATAAAAAATGTGAAAACTAATAACGAATAACTGATAACGAATAATCAATTTCCAACAAATCCCGTATTTTTAACACATGCGTGAAGGAATGTTTATAAAAAGGAATGTTGATAAATGGAACCAGTATCAACACGACAAAACCAGTGACCCTGATGAAACAGCAGAACGCTTCGTTACATTGGTGGACGACCTGTCTTACGCCAAAACATTTTACCCTCAAAGCAAGGCCACCAGGTGGATAAACAGTATTGCCGCCAATATTTACCAAAGCATTTATAAAAACAGGAAAGATAAATATGCCCGTTTTTTTGCTTTCTGGAAATATGACCTGCCTTTTCTTTTTAAACGGCACCACAAAGTGCTGTTGTTTACTTTTTTATTGTTTTCTTCTTTTGTATTTATTGGGGTTTTCAGTTCTATAAAAGACCCAACTTTTGTACGTGGAATACTTGGTAATAATTATGTGGACATGACGGAAGAGAACATCAATAATAATGATCCCTTTGGTGTGTATAAGGACAATAACCCATTTACCATGTTTGTACGCATTGCAGTACACAATACATCGCTGGCATTTCTAATGGCTATTGGTGGCATATTACTGGGTGTGGTTACATTGTATTTTATGTGGACCAATGGATTGATGCTGGGCACGTTTCAATATATGTTTTTTGAAAAAGGCCTTGGGCTTAAATCAATGATGGTGATATGGACACACGGCACATTGGAAATACTGGCGCTTATCATTTCATCCACCGCAGGGTTTATCATTGCAGGCAGCATACTTTTTCCCGGTACATACAGCAGGATGGAATCATTTAAACAGGGGATTAAGGATGCTTTGAAAATTATGATAGTGCTGGTGCCCATATTTATTACCGCTTCTTTTTTAGAAACATATGTTACACATTTAATGGGCAATAAATTTGACAGCGATGGTACCAGTTATGGACCGCCGGATTGGGTCTTTATCTTTATTTTCGGCATGTCTTTTTTATTCATTCTGTGGTATTTTGTACTTTATCCTATAGTGTTGCATAAAAGAAACCCTGGAAAATTCATCAAAAAAAATAACCCTTCAAAAGCTGCATGAGGTTCCGTTTACTTTTATTGTTTTTGATACTGTTGCTTGCAGGCAGCGGGCAGGCCATTGCACAATCAAAATATGTGTACGTTGACTCTGCTATTTTATATCCCGATGATATAGAAACGGTGGATCAGGAAATAAGGTTCACACCCCCGGACGTGGTGGAAGAAGAGGGTACATACAGCGATGAAACCATTGCCATCAAAGACACCCAATTAATAAGCAACAGGCATTTTTTATCACCGGATTCTGTAAGGGCACTAAAAAACGAAAAGCAGTTTTCGTATGCAAGAAATCTCGACAGCCTTTTGCAAAGCTTGAAAAAGCAACCTCAGCAGGAAGAAAAGAAACGGGAAAAAGAAACGGCTTTTAAGCCTGCCACCAAACCAGGAAAACCACTACTGGAAAGAATTTTACAATCTAAAAAAATAAAATACTCATTGTGGATATTGGCTGGCCTCTTCATTTTGTTTATTATATATCGGTTATTTTTTACAGGCGGCGGCATCAGAAAAACAAATGATGCTGTAAAAGTGCTTGATGAAGCAGAAGAGGCAAAACCGGTGCAGGAAAGAAAATTTGATACGCCAATAAGCCGTGCTGTTAATGAACACAATTACCGGATGGCAGTGCGGTATTTACACCTGCAGTTGCTGCAGCGCTTATCTGCTGCCGGTGCCATTGAGTTTGCTGTTGATAAAACAAACGCTGAATACTTAAGGGAACTTACAGGTAAGCCATATAAAGAGGAAGTGGCTGAATTGACACGTTATTACGATTATGTGTGGTATGGTGAGTTTGCTATTGATGCGGCTGCTTATTCAAAAGTGGAAAGCAGGTTTAAAAATGTTGTTATTTAGTATGAAAAGAACCAGTACATATTATTTTTTGTGTGCCGTTATTGCGGTAGTGCTGGTATCCTGCTCGGGGCGTAACAGCATCCCCTCACTGGAAGAAACATTTGTGCGGAGTGATAAATTACCCTTTGGTACTTACGTGGCTTTCCGTGAAATAAATGAATTGTTTTACCGCAATGACGTTGCTGTAAAGAAACTGTCTATCGATCAATCATTAGATAATGACTATGATGATACATCGGCATTGTTTATCTGCATCAGCAAAAATTTTTACCTGCGCAGCAATGAATTGGCTTCTGCCTTGAACTATGTAAGAAAAGGCAACAGTATTTTTATAAGTGCTGCCCGTTTTGATTCTGCTTTTCTCCAGGAAATGGATGTGGTTGCCAATAGTTCTTATTCACTCCTTATGCCATCAGTGTTGCAGATGAAGAAAACAAATGTGCATTTGGCTGCTCCTTATTTTGCAGACAGTGTTGCGTATAGCTACTATTATCTTCCTTTAGAAAACTCCTTCACCGTAAAAGAAGCAAGTGAAGATGTGAAAGTGCTTGGTACTAATGAAAATGGCCAGCCAAATTTTGTGGTGGTGTTTTATGGAAAGGGAAGGTTTTACCTGCATTGTGAACCACGGGTGTTCAGCAATTATTTTTTATTGCAGGATAATAATTACAAATACCTGCAGCGTGCCTTTTCATTTGTTCCTTCTATACCCGATCATGTGTTTTGGGATGATTTTTACAACAGGCGTAACCGCCCGCCATCTGAATCTGCACATGAAAATGATAATGATGATGGCGAACGCTCGGGCCTTTCGGTGTTACTTAAATATCCTGCAATGGCCTGGGGCTTTTGGCTTACATTGCTGCTGCTGTTGTTGTATTTATTATTTGGAAGCAAGCGCAGGCAGCGAATTATAAAACCCATTGCCTCCACAGAAAACACTTCGGTAGCATTTACAGAAACTGTGGGCCGCCTGTACCTTCAGAATAAAGACAACCGTAATATTGCTGATAAAATGATAACGTATTTGCTGGAACATATCCGCAACCAGTATTTTCTCAGCACCAATAACCTGAATGACGATTTTACAACGATGCTTAGCCGCAAAAGTAATACGCCTAAAGAAGAAGTGGAAGAGATGATGGGTATAGTAAAGAGGATACAGCGGTATGATGAAGTGGATGATGCATTATTATTATCATTGAATAAAAAGATCGAAAATTTCTATAAACACAAATAACGATGGAAGAGAACCTTTTTCAGCAACGGGACGAAAACATTTTTCAACAACGCATTGAACTCACCGGGCTTTACCGAAGTATGGAAAGTATCCGCAACGAAGTGGGCAAAGTGATAGTAGGCCAGCATAGAATGATCGAGCTGATGTTGATCGGTTTACTTTGCGACGGCCACATTTTAATTGAAGGTGTGCCGGGAGTTGCCAAAACACTTGCAGCAAAACTGATGGCAAAGATCATTGAAGTTGATTTTTCAAGGATACAGTTTACACCCGACCTGATGCCAAGTGATGTGGTGGGTACTTCTGTATTTAATACAAAGGATGGCGATTTTAAATTCAAGCCCGGCCCGGTATTCAGCAATATTGTTTTAATTGATGAAATAAACAGGGCACCGGCAAAAACACAGGCTGCATTGTTTGAAGTGATGGAAGAAAGACAGGTAACTGTAGATGGTGTTACACATGAAATGCGTTTTCCTTTTTTAATTCTTGCCACACAAAACCCAATAGAGCAGGAGGGAACTTACCGCCTGCCGGAAGCACAGCTTGACCGTTTTATTTTTAAAATAGATGTTCAGTATCCAAGCCTGAAAGAAGAAGTAAGTATCCTTACATCGCAGCAGGGACGAAGCCAGGTGCAATTACTGGAAATGGTGAACAAGGTTTTATCTGCAAGAGAGTTACTTGAATACAGGAACACGGTACAATCAATTATTGTAGAACCAAGATTGGTAGAGTTTATTGCAAGGATCGTGTATGAAACAAGAAATAACCCTGCTTTATATCTTGGCGCATCTCCACGGGCATCGCTGGCAATTCTCCGGGCAAGTAAAGCTACTGCTGCATTAAAGGGCAGGGATTTTGTAACGCCGGAAGATATTAAAGAAGTGGCAGCACCGGTATTACGCCACCGCATTATTCTTACACCGGAAAAAGAAATGGAAGGAATAACAGCAGATGAACTGATTGATAATATTTTGAAATCGGTGGAGATACCAAGATAAAAGCATATAGTTGCCCCAAACCCCTAAAGGGGCTTTTGGAGCCTGAAACTTTATAGTGTTTTTATTTTTTGTAAATGTCACTCTTAGCGAATCAAATGAACTAAACAATTTAAAACTCTTTCAAAGTCCCCTTTAGGGGATTTAGGGGCATGGACAATTTTTTTAAAAAATATATCGGCGATCTGTTTATACCAAACCGTTTTTACTGGGTGGTGGGTATATGCATTGTATTGTTTATTGTTTCCTTTTACTATCCACCGCTTTTTATCATTCCCAAAACAATGTGGTACCTGATTGTAGCGCTTACTGCAATTGATTATATCGTTCTGTTTTTTGTTGGTAATGATCCGCAGGCAAAGCGAATTATGGCGGAACGTTTCAGCAATGGTGATGATAATAAAGTAACACTACAGGTAACAAACAACAAACCTTTTGAAACTAATATCGGGATCATAGATGAATTACCAGTGCAGTTTCAAAAGCGTGACTGGAATGTAAGCCGCCACTTTAAAGCGAAGCAGCAAAAAGATATTGTATATAAACTAAGGCCAACAGAAAGAGGGGAATATTATTTTGGTGACCTGTTGTTGTATGTAAGATCATTGCTTGGCTTGCTGGCAAGGCGACACAGGATAGAAGCAGAAACAATCGTGGCAGTATATCCATCATTTATGCAGTTGCGTAAATATGAATTACTTTCAGAAACTACCATACAACCAGAAAGAGGAAGCAAACGCATGCGTAAGATCGGCCACAGCATGGAGTTTGAACAGATCAAGGAATATGTGTTGGGTGATGATATCCGTACACTTAACTGGAAAGCCACGGCCAGGAAAAATTCACTGATGGTAAATAATTTCAGCGATGAAAAAAGCCAGCAGGTATATTGCATTATTGATAAAGGCAGGTTGATGAAAATGCCTTTTAATAATTTAAGTTTGCTTGATTATGCTATCAACAGTACATTGGTGTTGAGCAGTGTGTGTTTGCAAAAGCAGGACAAAGTTGGGCTGATAACTTTTGCAAATAAAATGGGCAACCTGTTGGCCGCAGACCGTAAGCCAATACAAAAAGCAAACATCCTCCAGTTATTATACAACCAGGAAACATCTTTTCTGGAGAGTGATTATGAAATGCTGTACATGCAGCTACGCAACCGGGTAAAACAACGCAGCCTGCTTATTTTATTTACCAATTTTGAATCGTTGTCCGGATTAAAAAGGCAATTGCCGTATTTAAGAAGTATTGCCAAACATCATTTATTGATGGTGGTATTTTTTGAAAACACGGAACTATCGCAAGTAGCTGCTAAAAAAGCAAACACTGTGGAAGAGGTTTACATAAAAACGATTGCAGAAAAATTTGGTTACGAAAAAAGATTGATCGTAAAAGAACTGATGAAGCATGGTATTCTTGCTGTGCTTACTCCACCGGAAAAATTAACGGTGAATGCTATTAATAAATACCTGGAGTTGAAAGCAAGACAGGCAACATAACTTTATTCAGGAAATTGCTTGCTGTCCAACCCCGGAATAACTTTCAACGCATTTTTATAATACAGTTTCTTCAGGATATCATCCGGTAATCCCAATCCATACATTTTCCAATAAGCATGGTATTTTTTATGATAAGGAAAATATTCATCATCCGTTTCAAGCACACGGAAATAAGTAGTGTATTCTTCAGGTACCCAACTGTCTTTGCCAAATAATATCCGGTCCTGGTATTTTGTAAAAAATGCTTTGGCAGTTTTTGGTTGCCTGCCCAGATCAGATATAACAGCACCAAATTCAACATATACATTTTGTGCAGAGTCTAAAAAATTACCCAGCCTTCCCAGGTCATTGGCTAGCCAGCCGAAATGTGCAGCAATGAATTTTGTTTTGGGATGTTTTAAAAACATATTGTGTTGTTCCTGTATCACTTTCTCCCATGACGGATCTTTTTCTGTCCGCTTCCTGTCAGGATGTTTAGTGAGTTCAAGCCAGCGTTCGTTGTCCTTATTAACCGGCAGCCAAAAACATTTTGGATCAGCAGAATGAATTAAAACGGGAATACCGAGCTCACCACATTTATCCCACACTGCATCCAGCCTGTTGTCATCAATCGGAAAGATGTTGTTGTTCTCATCCTTAAATTCCATTCCTAATTCTTTATAAATTTTCAAACCTCTGGCACCAGCTTTTACATCCTGCTCTAATTGTTTCAGTGTTTTGGTAAGCCAATCTTTTTCGCCAAAACCAACAAAAGAAATATTGGTAAACACCACTAATCTTTTTGGATTGTTCTTATTGATATTGTCGATGCTGTTTTTCAGGTAATCAAAATCATTCACATCAAAAAAACCATTGCGGCCGGTGCTTTCTTTATAACTTCTTCCACTCAGGTTTACCATTACCTGCATATTCAATGAGTCCATTTTTAAAAGCAGCCCGGAAAGATATTGTGTTGGCATATCCCATTGGTGATTGTGCACATCAATAAAAGGGAATTTGGCTTTTATTACTTTATGCTCATTTACTTTTAATGTACTAACAGGTTCATATTCTTCAAAGCCCATGGTTGTTTGAGAAAAACTGTTTGATGAAACAAACAGGGAGAAAAGAGAACAGATTGTAATTGATATTATTTTCATCAGCTAAAGATAATTAAACAAAAAAATGGCGGCCTGCCATTCATGTATTATAAAGCGTTATTTAGTTTTGCATACATATCAAGACTGATATATTTGCCGTCTTTGATCTCACATTCTTTCATGGTGCCTTCAAACTCGAACCCCAATTTCTCCATTATTTTTTTTGAATTACTATTATCCGTTTCTACAACGGCTTCGATCCTGTGAAGATCAAAATGTGTAAAGCCATACGCACAAACCAATGGCGCTGCCTCAGCAATAATTCCTTTGCCCCAAAATTCAGAGAGTAGCCAGTAACCAATTTCTCCTTTTTTATGTTGAGCATTGATATTGTTTAATCCACAGCCACCATAAAATGTTTTATTATCTGCAGAGCAAACGGCAAACCATTGCCCGGTTTTATTTTTCTCAAGATCAGAAAAGAATCTCATTTGTTGTTTGGTTTCTTCCAGCGTGGAATAACTTACGCCGTAATGTTTTATCACATCAGGATGGGAGAGGCCTTTGAAAACGTTTTCCAGGTCAGCTGCCAGAAATTGCCGCAAGAGCAGCCTGTTCGTTTGTATAGGTACAAAGTCATTTTTCATAACTGTAAAATAGGTTTTTCCGGTGAAGATTTTAAAGAGAGATTATGGTGGGTTTAATAAACGAAACCTTTATCTTTAAAAAAAAATGAAACGATATGCCGGAGAACCAGCCTACCTGGAAAGTAAAATCCAATGACTTCATTTTTTCTCTTGATGAAACGCAATTGGAAGCTGCAGGCATTGTACAAAAATCTTCGGGTGAATTTAACTGCATAAAAGATAACCGTTCTGTAAATGTTGTTATTGTTGATGATAACAGTGCGGCAAAAAAGATAAAAGTGGAAGTTGAAGGAACCGTGTTTGAAATAGAAATAAAAGACAGCCTCGATCAGATGCTGGATGAAATGGGTTTCAGCAAAGCATCCACCAAACAAGTAAAGCAAATAAAGGCACCCATGCCAGGAATGGTGCTGGAAATAACCGTAACCGAAGGACAGGAAGTAAAGGAAGGCGATAAGCTTTTAATTCTTGGTGCAATGAAGATGGAGAATGCCATAACGATTTCTGCGGACGCCATTATCAAACACATTGCTGTAAAAGCAGGGCAGGCAGTAGATAAAGGGCAGGTGTTGGTGGAGCTGGGATAAGTAAGTGGGTAGCAGGAATAATCAATAATTAGTAATGAATAATCATTAGTGGATCAACAATGAAAAAGATACTGGTTGCCAACCGTGGAGAAATTGCATTACGCATTATGCGTACAGTAAAACGCATGGGCATAAAAACGGTGGCAGTGTATTCAGAAGCAGACCGTAGTGCACCGCATGTGTTATATGCAGATGAAGCCGTTTGCCTTGGGCCTGCACCATCAACACAATCGTATCTGGATGGGGATAAAATAATTTCCTTCTGTAAACAATTGAATGTGGATGGCATTCATCCAGGCTATGGCTTTTTAAGTGAAAATGCTGTGTTTGCAAAGAAAGTAACAGATGCAGGCATCACATTCATTGGTCCTTCGCCGGAGGCGATGGAAGTAATGGGCAGCAAACTGGCGGCAAAGGAATGTGTAAAAAAATACAACATACCAATGGTGCCAGGGATTGATAAAGCCATAGAAGATGTGGCGACAGCAAAAAAGATAGCTGACAGTATTGGTTACCCCATTTTGATAAAAGCATCTGCAGGCGGTGGTGGCAAAGGAATGAGGGTGGTGAATAAAAGTGAGGACCTGCAGGAACAAATGGAGAGAGCCATCAGCGAAGCCAAAGCGGCTTTTGGTGACGGTGCAGTGTTCATTGAAAAATATGTCTCCTCTCCCCGGCATATAGAGATACAGGTGTTGGCTGATAATTTTGGTAATACCGTTCATTTGTTCGAAAGGGAATGCAGCATACAACGACGCCACCAGAAAGTAGTGGAAGAATCTCCTTCTTCTATTCTTACCCCGGAGCTAAGAAAACAAATGGGTGAAGCAGCGGTGATGGTGGCAAAATCATGCAATTATACAAGTACTGGCACAGTAGAATTTTTGTTAGATGATAAACTCAATTTTTATTTTTTGGAAATGAATACCAGGTTGCAGGTTGAACATCCTGTTACAGAAATGATAACCGGAATTGATTTGGTAGAAGAGCAGGTAAAAATTGCAAGAGGAGAAAAATTATCGTTTACACAAGATGATCTTTCTATCAATGGGCATTCGGTAGAACTGAGAGTGTATGCAGAAGATCCGTTAAATAATTTTCTTCCTTCTGTTGGCACATTGACAAAATATGTGAAACCGACAGGTGAAAGTGTAAGGGTTGATGATGGCTACGAAGAAGGAATGGCTATTCCTATTTACTACGACCCGATGATCGCCAAATTAGTTACGCATGGAAAAGACAGGACAGAGGCGATACAAAAAATGCTCGCTGCCATCAAAGACTATAAAATTGAAGGAGTAACCACTACTTTGCCATTTGGAACTTTTGTATTTGAACATGATGCTTTTGTTAGTGGAAAATTTGATACACATTTTGTGGCAACACATTATACAGCTGATAAAATAAAGGAGAAACAAAAAGGGAATGCGGAAGTGGCGGCTCTTGTAGCTTTGAAATATTTTTTAGACAAACAAAGAGTAGTAAAGCCGGTAGAAAATAAATCTACAAGCTGGAAAAGAAGATTGACGTAGCAGGCACCCCGGTCGGTACCGGAGGTCAGACCGGGATTTCTTTGAAAAAATTTACATGCTGAAACGTAGAGAAACCATAATTTTTATTGTACTTGCTGTTGGAATAATAATTCTAACAATATTACAGGTAAATGAGACCTTTTTCATTTATGGAATTGGTCAATTTCTTCTCTATTGTGTTTTTGCCTGTACATTTATTTATGCTGTGATCAGGCTTATAAGAGACAGGAGAGAAGTTTCAAAGCTCACTAAAGCAAGTCCATTGATTTTTGGCGTGTTATTGACAGGCTTTTTTTTCCTGGTTTCATATTTGGTTGAATCAGACGGAGGAAAAAGAAAACTTCTGACAGCTGGGTTTGATCATGATTTAAACTTTGTTTATGTTCAGCTTTTTAATGATGGTAAGTTCAAGCTATTGAATTCTGGCCCATTTGGTGGGGATTTTTATCGTGGGGCTTATTCTTTTAATGGCGATACACTACGAATTGACAATGGAGAATTGAGGAATATTTACCCATCACTCACTTTTATCTTGAAGCAGGATAATGGGAATAAATTTTTGGATCCTGTTGATACACTTAAATCAATTTATAAGTTAAGTGTTTATAAGGATTTTCGATAAGCCCAATAAATGGTAAGCTGATGAAAGGATTGATTAAAATTTTATTTCCATAGGAAATAAAATTTTAACAAAGCAAGCTTGCAACGATGATGCCATAAAAAACTATCGCTGGTATTAAAAACAAAGCAAATGAAATCAAAAACCGACATACTAAAAGAAAAAATTGAAGAAGGCAAACTTGGCGGTGGTGTAAAGAGAATAGAAGCCCAGCACAAAAAAGGAAAGCTTACTGCAAGAGAAAGGATATTGCTACTGGTGGATGATGGCTCGTTTGAAGAGATCGGTGCATTGGTAACACACCGCACCAAAGATTTCGGCATGGAGGAACAGCAATTTTATGGCGATGGTGTAATAACTGGTTACGGTACTGTGAATGGAAGATTGGTTTATGCATTCGCACAGGACTTCACTGTATTTGGTGGAGCATTGTCTGAAACACATGCAGAGAAGATCTGTAAAATAATGGACATGGCGATGAAAACGGGAGCCCCAATGATCGGTCTTAACGATTCCGGCGGAGCAAGGATACAGGAAGGTGTCCGTTCCCTCGGCGGTTATGCAGATATTTTTTACCGAAATGTGCAATCATCAGGAGTGATACCCCAGATATCTGCTATCATGGGCCCATGTGCAGGTGGCGCTGTGTATTCTCCTGCGATAACAGATTTTACCATTATGGTGGAGAACAGCAGTTATATGTTTGTTACCGGGCCGAATGTGGTAAAGACAGTAACGAATGAAGAAGTAAGTTCAGAAGAACTGGGTGGCGCATCTACACATGCAACAAAATCCGGCGTTACACATTTAACAGCTGTGAATGATATGGATTGCATTGCACAGGTAAAAAAACTGTTGAGCTATATGCCGCAGAACTGCGAAGATGTAGTGCCAAAACTGCCTTATACATTGGTAGAGGAGATAAGGGAAGTATTGGAAACAATTGTTCCTGAAAGCGCCAACCAGCCTTATGATATGCGTACGGTGATCGATGGTATTTGTGATGCGGAAAGCTTTTTTGAGATACATAAGGAGTATGCCACCAACATTGTGGTAGGCTTTGCAAGGCTTGCCGGCAGGAGCATTGGTATTGTTGCCAACCAGCCTATGAGCCTTGCCGGGGTACTCGATATTGATAGTTCAAAAAAAGGCGCAAGGTTTACCAGGTTCTGTGACTGTTTTAATATTCCATTACTGGTGTTGGTTGATGTGCCCGGGTTTTTGCCTGGTACCGACCAGGAATGGCATGGCATTATTACCAACGGCGCAAAGTTGTTGTATGCACTAAGTGAAGCTACAGTGCCACGCTGCACCGTTATTACAAGAAAAGCCTATGGCGGTGCTTATGATGTGATGAACAGCAAACATATTGGCGCTGATATGAACTATGCATGGCCCGGAGCAGAGATCGCAGTGATGGGAGCAAAAGGTGCCAGTGAAATTATTTTTAAAAACGAAATAGCTGCTGCAGCAGACCCTGCAAAAAAATTGCTGGAGAAAGAAGCAGAATACGCTGCTCTTTTTGCCAATCCTTACACTGCTGCAGAACGTGGCTTTATTGATGAAGTAATAGAACCAAAAGAAACAAGGCGGAAATTAATTAAAGCCTTTGCCATGCTGGAAAATAAAGTTGCAAAGCGGCCGAGAAAAAAACATGGGAATATTCCGCTATAGAATTAAAAACTCATCCGGATTTGTTTATCACTTGTTGCCACGTAAATGATAGCTGCAATAAGAATAACGAATATCAGCCCGATCAGGAGGTTAAATTCTTTTTCAAGTGTCTGTTCATCTCTTTCCTCGTCCGTTAATTCAGGGTCATGTTTTACGATCATACCTTTTTCATGGTGAGGTAGCAATTCAGCTATCAGTAGCATAATAAGTAATGCAATAGCGCCAACGGCTAACCAGGGAACACCTTTAACTGTTGGGCCAATGGGATTTATCAATAAGCCCAGCCCGGCAGTAAAAACAAAAATGATAGCAAAGAAATACAGTATGCCATTGAATGGACCCGGTGCCCTTCTTTTAAGTACGTATGTAAGGATGAGTGCAAAAATGACACTACAGGCAAAGGCAAAGGAGAGATGGATAAGCATGGAACATGGTTTTATTTGGTTTAAAAAAAGATGAAGGCTATGTAAGATAAAAATAAAAAATATATCTCCAAAGGTTTCAGAAACTATTTCATCCGGGAAGTATGGCGGAATTAGCCCTATAATTTTCCTCATTCCGAAATAAACGCAACAGGCAGCTCTTTTCATTATTCGTTACTTTTGCGCTCTTATTTAAGCGTTAATACCATTATGGCAAAAATTGCAATTAATATAGTAACAGGAAGTTTACAACAGGAAGAAATAATTGTAGGTATTGACCTGGGCACAACAAATAGCCTGGTTGCGATCATTCACCCGGAGACAAAGCAGCCCATTGCATTAAAGGAACACAATACATCTTCTTTGGTTCCTTCTGTTATTCATTTTGATGAAACAGGAAATATAGTGGTGGGAGAAGAAGCAAAAAAGCAATTGATCAGCCAGCCACAAAACACTATTTTTTCTGCAAAACGTTTGATGGGTAAATCTTATAACGACATCAAAACAAATGCATCTTTCTTTTCCTATAAAGTAATTGATGACAATACTGAAAGTTTGGTGAAAGTACAAGTCGGTAGTAAATTCTATTCTCCCATTGATCTGTCGTCTTTTATTTTAAAAGAATTAAAGCAAAGAGCGGAACATATTTTAAAAACGCCTGTAAATAAAGCCGTGATAACAGTGCCTGCTTATTTTAATGATGCACAAAGGCAGGCAACAAGAGATGCAGGAAAACTCGCCGGTTTGGATGTACTACGAATAGTAAATGAGCCAACGGCAGCAAGCCTGGCTTATGGGTTGGGTATGAATAAAGATGAGGAAATAACAATTGCAGTATATGACCTCGGCGGCGGTACTTTTGATATTTCTATTCTTAAAATAGCCAATGGTGTTTTTGAAGTGTCGTCAACAAATGGGGATACTTATTTGGGTGGTGATGATATTGATAAAGCCATTGTTCACTACTGGCTGAAACAATCCGGTCTTACAGAAGAAGAATTGATAAACAACAAAGAGTTTGCACAAACCATCCGTTTAAAAGCGGAGGAAGCAAAAATTCATCTTTCTTCCAATGAAAATTTTTCTGCTGAATTGAATGGAGAGAATTTATCGATCACCAAACAGCAGTTTGAAGAATTGATACAACCATTGGTTGATAAAACAATTGCCTGCTGTAAAAATGCTTTGAAAGATGCCGAGTTGAAAACAAAAGATATTGATGTGATCGTAATGGTTGGTGGCAGTACGAGAGTGCCATTGGTAAAACAATCGATCGGCAATTTTTTTGGTAAGCCTGTAAATGATTCTGTAAACCCTGACGAAGTAGTTGCTTTAGGTGCTGCAATACAGGCTGATATTTTAGCAGGGAATAATAAGGAAGTATTATTACTGGATGTAACACCACTTTCATTAGGTATTGAAACAATGGGTGGATTAATGGACGTACTTATCCCAAGAAATTCAAAAATACCAAGCAAGGCGGCAAGACAATATACCACACAAAAAGATGCACAAAGCGGAATGCGTATTGCTGTTTTCCAGGGAGAAAGAGATATGGTGAAAGATAACCGCAGGCTGGCTGAATTTAATTTAACGGGTATTCCCGGAATGCCTGCCGGTATGGCAAAAGTGGAGGTAAGTTTTTTAATTAATGCTGATGGCATTTTATCTGTAAAGGCAAAGGAACTGAGGAGTGGCGTAGAGCAAAGCATTGAAGTAAAATCACAGTATGGATTAACGGATGCAGACCTGGAAAAGATGTTGCTGGATTCCATTACTTATGCAAAAGATGATATTGCATTAAGAGCATTGGTGGAAGCAAGAACAGAAGGAGAGCAGTTACTGGCAACAACAGAAAAATTTATTCAAAAGAATACCACTTATTTATCTAAGGAGGAATTAATGAATACTGCTGCTGCCATGCAGGCATTGCAACTGGCGCTGACAATGGAGGACAAAGATCTTATTCATACAAAGATCGAAGAGTTGAACGATATTTCCCGTCCGTATGCAGAAAGAATAATGGATGAAGCTATTGCTGTGGCGATGAAGGGAAAAACTGTTTAGGTTTACCTGGCAATATCATCAGCAGTAACACAAGGATAATAAAAACAACAAGGCTTACTATCATTGCAGCTTTCACTTTTGTTGGTTCAAATACAAAGCTGGTTTTGTTATTCTCTTTGCTTATTGGCACACTCATAAAACTGGCGCCAAATGGCTCCACTTCTTTTTTTTGCTTTCCATTACTGTAATACCAATGCGGATAAAAATTCTGCTGCAAAATTAAATGACCTCCTGTAGCATTGTTAATAATTACATCAATTTTTTGTGGAGAAAATGATCGTATGGAAATATTGACAGTTGTATCATCAGTAAAAAGAAAAGCTTTGTTGCTGTATTGGATATTGCTTTCAAAGTAAGACTCTGTACTTTTTAAAATAATGGGATAAAATACTGCACTTACTGAGCCTGGTTGTTTATTATACATACTCCAGTCGCCGATCATTGCTTCTTCATCAGTACTTATTGTGTCGTATTGATTAATAGGAATTAGTTTGGGTGTTATAATTCCTTTTGATGATTTATTGATCACCTGCTGAATAGTGGCAACAGATACTTTGCCGGCGCCGGTAAAAGGAATATTCAGCAAACAGGCAATGATCACATCGGCAACAACAATTTTTTTCAATAAACTCCAAAGCCTGAAACGCATGGCCCATTTTATAGCCCAGAGTAAAAACAATTGTATAAATCCCTGCATCCAGAGTGTATCATAAAAACTGATGGCATCGATCATTGCTTTTAGCTTAGCTGATAAACCAACCTGGGAACTTATACTACCCGTATTATAAAATATACTTTGCCTGCTGTGTACAGATTCGTAAATCCCAAAAGCGACCGCTGCTATCACAATTATCTCCGCCAGGTAATAGATCCATTTAATGTTTCCGTAAAATGGTTTTTGCTGTTTGATGAATTTATCAAGTTCAATACCAGCAACCAGTAGAAAACAAAAAATTGAAAATATCCTGAACTCACCGTTCAACCTTACATACCCAATAAAAGGAATGAATTTATAAGCAAGTGTTTTAAATATCCCTCCAGTGGAAAGTAACAAAAAGAACAGGCCAGTGAACAACAGGAAATTTTGAAGCTTTGTTTTTTTACTAAACAAGCTCAATAAAAAAAACAGCAATAGTGTGAGACTAAAATAGCTGTTTCTCATACTTACATCTGTATTGAAAAGAGCCTCGTTCTTTACAGTGGCAAAAGGGAACAATACACTCATCCAGCTTTGGGATGTTGTTGGATTAAGTAATGAATCAGCCAGGCTAACCTTTTCACTTCTTGAAAAATGTGGTAGTATATCCAGGTAGCCTGTTATCATTCCTGCAGCCAGTAATGTAAACAGTACTAAAAAAATAAGATGACTTTTCCCAGACTGTTTTAACTTTTCACCGATGCTTTTATTTTCATTTTTTGAAAAAAGAAAGAACAATTTGTAAGCAAGAAAAAAGTAAAAGGCACTGATGGTGATACCGGGATGTGCAGATGCCACCAGCATGTAAAAAAGCAAAACCGTTCTTATAATATTTTTAAGAACCGGATTATTAAGTAATTGGTGATAACTCCAGAAACACCAGGGCAGAAAGGCAGCGCCACTCAACCAGTTAAAATGCTGCAGGTGCCCAACATTGTAACCACAACATATAAAAGCAACAGCAGCAATAGCACATACATGTTTATTTAATTGCAGGCTGCTGGTGAGTTTATACATGCCGACTCCACCAATTAAAATATACAACAGTGTTTCTATTGTGAAAGTATAAGCATTGTATCCAACCGTAGAAGCGATAAGCCATGT